>JAENJF010000010.1 GCA_016844685.1 Candidatus Nitrosotenuis sp. | reverse complement strand
TAGATGGCGTTATCTTGGGCAGAATCACATTTGTAAATACACTAAAGTACGTATTCATGGCAACAAGTGCAAATTTTGGCAACATGTTTAGTATGGCAGGAGCGTCTCTCTTTTTGCCATTTCTTCCTTTATTGCCAAAACAAATTTTACTTGAAAATCTCATGACTGATTTTCCTGAATTAACAATATCTACAGATAACGTAGATCAAAAATTGATCCAACAACCAAGACGCTGGGACATGAAATTCATCCGTAAGTTTATGGTTACATTTGGTTTTTTGAGTGTTGTATTTGATTTTCTGGCATTTTGTGTATTCATATTGTTACATGCGACAGAACAGGAATTTAGAACTGGTTGGTTCATTGAATCAGTAATATCTGCTTCAGTAGTAGTACTCATAATTCGTACACAAAAACCGTTTTTCAAAAGCAAACCAAGTAGTTATCTGCTGGTTGCAACTTTATTCATAGTTGGAGCTACAGTAATCTTTCCATTCACTCCACTTGCAGAGATATTTGGTTTTGTAGTGATACCAGCATCATTTTATGCTTCTATAGGAATAATCATAATACTTTACGTTATTAGTGCAGAAATAATCAAAAGAAAATTCTATCATATTGCGGCAAGAAGACCACTGGACTTGCCCAGTAGTTCACTCAATGATTGAAACTTGATACCTATAGAGAAGGAAGAGAAAAAAGATCACATTACATTGATAGTGCATAAGAAGATTTCATGAAGCCAATCTGTGAGGATTACGACCTTGGTTATTATTCTGTACCTGTACAGACGGGACTAGGCTATTTTGTCTTATGCAAACAAATTGGATAAATTCAAGACTTGTACTAAAAATCTGGCCCTGGTTCTGATAGTAACCATGCTTATTCCAGACGCAGCAGCTATTTTTCTTTGACTTTTATCCTCACTGTTCATCATACATGACAAATAAAGAGAACTTGCTGCCATTGCGACAGGATTTTTTCCTTCAGTAAATCCTTTTTCTTTAGCATCGGCCAATATGTTCAAAGCACTTCGCTGTGTTTTCTCACTTATTTGGGCAACGCTAGCTATTCTAGTAACAAATTCAGACGAGTCATAAGACTCTAATTTCAAATCTAGATTTTTGACTAAAACCCTAACATGTCTTGATAAATCCTTGATACTAATGTTAGATGCATCTGCAACATCTGCCAAAGTTCTTGGAACGTTTGCCTCTTTGCATGATATGTATAATGATGCAGAAATCACGCCTGCAATATTACGACCTCTTGTAAGTTTTTTAGCTAATGCTTTTCTATATAGATGAGCGGTATTTTCTACTACTGTATTTGGCACAGCTAATTTTTCTTTTATTGAATTGAGCAAAATAAATGCAGAGTTCAAACTCCTGTCAATTGAATGTGATCTGCTTCGAGAATCCCAAATTCGCAGTCTGTAAAATGTATTTTTCATGTCTGCTGATAGGGTCCTACCTAATGCATCATTATTTTTAGCCCCAATAATGGTGGATAATCCCATATCTGCCATTGTAAGCGAAACTTTTCCGCCAGACCTACCACTTCCAACATGTTGCTCTGAATTATAATATTCTGGAGTCGTAGCTTCAATTTTTTCAATCAAAACAGAACCGCAACCTGTACAACAAACTTCACCCGTATTGCCATCTGTTATGATGGGAGCATTTGAACAACTTTCTTGAACACATTTCATATTTTACCGCAAGTACCTTTAATCGGTATCATGTACTCGTAAACAGCATATAATGTGATCTTTATTGGCATATTTTGTACAAATAAACTCTGAACTTGCTCTTTATGCCGATTATAGAATTATTGCTACTCAATATGTGCATAAATTCTGATGATGTACGGTGTGTTATACATTACAGGACAGCTTGAGATTCTCAATATTAGTAATCAAACTGACAATTAAATCTTCATGAACAGTTGTAATATAATGGTAAATTTCAAAACCCTAAAGGAATCCCTTGACAAAAATGGTGAGGTAATGATACGACTAGATAATGGAGAGAAAATCGAACTTTACAAACACAATGTTAGCTTTAACGACTCTACACAAGAAGTTGTAGTTGATGCAGCAAAGGAAACCTATTGGATTGATGCTAACAAGATCGCCTATTATTGGATACATCGAGAAGGAATAGAAGGAAAAAAATAAGATTCTTATAATTTTTTTAATTCAAGATCACTCTTCTGCAGAATAATAAAAAGATTAGAAAGTCATTGATTTTTCACAAATTTATGTTGTCAAAAACTTACACAACATTTTCTGTAATGCTGATACCAAGTGTATGAACAAATAACTACAAAGGAAAATGATTAACGAGTTCTCACGTAGCTGAGTAGTTAATTCAGTCCTTCCTTGGGGATATGCAAACTCACACCACTACGTTGATAGTATTACTACCACGATGTATCTAATATAGATTCAACATGGTATTGGTTAATTAGATTGAAAACTCGAATCATATCGTGAATTCTGCATCATTTTGGCCTAAAAAAATCTGTTCGGATTGTAAATGAGCGAAATGTCATAAGGGATGTAATTGCGACTGCCATTGGAACACATGATACAAGGGTTTCAGATCAACCCGTATTGTCTATGAAACAAATTGTGCAGAATCTGTTTAGTGCAACATTGAAAATGGATGCGGTGCTGTTATCACAGCAAGTGCCATCGCAATTACAAACACCAGTTTTCTTCTTTTGGATAATGGTGATGTGTCATCAAGCGGTCGGACATCTATGTTTCTCATACTGAACATCAGCACAAAAAGTGCCATGAACCAATACCCAAGACCAAATAGTATGGCAATTCCAATGTATGTTGTTATTTTGTGCCATTTTCTTCCAAGTGTGGCCCTTGCAATGTGACCACCATCAAGTTGCCATGCGGGAAGCAAGTTCAAAAAGGTAATCAGAAATCCAAGCCACGCAGCATAAAGTACAGGAGACATGATCATTTCCATTCCTTCTGTCGTTCTGCCTGTAAGCGTGATTATTCCACTCATCAGTATACTTGGATGGACTTGAAAGAAATCCGATTTTGAAAAGAGTGCTTGAGCTTCGCTTATTGGAACTATTGGGGAAACATATGCACCATAAACTGTAACAACCATAGCTACAATCAGGCCGGCAATTGGACCTGCAAACCCAACATCAAATAAAATGTCTCGATTTTTCATAAAGCCTTTTTGCATGATCAATGCACCAAACGTTGGAATGCCAAACACTGGAATTCCTGGAATAAAGTAAGGCCAAGTAGCACGTACTTGGTGTTTTCTCAAAGCTATGAGGTGTCCTAGCTCGTGTATTCCAAGTATTCCAATTAGTGATGCAGTGTATAGTACTGCAATTTGCAGGGGATCCCCGATTGGAATTATTGTATTTGCATATATGGTGCGAAAATATCCATCAATTAATACCACTATAATGGTAACCACAAAGAGAACTTGCGGTATCCAAGTGCGCTTTGTTTTTGGTTGAGTAAATGAACCGACCAGAACGAACAGTTTCCCATCAAATTCCTCTAGTCTTGCAACAAGATTTTTTGGCTCAAGTATCTGAACAAGACTTACGAATTTTGGCTTGAAATCATCCTTTGAAATCTCAAATTGTAGTGCGTCAAGATTTTGATTCACATTTCTTATCTCAAAGATAGACGATACGATTTCTGTTATTTCACCTGTTGACTCGCTCAATTTTGTATCCCAAGTTTTTCTTCTCCGCTTGTAATCTTGTATTGTCTCAACATAGAAGAATTTGCAATTACTGAAATCGAGCTAAGTGCCATGGCTGCTGCTGCCAGAATTGGATTCAATAATCCAATTGCCGCAATTGGGATTGCTCCAGAGTTGTAAGCAAATGCCCAGAATAGATTCTGTTTTATCTTTTTCATGGTTGCCCTGCTTAGTCGTATTGCCCGTGGAACATCCATTATATCGTCTTTAATCAAAATAATACCACCAGTTTCCTTTGCAATATCAGAGCCACTGCCTATTGCCATTCCAATGTCTGCTTGTGCCAAGGCAGGCGCATCATTGATACCATCACCTACCATTGCGACTACTTTTCCTTCTGACTGGAGTTTCTTTATTTCAGCTGCCTTCTCAGATGGTAAAACGTTCGCGATTACTTTTTGGATTCCAACTTGTCTTGCAATTTCTTTGGCAGTCTTTTCATTATCGCCTGTTATCATGATGCATTCAATTCCAAGATCTTTTAATGCAGCAATTGCCATTGGAGAAGATTCCTTGAGAGAATCGGCTACTGCAATAATTCCTTCAATTTTGTTATCAACTGTTATCATGATTGCAGTCTTTCCTTCAGATTCTAATAGAGTCATTTTTTGCTCTATATTTTCTGTTGAGATTTCAAATTTTTTCATCATCTTTCGATTTCCTCCATAAACTAGTCTTCCATTGACCAGCGCCTTGACACCTAGACCATTTAGTGATTCAAAATCTTTCAAGTTTGTAAATGGAATTTCCATCTGTTTTGCCTTTTTTACAATGGCCTGAGCTATTGGATGCTCGGATCCTGATTCAGCAGTACCTCCAAATTCAATTAGTTGTTTGCCTGATAAAGTCCCCAACGGTATAATATCTGTGACTTCGGGTTCGCCTTTTGTCAAAGTTCCAGTTTTATCAAATACTATTGTGGTGATCTTTTGGGAACGCTCCAAGTATTCTGCACCTCTGATCAATATACCAGACTCTGCACCTTTGCCAACTCCCACCATCAATGCAGCTGGAGTAGCTACACCAAGCGCACAAGGACATGCTATGATCATAACAGCTACAAATGCAAGCAGTCCGGAAACAAAATTCCCCATCACAAAATACCAGACCAAAAATGTTACAATGGATACAGACACCACAGCTGGGACAAACTTTGCGGCTATGGAATCTGCCATTCTTTGGACTTTGGCAGTAGATGACTGTGCTTGCTCTACAACATGAATTATTTGTGAAAGTGCAGTATCTTGCCCTACTTTGGTTGCCTTGATTTTGAGCAATCCTTGTTTGTTTAGAGTTGCACCAATCACTTGATCTCCTGATTTTTTGCCAACTGGGAGGCTCTCACCAGTAATCATTTTCTCATCTACCGATGACTCTCCATCTATGATTATGCCATCAGTAGGAATCTTTTCACCAGGTTTTACAATCATGATGTCGCCTTTGATTACTTGGTTTAATGGAATCTCAATTTCTGAACCATCACGTATCACCCTTGCCATTGCAGGACTAAGATCTAACAGCTTTCTTACCGCAGCTGAGCTCTTTTTCTTGATTGCCTCTTCCATGTATTTTCCTAAAAGAACAAATGCAATTATGACTGCAGATACCTCAAAGTAGACGAATTTTTCTTCACCAGGTATTGCTTGAGGAAAGAACAACACCACAGTACTATACAAATAAGCAGTAAGAGTTCCAATTGAAATTAAAAGATCCATATTGGCAGTTCTGCTTTTGATTGCATGGTATCCACCAACATAAAATGACCAACCTCCGATAAACTGCACTGGAGTTACTATAATGAAAAGCAGCATACCATAAGAAAGAAATGGGATCTCTGGAAATGGTACCCATGATACTACCATAGCACCTGCTGCAACACTAAGGTATAGTGCAGCCCTAATTATTGCAAGTGCAAGTGCGCCAGATGCTGCAACATACATTCTCTTTTTCATTTTGGCTAGTTCCTTTTCAGGCTGTTCAAAAGTATGCTGGCAGACAGGACTACAAAAATAAAACTTTCTTCCACCTAGTTCAGAATAAAGTCCTGTTTTTTCATTTACAATCATTCCACAAACTGGGTCTTTTACCATGTATGGAAGAGAGTTTTGATTCTTTTAGTTCGTCGGGCAATTATCAGTATTGATTATCATTCATGAGAATCTCAAATCCTCTTAAATCCGACTGGACGTTAATTGAATACATGTTTGAAAAACACTGTCAAATTTGTGGGGTTGATGTGAAAAAGGAAACCACCATCAAAAGATTTGGCAAGCACTTTTGCAATGATGAGCACGCCAATCAATTTGTCGCAAAAATAGCAGAAGAGGAAAAACGACAAGGAGAGTACCGAAAGAGCCACCCACGCCGTGGCGGCTGCTGTTAATTGCAAAGGATGAAAGATCCTAAAACTGCAAATATCGTCGACAACAATCAAAATCCTGATTTTTATGACTACTGGCATCCTTGGTTTGATTTTTCTTTAAAATATGGTGGCGCTCTTTATGAGGCTGCCCTGAAATCACTTGCTACTTTCTTTGATGCTAGAAATGCCCCAATTCAAAAAATTGAAAATTCAATGCGCGCATCTTTTGATTCCAGCTTGAGACAAAGACTGGGAGAAAAAGACATCACATCAAGTATTGCACGACTAGTTGAATCTCAATTGGGCATGGAAACCAAAGGTAGTGATTTTTTAATAGCTTACTCGGACTATTTTTCAAAAATCAGCCAAACATTTCAACCAATACGGGGTACCATCAATAGAACTCCTTCAGAAATCATACCGATGGGTGGAAGATTCCATCTTCATCACTATGTATCGAAAAATGAAAAAAAACACAAAATCCCAATCCTTATGGTATACTCACTCATCAACAGACACTATATTCTTGACTTGCTTCCAGAAGTTAGCGTAATTAACAATTTACTGAAACAAGGCTTTGATGTTTATGCAACAGACTGGGGAACTCCGACGTTTTCTGACCGAGAAATGTCCTTGGAAAATTATGCTCATGAATACGTTGAAAAAGCAGTTGACAAAATCAAAGAAATTACTAGTGTTGACAAAGTGACCATGTTTGGTTATTGTTGGGGAGGAATATTTGCACTAATTTACTCATGTATTCATCCTGAAAATGTAAAAAATCTAGTTCTTCATGCAACTCCGACTGACATAGAAGGAAAGGAAACGGTGGTTGAAAGATGGACAACAGCAATCGATACTGAGAAACTAGTTCAAACCTTTGGAAATGTACCTGGATTCTTACTTAACTTGGCATTTGTTCTCCGGAATCCTGTTGAAACCATGCTGAAATATTGGAGATATTTCAACGAACCAAGAAGTAAGAGCGAGATGCTACAGTTTTTCTCTATAGAACTGTGGCTTTATGACAGCATCCCAATAATAGGGAGAGTTTATCAGGATATCGTGAATCAAATTTACAAAAAAAATCTTTTGATAAAAAACAAAATGACAGTAGGAAATATTGTGATAGACTTAAAAAATATCTCAATGCCGCTTCTTAGTATAATTGGAACAAAAGATGATCTGGTTCCACCTGAATCTAGCAAAAAAATAATGGAAATTGTTCCTAGCCCTGATAAAGAACTAATAGAATTCAATACTGGGCATGTCGGCCTTTGCGTGAGTCAAATAGCACATGAAAAACTTTGGCCAGAAGTGGGACAATGGCTTGCAAAACGTTCCTAATTCCATTATGAAATACATTATTAGAAAACCCTGCCTGAACAAGCGTTTTTTCCCTACATCCATTTCGATCATTTTTGAGAAATTTGGAATAGATCCAGCAACGTCTTTGGGTCCAATTGCAACTATTATAGCGATATTATGACAATTGCTATGTATTTTGGTATTGGAATATCATTATTACATTTTTTGACTACTAACCAAGGATGAGATTTAAGAATACCGTGCGTCCTAAATCTCAGAAAACATTTTGAATAAAAACTGATTTTTTGTTTTTACTCTTCTGCAATAGCCTTTACAATGTCAGATTTTGTGATGATTCCAACCAAAAGAGATTTTCTGACAACAGGCAATCCGCTTATTCCATTTCTAATCATAAGAAGAACTACTGTAGAAACATCCTCATTTACACCAACAGTAATTGGATTTGGAGTCATGATGTCTTCTGCCCTAAATGACAAAATGTATGAAAGCTGATTCATCCTAAATTCGTCTGGACGTGGATTCAACCTAAAATCTTCAACCTCTTTTGGATCTGCAAACTGTCTTATCCATCTTGGCATCTTTGCTGGAATAAAATCCCTGTTTGTAATTATTCCAACTGGTTTTTTGTTTCTCTCAACTACTATTCTTGATATTCCGTATTTCACAAGGAGACTTTCCACCAAAAGAAGAGAGTCTGCAGGCATGACTGTGATTACCCTTGGAGTCATTATCTGGGAAACCTTGAGTGGTCCAACGGATTGGGTCAGAAATACTGATGCAATGTCTGTTTTTGTGACTATTCCTGCTAGGGTACCATTGTCTTCTAGTACCAAAATAGAGCTAATCTTGTGATTTTGCATCAGTTTTGCACAGCGATAAATTGTATCATTTCTCGTTACAGTAATCAAATTTTTTGACATAAAGTCCTTGACTAGAATCTTTTCAATTGATTTCCCGCCAAGCTTGTAGATTATCCTAACAAAATCCTTTTCTGTGATAATACCTACTGGTTTTTTATTACCGTCCAAAACCGGAAGCCTTCCAACTTTATGTCTTAATAGAAATTCCCTTGCCTCAAGCAAGCTTGTGTTGTGTGTTATTGTAACAGAATTTCTGATCACCTGATCAAGATTTGGATTTTTTAGCTTCATGATTGTCATTTATCTCTGATTGTTAAATATATCGACAAGAATATCATATTTGAATCTCATATTTGAATATCGACCTTAAGTTATATTACTGATTTAATTTGGTCTAGTTTAGGTATACAATATGAGTCTAGATGTAATCCATGAACACATGAGTGATGTTGTTAATACAAAAGTTAGCTCAATAATTAGTAAAGCCGAACTAATCGAGCCATCATATACATTATCCGAAGTAATGAATAAAATCGTAAATACTGAGGGATTTGATGTTTTTTGTAAGCATAAAAATTCTATAATGACTCTAAGTGTACGAGATTTACTTCAAAGTAAACAAATGTTACCATCGAGTATTGAATCCTTACTACATCCGATTCCATCCCTTTCAGAAAGTGATAACATTGGAAAGGCAGTAGACATAATAACCCACAATAGAATTCGTGCTGCGCCTGTAGTCAAAAACAACGAAATTATAGGTGTGGTTGAAGCAAAAAACATACTCAAACTTATTTCAGAAAAGGACAATAGGTGGATAACTGCAAATCAAATCTTTACACCAAATCCAGTAATTATTGATACGAATACCCCACTGAGTACTGCCAGAAGGATAATGGTTGATAAAAAATTTGATCACTTGCCTGTCATAAAAAAAGACAAAGTATCCAATGTTCTTACTTCATATCATATATTGAGCATAGCATTACCTCCTGAACGCGTTGGTAAAAGAGACATTGGTTCAAAAATGACAAGAACTTTGGAATCTGAAGTAGGTAACCTTGGCACTAATCGTATGGCCACCTGCGCCCCACTTGATAATCTGAACGTCGTAGTAGATTCAATGCTTCACGCAAATACTACATTTTGTCTAGTGTCATTATGGGATACTCTTCAGGGAATTATCACATATCGTGACATTCTTAATCTGCTTACTACGAAACTAAAAAGCACAGTTCCGCTTTTCATTGTTGGCATGCCGCTTGATGATAATGCTGATATCATAAAACAAAAATTCACAAAAGCATTGGATCGACTACAAAAGGTATATCCAGATATTCAGGAAGCCAGAATTTACATAAAAAAACTTCATGGTGTGAACAATCGATTCAACTATGAGGTATCTGCCACAATACTGACCCCACACAAAAGGCACATCTTTGCAAGAACTGGATTTGAGCTGAGTAAAGTAACTGATGAGGTGGCGCACCTGCTACTAAAAAGCCTCGCAAACCGCACAAAAGACCGCTACAAATTTAGCATTAGAAAAATGGAAAGATAATCTAATTATCACCGTTGAAAAAAGTAAACTCGCTTTTATGTGATTGAAAAACACATCATATCACTTGGAAACAAAAACAGTGGCAAAAAAATCACCGGATGAAAGAATACTCATACTTGGATTTCCTGGAAACGGACTGATTGGAACTTTTACCTTATCATATATCATACAACATCTTAAAATGAAAATCGTTGGAGAGATTAATCATCCTGATTTACCGCCAGCCGTATTTGTAGAGAATGGAGAAATAATTGGACCAATTAGGGTACACAAAAAGGACAATATCTATGCTATAATCTCAGAAATCCCAATTTATTCCGAACTTTCTTATGACTTTACGGAAGCCATACTTGCCTTTTGCATCAAGAACAAAATAAACAAAGTAATTGTCCCAAGTGGAGTAGACGTCCAATATACAGATAAAAAAGACATCAAAACCTATGGCCTTGCAACTGATCCATCGCTTGAGAAATTAATGTATGAAAACGACATTCCAAAATTTATTACAGGAACAATAATTGGAACAGATGCAGCTATTATCACTTCATTTAGGAATAAACACATACCGCTTCTTGTCCTGTATACTTCATGCCATCCATTCTTTCCTGATCCACAAGCATCAATTCATGCAGTAACCACATTGGCAAAAATATTGAAAATACAGGTGGATACAAGTGAAATCCAAAAACGAGTAGACTATCTTAGAATACAGCACCGAAACCTCATGCAAGAAACACTTGGTACACTATACCAACAGGAGCCACAACTGCCATCAAAAGCTCCTCCAATCTACCGGTGACGAAATGACAAGAGACTGGTTTAATGTTGATAATTTTGACCTCCCAATCTTGCAGCTTGGTGATGATTTAGAGCAAAAAATCCTCCGCCCATTATCATGTATAATGGAACACGAATCAAAATGGGTTTTGGAATTTGATCTTCCACTTGTTGAAAAAAATGACATTAACGTCTACAATGATGAAGGAATGATTGTGGTTGAAGCAAAACTACGAGAAGTATATCATGACTCAAAGTTTACAAGACACCAATACGAATATTTCAAAAAGAGTGTATCAAATCCCAGAAATGTTGACATTAAAAAAATATCAGCACGCTTTACAAACGGAAGACTTGTAATCACAATTCCAAAGATATTTCAGGGAACAAAAATAAAAATCGAAGATTAGCTCATTTTGAGAAAATCTCTGATATCTTTTCCCTATATTGGCTTGCCATCTTGCCAAATTCTATAAGATCTTCCTCAGTCGGGGATTTTATGCGCATTGCATACTGGCCAAGAAAGACAGAAAATGCATTTCCCACAATCAAATTAAAGCATGCGTCCGTAAGATCTGTTCCTGGAAATGCCATTTTTATGAATGGAACGTAAGATTTTGTCTGTGCCAAAAGCAAATCTAGATGTCTATTCATGTATTCTTGAATCTCTTTTTGTATTGCCATTTGCTACTGACAAAAGTGTTACTGGTTTTATAAAATATGCAAGTAAATTATCAGACCTGATTGTCACTCCTTGAAAACCAATCTTGAGAATCTTCATCAACTAATTAAGTAGAATCCAAGAAATATGTCCAATGACTAAACCTGATGACAAGCAAAAAACCGAACTTGTACCTTTTTGGCCTACTTGGCCAAACATGGACAGAGCATTTGACAACTTTAGAAGAGATCTCGAAAAGTCATTTACCTCCTTTCCTGCAATGTCGACATCATTTCCAAGCATAAAATCAATGTCATGTGATGTTATAGATGAAGGAGACAAATATCTGGTAAAGTTAGAAATGCCCGGAGTTAAAAAAGACGAAATAAATCTGAATGTGTCTGATAATTCTATAGAGATATCTGCACAACATAAAGAAGAGGAAGAAGAAAAGAAAAAAAACTATCTCAGAAAGGAAAGAAGTGAAATATCGTACTATAGGACTCTTCCATTGCCAGAAAAAGTTCTATCAGACAAAACACAGGCAAAGCTTACTGATGGTATTTTGAATGTTACAATACCAAAAGCTGTGCCAACCTCAAAACCAAAAAAGAACCCAATACAAGTTCAGTAATTTTTTATTTTTTTAATATTCATGTTCGCTAAAGTCAGAACCAAGCTCTATTGTAGCAATAACTGTTTTTTCAGTTGTTTGGCACTTGACGTTTTTGTCTGGCAGAAATTCATGAAATATTTCCTTGAATAACTGTTCTGTGAATAATGACCACTTCATGCCTAATTCGTGCTGTATGATGAAATGATGCAACGCGCCTTCTACCCTATGATCCGAATTCATGCCTGTTGCGTGCATGTAATCCTCAAGTGTTTCTATGCAACGCCTAAGATCATATTTTCCCTTCATAAACATGACAGATTCCTTGATGAGTGGTATGATGACTTCTAGCACATCGCCAATATCTTCACCAGTCATTTCCTTGCCAAGAGCTTCTAGGATGCCCCTTGGCACAGGTATCATGCCTATCTTGTCTGCGAATCTATCCCACTTGACGTATTTTTCTAAAATTTGTCTTACCAAAACATTCTGTGAGATGTTCTTTTGCATTGCCTCTGTCTCCAACTCATTAACAAGCTTTGCAGAAAGCCTATAGGTTATGCTTCTAGTTGCCTCTTTTTTTGGCGGATGTGGCTTTCTTTGTGGAATTGATGTGTCCAATGTTATATTTATGATATTGAGCTATTTAATGAAACATTCTATATTTGTCTAGCAATTTCCCATGTGGTAAAACTTCTGCAAACGCCCTTACTATGTCAAATTTTGTGACAATACCTACCAGCTTGTTTTTTTGCATTACAATCACTGGAACACCGCTAACATTGTTTCTTACCATGAGGTGTGCAGCAGTCGCCAAGTCGTCATCTGGCTCAACCATTAATACTTCGTTTTTAATAAGATCACTCACTACCAAATTACTAGCAGATTCACTTGGAAGTAGATACTCTCTTGTCTTGGTAGGCTTTTTGAAATAGGAGCTGTGTTTTAGAAAAGTATTTGTTGTAATAACTCCTTTCACATTCCCATCACTGTCAGTAATTACAAGTCGCGATGTGTTGTTTTTGTTAATCATTTCCAAGGCAAATTTCAATGAATCTGAATGACGACAAGTAAAGACCTTGTCAGTCATGTAGTCTTTTACTTTGTATTTGCCGGGATACATCTGTGCATAAAATCTTGCAATGTCTGTTTGCGTCGTTATTCCAACAAGATTGCCATCATCACCTATTACGATAATCGATCCTATCTTGAATGTCTCCATTCTGGTAGCACATTGTTCTAGGTGATCTTGTTGGTTAGCTATTACTGTGATCAGATTTTTTTTCATTATTTCCTTTAGTGTGACCTCATCTAGTGCACGTTTTGTATTGTCATTTTCAAGAAATCTGTTAATATCGCGCTCAGTTACTATTCCTATTGGTTTTTTGTCTTTGACAACCACTATTCTTTTGATAAAACTAGTCTGCATCAATACCAATGCATCATGAATAAAGTCATGTTCGGTTAATGTAAAAACTGGTGAGGAATATAGCTTGTTTTCCATTATATTGTGATCCTGTTTTAATGATTTAAGCTGAGTTTTGATTCTCAAGATTGGTTTTTAAAAAATCAAAAACGTCCCTAATTTGTTATATTAGGAACTATTTCGACTTCGATGTTACCTCCATTAAACACCGATGTCATCGCCTTTACCTTGCTCTTGTATAGAAAGTGTTTTTTTCCTTCTGAGGTAATCGAGCCTGAGATCCCAAGCAGCTTTGAATCATGAAGATTCTGCAATCTCCTGTAAACGGTGCTGATCGGAATCTTGCATTCTGCACTGACTTCGATTGCCGACTTTGGAACATTCATAGTCGATTCTATTATTGCCCGACAATACTTGTCTGACATTATTTCAAGGATTGTGTCCTTTCTATCATCGTCGACTTTTCTTCCTACAATTTGTATTTGCATGGCATGGTTTGATCATTTTTTGATATAATGAGTAGGACTGCTTTGCATTGCAGTGCACTCTAACTGCTTATCTTTAAACTCTAATATGTGCCGGTATGGTCGATACGCAATTTCCGAAATTTAAATGGGGAACAATCTGTGAGCAGAATTCCGGGCATACCAAAGACGAATGGGGAATAAAAGAACAAAAACCAAAAACCAGAAAAATAATTGCCTATACTGTTGCTTGGAATAATCCTGACGATCCCTTACTTGACAATTAAAACTGGTATGTTTGCCTTGTGCAAGACGTAATTTGATACGCTTCCAAAGAAGATCTCTTTTATTGAGCCTCGGCCCCTTGCGCCAATTACTATGATGTCGAATTTTTTGTCCTTTGCATATTTGACAACCATGTATCCTGGATCGCCAAATGATATCTTTTTTTCAAATACGATTCCATTCTGTGCAGCGTGTTTTTTTGCAAACTCCATGTTGCTATCTGCATCCTTTAGCAACTCTTTTTCTGGATATTGGATTGCTCGATATGCACGTACTGGAACTCTTGGCAAGACATAGATCCCAGTAATTGTTGCCTGGCACTGTCTTGCAAGATAAATTGCATTATCAAGACCTCTAATGGAATTCTTTGAGCCATCCAAAGGAACTAGAATTCTCTTGATTCCAGACTTCATACATGGATATTCTCTAAATTGTAATTAAACCAAGTACAACATTATCATTATTGATACTCAGTCGGTAATTTTATCCAAATTATTTGTTATTGCTGTGCAATATAGAAAATAATTTTTAATATGGCTTAAAGCTTGATCAAGCATGTTGTCAAAACTCTTGGCATTTTCATTATTGTTGGTATTTGCATTTTCATTTCAATTTGCACATGCACAGCATCATAGCGGCCAACAAGCACCGCCAGTAAGCTTTGGTGACAAACAAGTTACAGTGAGTGCAATACTTGAGCCTGCTGATTACACTCCGGGAAAAGGTAGTGCAAATCTGAAAATCAGATTTTTTGACAGTAATACCAACACAAACATTGAGAGAGTAACGTATAGAGTTGGAATCCTTTACAACGGCCAACTAGTCGCAAACCAAATGTTCTTTGACAAAGACGGTGAGCTCGACTTGACCGTCAAACCAAAATCGGAATGTGGAGAAAAGGAGATCTGGCGATGCACCAAATATGAAGGGGAAAAGGATCTAATTGTCCCAAGTGCACTAACTTCGTCAGGAAACAATCCACCAATAATAACTGGACCTGTCTTTGACAAAAGCGGAACATACACGCTCAAAGTCGCCATTATCGGCGCGACAAACCCAAAAACACAGACTGCCCAAGACATTAATTTCGAGACAAACATCAACATTGCTCAAGAGCAAAAATTCTCACTTAAAACTACAAAGGGCGAAACTCCTGTAACAGTAAAAACATTCCAAGACCCACTGTCTAGCTTGCAATTTAGCGAACCGACAAATTCGATATCCTTTGCAATGCCGTTTCATTGGGAGCATGCAGAACATGTGCAACTTGTAAGAAACCAAATTGAAATTCCAAAAAGTTTTACTCCGTATCAAAATGTGAATGGCTTTAAAGGAACTGTAAATGGAATTCCACTCTTTCCAAAAGACATACAATTTGACCCCTATTCAAACAAGGACACAAACACAATTCACTTTCTGGTGACTGGCGAAGAGCTGAAAATAATCAACAGCAAGCAAAACGCCGACTCGCATTCAATGCTTGTTGAAATTATCCCAGAAGCTCCAAATGCGATAAAATCATCCGATGTAAAGTTCTCTAACGGATACAGGGCAACAATATCATACGATACAAGATATGGTGCAAGTAAAGATGTCTCATTTACACTTGCATTTTTTGATCCCTCTGGAAATCTCGCAAAAAACATCAGGTATGCATACAGCGTAAAGGATTCCTCTGGAAAAGAGTTTGTAGTCAATGCTGGCGGCAATCCGGATTTGCTTGGACTTGTTGTTCCAAGCGGTGTAGATTCAAGACTAATTACAATCCCATCAAAGGGAGCATACACTTTACAGCTAGTCCTGACAGGTAATGGCTTCCTTGACTTTGATCCGTTTGTGCCTGCAAGCCTGCAATTTGACATAAGCGAAACAAAGGCAACTGCATCCGTACCAGCAATTTCACAAGATGCCATCCCTAGCTGGATTCGAAACAACGCAAAATGGTGGGCAGACGGTACAATCGGTGATTCTGACTTTGTCTCGGGAATTCAGTATTTGATAAAGCAGGGAATTCTAAAGATCCCTCCTACGTCATCTGGCACATCTAGCACAAATCAAATCCCGTCTTGGATCAAAAACAACGCAAAGTGGTGGTCTGAAGGAACTATCTCTGATGATGATTTCATAAAAGGAATCCAATTCCTAGTCAGCAAAGGAATAATTCGAATTTAATCCTGAAACATCAATTGTCTGGAAAAATAACTATTCTTGTAACAATTTATCTTTTTCCGATTTGAAAATCGACAACTTGTTCATATGAAATAATTAACCGTAATTTGTCATGGCAAAACAGATTTCATGTCCATATTGCGAGTCTAAATTTCCAAACAGAGACGATCTCTCAAAACATATTGACAGAATTCATAATGGCGCAGGCCTTCTTGAAGGCGACACTAGGAAATTCTAGTTTACGTGTAAATTGATAAACACGAATACAACTGGACTAATTTTTGTAATCTTACTATGTATATTTCCCAACATCTGCTAGGCATACTCTTGCATTTTTTCTGATAACAAAGCCAAGCAAATATCCCATGGGCTGATTGCCTGATCTCTGAACACCACATAGGGATGCATCATGCCAGACATAATGCTGGAAATCTCGTTTACCTTCAAATCTTTTGTAATTATTTTAGCATATTCCAAGCCAAAATCAATTACTGGCAAATCAAGAAAATTATTGGTGTTTTTTAAATAATTAAAGTCAGTTGCAATTTTTTCAATAATTATGCGATCACTTATGAACTGATTTGAATTCTCCAAAAGAAGTTTTCGGGTTTTGTGCTTTAGCATCATATTTATGATACTATTCACAGTTGCACCAACTTTGAATGTGATGGGCTTCTTTTTTGGTAGCTCTGATATTGCCATTTCGGTCATGGAGCTTTTGCCAACCTCAAGTAACTTGCGAGCTGATATTGCAGAATAACCCCCAATCAAATTTGGTATTATGGAAAAGGCTCTTCCAGTTTTCTTCCATTCCTCAACGACATCTTTGAGCTTTGTTGTACCTGAAACCCTGGTTATTTGGGTAGACATTACACTTTCTATTTTACTTTCAAAAAGATTGAAAGACGGATTTGACAAAATACGCTCAATAATGTCCTTACCACCTACAATTCCAAGTGGTTTGTTGTCTCCATTTGTGACAATAAGGGAATCTGTCATGGATTCTAGATATGGTATGAGTAGCGAAATGGCCTCCTGAACCTTGCTATCTTTTTGTACGCTTACGCATGGAGTATTCATCAACGATAAGGGTAAAAGATCCCTAAGCGCAAATTCGGAAATTTTCATCTAAATCTTGTATCAAATCATGTGTTTTAATTCATATTTTGATTATCAAGTGTGATAAACAATGAATCTCTGTGATGAAAAACTCTCCTAGATTAGATACAATGATTTTAAATTTTTAGAACACGAAACTAAAATCTCCATTATTCTTAATAGTTCTCAGCCCAATTCAGATAATGTAACGCAATGCCGCATTTGTTTTACAGATTTAGTCACTGGCACGTGTGATGAGACGTTGATCAGTAAGCATTGGTCTACCAGCCTGTTGCTATTGGCATATCATGATTTTTGTGCCAGTGACACATACTGTAATCATTTGTAGGTTGTTCTCAAAATATTACTTAATTTGTATATTAACAGACAATTGAATTTCAAAGATGAAATTTACATCACATAATCAAATATGGCCAAGTTAAATTTTGTTCATGTTGAGGGCTACCGATCTTACTGTTGGGAACTATATGACTGCATTTCCGATTTCCGTACTGCCCGAAGTATCACTACCTGAAACTGTAAATTTCATGGCAAGGCGTGGAATTGGTAACATTGTTGTTACTCATGATGACGGTACACCTGTGGGAATTTTAACTGAAAGAGAAGTTTTACACCAACTGGCATTTCACAAAACTCTTCCAAACATACAGATTCAGGATATTAAGCTTCAGAGTTTTGAAAAAATAACCCCTGATACTACAATTTATGAGGCTGCTAAAACAATGCTTTCCAAAAAAACAAGGCTGCTTGTTTTTTCCGAGCATGACAAGCCTGTTGGAATAATTACTTCATCTGATTTGCTTAGAGCCTTTAGGAAAACGGATTATTCTCCATCAATAGACTCTGTGGCAAGCAGAAAAATATACCAATGTGCATACAACGATAAAATTTTGGATGCAGTTGAACTAATGCACAAAAAAAGAATTGGAAGTGTACTAATTGAGAATGTTGAAGAAAGTTTTGGAATTTTTACAGAAAGAGATCTGATCTTTAAGGTCTTAAACAACAAAGTCTCACTTGGTGAAAAGCTGAAGATCTATTCCTCATTTCCACTAGTCACTGTAAAGGATGGACTATCTGCAGACAAAGCAGCAAGTATCATGGCATCAAAGAACATCAAGAGACTGGTTCTAACAAAGAATGATGATATAACTGGAATTGTAACTGCAAGGGATTTAGTCGATGCATATAGGCAGCATGTTTCGGATTTACTCACAAAAGAATAACTTTGGAAAATAAGATTCTACAGAACTATGCAAAGATATTACAATAAATTTACTCTTATGATTTAATCTCAATTCTTAAGTACGATATACAGAATCGTTTGTTAAATTGAAGAAAATTGGAGTTCTTGTAATGTTTTTGCTAGTATGTAGTATTTATCCTGCATTTGGTGATTACGTGGAGCCAACTTTGCAGGAGCAGCAACTGTACAATAGTTTGCTTGCAGATTTTACAAAACTAAATGTACAAAAAACAGATGTAAGCAAAGTACTGGAATCGTTTTCAGCACCAATCACAATGTCATTTCCATGTGATACAAATGACCTTAACAGTAATGTTACTGCTGCCATCAAAACAAAACTAGCAAAATTTGATAATACACTAGGACATGAGGGAACAACCACCGGTGGAATCTATTCCTGGAAGTGCAGTATTACATCATCTGATGGCAAGATAACAATTAACTGTGAAAATGAACTGATGCTAAACTCTGATGCTATACTGGCAAGCACAGAGCGTAATCCGACAATAAATCAGATTGAGAATCTAGTAATTTTGTATCATGAATTACTTCATGGCCAGCTCATGATTGATGCGATAAGCTCATCCGATGCATGGCATGATAATGCATGCAACAAAACACCACAGGATGACCTTGATTACTCGTATACTGATGCAAACCACAAAGTGATCACTCCACTTCAGACGGAATTTGCTACACAACTAATCAAAAATGCGGGAGGGGAAATGAAAATTGAAACAATAACGCCAGAAGAGACCAATTCGGGTGCATTTACGAAAAAGATTGGTAGTCTATATGATTATCCCAATTATGTAAAAAGTGGAGTAAATGTTTCTGCAAGAGCATACAATATTATCAATATGCAAATCATTTCGCAAAAAACCGACATTATGCTTTCTGGCGTTCTGTCAAACATGACACAGTCTGGAATTGTCTGGCTCTACGTCTTTCTACGTCTTTGGAAATACAGATGAAAAACCGCAAACAAAAATACAAACCATCAACGAAATTCCAAAAATAGAATCAACAGAAATCCCCTCTTGGATAAAAAACAACGCAAAATGGTGGTCAGAGGGAATAATTGGTGACTCGGACTTTATTTCGGGAATCAAGTTTCTAATAGAACATGACATAATCATAATGCCAGAAACCGCACAAGAACAATCCAAGTCTTCGGAAATCCCATCTTGGATAAAAAACAACGCAAAATGGTGGTCAGAGGGAGCAATCGCTGACTCTGACTTTGTTTCTGGAATACAGTATTTGGTAAGAAATGGAATAATGAAGGTTAGCCCTGACACAGAATCAACTCTAGTACAATCAAATTCTACAGTAAAAAATAATGCAGTCCAAGTAAGCAGTGGAGCTATACAGCTAAACAATTACAGATTTGAAAAATCCCCACACCATGAAATCAATGTGGAGGTTTCAGGCATAGTAGCTGATTCCAAATCAGGCACGTATGTGACTCTGACAATAACAAAGCCTGATCAGGTATCTTATGATCTAAAGGGAATAATCACAAAGAAAGGCGAGTTTGCTGTTCCGCTCATGCTTGCTGCAAATTCGTTGAGGGGAGAGTATGTTGTTACGGCTAAATACGATAATGTGGAAATTGGCGTTGCTTCCTTTAATGTTGAGTGAACCACCACCCAACAAGTTGGAGTGGTATCTCCTGCTTCATCGAGCCTCAAAGTTTCATTACAGAGACATTTTGTTGTTGTGACTCTATCCCTTGATCGGGGGAGGTCTTTTCACCATGTTTTGATAAAGTGAAATTAAAGAAATAATAGATTTTTTTGAACTCAGATTGACGAGTCGGCGGATCCACTCAAATCATGAAATCCAAAAAAACCTGATGATACATGAGAAAAACATTATTAGCAATGAACGCCTAAATTATAGTGAGTTTGTTCGTGATGTACAAAAACATGGATTTGTCTAGTAGTTTTCTCCGATCTGTAGATAAAAATTGTCTGGGAAGAGTATCTTTAAAAACACCTCTTATGGAAATGTGAAACATATGAAAAAATTTGCCCATTTAGTGTTAACTGGGTATGAACTCCCAAAAATTGAGGGAACAGTATCTCAGATCAAAAAATATACCAAACAAATTGGTCTTGAAGTTAAAGAAGAATCCGTTTCGATAAAAGGCAAATCAGAATTATGGGGTTGTCAAAAAGATGATACTAAACAAAAATCTATCTTAGTTAGTGGTTCTATGGAAGACTTGCAGAAGTTACTTAAATTCAAAACTGCTGACGGCGTTTATCTACAGTTGTTATTAAAGTAAGATGACTAATAACAATGCGATTACCGAATTCTACCAAGTCTAATTCATTTAATAAAAATCATCCCGATGCTGTTAATCGTGCTAGAAAATTTATCAAAAAAATAAAACGAGAAAGAGGAATCTATGCTGTAGCACATTTTGATTTACCTGAATCAACTAAGAGAATGATACGTGATCAACAAAGTACAGTTACAGAAATGATAAACCACAACAAGATTTGTCGTAATCTTGTAGAAGAAAATGGTGGAGTCGTGATAAAAGAACTGGGCGATGCAATACTAGCTACGTTTGACAATACTCCTTTTGCTTGTCAAAGTGCGTTAAATGTTATTCATAATTTTAAAAAATATGGAAAAGGAATGCACACGAAAGTAACAATAACTGCTGGAACTATTGAAAAAATCTCTACTACAAAAGAACCTGATATTTATGGCGTTCCTGTCAACATGTGTAATAGGATGTCAAAATATGCATCAATTGATTCTATACTAATAGAAGAAGATAGATTTCAGGATATACAAGGCTGGTTACCAAATAATAAAAAAATAAAATATCATAAACCGAAACAAGAAAAACTTGCTGATTTTGGTCTACATAATCTACGTAAAATTGCCCTAAATTGTTGAATTTTAATTATCATCAACAATGTTTGAAAAATATTCGTCTGAGATATAGTAAAACCAAAATGAGACGTTTTTTACGAACGAAATGTTCTATGATTGGATAATCTGATGCCTTCTATCTGAATCCAGAATCAACCATAAGTGCAATAAACAATATCGAAAGATACGGGCTGGAAAACTTGAAAAGAGTCCACGATGCCTTTTCAGTTGGCTTTGCAATAACCCAAAATGACAAAAACAACATTAATCCACCAGATGCAATTGCCGTGTACAGATAGATCTCCCTCATTACTGGCTGTCCTGATCCTGTACTCAAAAAGAATGGAACAACAGAAAACAAGACCATCACCAAAGTACTGATGGCAATCACTCTAGCAGATGTCTTTTCAGATTGCACTGCAGTTAGCATTGGAACATTTACCTTATTGTAATCGTCCTTGAAATGTAGAGTCAAGGCCCAAATGTGCATTGGAATCCAAATGAATACCAGTCCTGCCATGACTAATCCCAAGTCCCAAATTCCAGTAAGTGTAACAGCGGCATATCCAATCATTGCGGGTGCACCACCGCAAAATCCACCAAGAATAATGTTTGCCCTGCTTCTTCTTTTCAGTGCATAAGAATACACCAAAACGTTGTTTGCCAAACCAAACGCCATGAATATGCCTGCCCAAATACCGTTCCAAAATCCAACCGTATATGACAATGCAAATGCACACACCAAGGAAATTCCAGCTAATACAAGCCCAAAGTCGCGGGCCTTTTCAGGCGGAGAAATTCTTCCAGAAGGAATGGGGCGATTTTTTGTCCTTTCCATTATCGCATCTATGTCCCTGTCGTGATAATTGGTCAAAGTATTTGCAGCAGCAGAGCCGGCAGCTACTCCAAATATCATCAAGCCCCAAGTGGCAAGTGATATTGGAATGTGGTACAAGTTTGATGCGGTGAGTGCCGCCCCAAATGCAGTAAACACTAGCAAATACCAAATCTTTGGCTTGGTAAGCTCGTAATACGTCTTGATTCTTGAGCTAGTTTGAGCTTTTTGCATCATTGTTTCCCCATGAAATCAAAATCACATCGAAAATTAAATGTAACATACCCTAGGCTTCATGGTTATAAGGCATATTCTTTGTTCTGCGCTTCATTTCGATAAAGCTCTCAGAGGCCAAAACTCCCTGTATGCTGCCGAGTCCTTCTGATATCAGTTTGTGCATTTCTGCCAGATTCATTGCGTACATTGTTACGATAATATCGAATCTGCCGGTGACCTCGGAAATTTCCCTTACTCCCTTGATTTTGAAGAGTTCATCAATTATGGAATCGCGATACTTTGAATCCATGTTTATTCCAGTCATGGCCTTGACTGCATAGCCAAGCTCTTTATCATTTACAACAATTGTGAACCGTTCAATTAGATTTCTTTTTGTCAGACGCTTTATTCTGCTGTACACGACAGATGGATTTACCTTGATTTTTTTTGACAGCTTTGGAATCGAAATTGATGCATCCTCACTTAGCTCTGATAAAATGGTAAGATCCAACTCATCAACTTTTGCCGTCTAAAACACCAGTCTAGCTGAAATCTTTTCTGTTTAATAACGTTCTGATCAAAAAATTTGAAAAAATTCTGATTAAAGCTTGCCTTTTTTGTACAGCATTTCTGCAAGTAATACCGCGCCTTTTGCAGAACCCATCTTTTTGTTGTGTGAAAACAGCACGTACTTGAGTCCGTTCTCAAATATCTGGTCTTCCTCCAATCTCCCCATCGATGTTGTCATGCCATCGTTTAGCTCTCTATCAATTCTTGGTTGGGGTCTTGTCGGGTCTTTGTGTACAATAAGATAGTCCTTTGGTGCAGATGGAAGTCCTAGGACACTGATATGATCAGAGAATTCACGGATTTTGTTTTCTACATCTTCTAGCTTTGTTGGTCTTGATGTCTCGACAAATACTGATTCTGTATGACCGTCAATTACAGGCACTCTGGTACATGTGCAGCTTACCTTGATGTCTGCCGGTATTATTTTTCCGTCCTTGAGCTTGCCCAAAATCTTGGCAGTCTCGATTCTTACCTTGCCTTCCTCCTTTGGAATGTATGGAATTAGATTATCGGTAACATCAAGGGCAGAAACGCCAGGTGATCTTCCTGCGCCAGATATTGCCTGCATCGATGTCATGAATACTCGCTTTGCCCCATAGTTATCGTAGAGGGGCTTCATTGTTATGACAAGACCAGTAGTGGTACAGTTTGGAAGAGGCAGAACATAGCCCTTCCAGTTGCGGTTTTTCTTTTGAGTTTCGATTAATTCTATTTGATCATCATTAATTCCTGGAATCAATATTGGAACATCTTCTTCGTATCTATAAGCCGAAGACGTACTGACCACTGGAACCTCTTTTGCGAATTTGGTCTCGATTTCTCTTGCAGCATCACTTTCAACTGCAGAAAACACCAAGTCAAGCTCGTCTGTTTTTACTTGATCAATTGATACTACCATCATTTCTCGGACATACTGTGGAACCTCGCCTCCCACTTGCCATTTTACTATGCCGGAATTTGGGTCCCTTATTGCATCAGTATATTTTTTGCCAGCAGATCTTTCAGATGCTGCAAGCTGTGTTACCTCAAACCATGGGTGATCCTTTAATGAAACTATGAATTCCTGGCCAACTGCACCGGTTGCACCTAAAATTGCTACTCTTTTCTTCACAAGGAAAATTTTCGTGCGATCAATTAATAATTCTAGTGGAAAAAACCGTAACAACTAAACCCGTGAATACGTGTCTGAGTGTGTGAAGTTTGCCAAAAACATAGCAAGCCATGTCTCAGTTCCGCACGGGGGGATATACTCAATTGAGAACCCAAATTCAACCATTGTGGATTTCAGCTCAAACGTAAACCCCTTGGGATTTCCCGTATCTGTCAAAAAATTGCTAAAAACTGGCCTGCAAAAAATTTCAGTATACCCTGACCATAATTCAACAAGGCTTAGAGAACATCTCTCAAAATACACCAAAGTACCAATTGATAATATAGTGATAGGAAACGGCGCAACTGAAATCATCTATAATTTCTGCCAAGCTGTAATAGCCAAAAACATGCCAATTCTGATTCCGGTTCCGACCTTTGGCGAATATGAATCAGCAGTAAATCTCTGTGGAGGGAAAATTGAATTTTTCAAAACAATGAATCTAAATAATGACATTTTTAATTTTATTAAAAAAATTCCAAAAAATGGCTGCGTTTTCATTTGCAATCCAAACAATCCGACTGGCATCATTACACCAAAGGATGTAATGTTGCAGATTTTGCGTGCTGCAAAAAGTCGCTCAACATTAGTGTTTGTTGATGAATGCTTTATGGAACTAACACAAAATCCAAAACAATCCCTAATTGATCACATGAACATTGGGAACCTCTTCATCCTACAATCACTTACAAAATCATTTGGTCTTGCAGGACTACGGGTTGGATAT
>JAENJF010000108.1 GCA_016844685.1 Candidatus Nitrosotenuis sp. | reverse complement strand
TCAAGTTTTGGAGTCCAGTCTTTTCGATAGAAATCCAAAACAAATTGTGCTTTTCTTTGTTCTATATCTGGGGGAATTTCTTTTCCCAGATACTCTTCTGCTTGTTTAGTACCAGTGGTATGTCGCAGATAGTAATAGATCTGTTTTCCTTTTTTTCTTGAAACCACGGTAACCATTTATCTTCAAAATATTGTGGACACTGTTTTATTAAAACTATATCATTTTAAATAAAAAACAGTGGTAAATTATAAGCAAAATGTGGCTTCCTAGAAATTATCGATTTCTAAATTAGGAAATTATATTTATTCATCTTCAGAATCTGTTACATTAGGAAATAATGCGCTGGAATTTGTTTTTCATGGGTTGCCTTAAGGCAGCCAATTAGTTTGATCTTACAATATACTACGATCTACAAATTGCTAAAATCTTGATGATTTCTAGGCAGCCAAAATATCAATAATAGATAAATAGTGCTAACTGGTTGTTAGCAACCACTTATAATTTCAAGGACCATACATCGAGGTAGACAAAATTGTCATACAGATTAGTTTTCTTATTGTTGGCTTTGGTAATTTTTAGCAGTGCTTTAAGTGAAGACTTTGATGTTGAAGCCGCAACCGCAAAGGGTTCTGTGTCTCCATTGGACCAATTCCTGCAATATAGAGCTGAACATGGCAAGGATACAGCCAGATTGGACATGTTAGATAATGGAGTAATAGATAACTCGATTAATTCTGTTGAATTTATAGAACCAGAGCCTGAATTAGTTCCCGATAAAAAAGATTCAGCAAATAATCTCTTAATTCAGAGAGTTGTACCTGATGATGTTTCCGAATTTGTTTATCATTGGGAGCAAAACTCTAGCGTTTCGGGTTCAGAGTATAGCTCATATATCAACAAGCCACTAAAGATTACTTTTTTTGATGATAAAATTACTATTCCAGACAACTCTGCATCAGAAAAACTTCTTGACCGTTATGGAATTTTACTGAGCAATGAAAAGGTTAGTTGGGGCCTTGAACATTCTTATGCATTGCTAGAGATAATGGGAACAATCCCACAAAAAACTAGCGAACGCCCCCAAGAACAAAAAAGTGTCACATCAAAATGGATTCTTAGTAATGAACATATTGATAACGATATCAGGATAACTAAAACTGAATCATATAGTATTGTAGAAATTTCATCAGATGTTTTTAAATCCTCAACTCCTAAAATTGCGCTAATTGATGGCAAGATGGGAAAATATTTCTCTCAAAGATTACATCACGCACTTGTATGGTTTGTAACAGATGAGGGAAACAATCCAGACGCAATAGAGCGTATTCTTAGCGAAAGATTTGGCATTTCCACAAAGGTTCCAAATTATAAAAAATTAACTCAATACACAACTGTCGAATCAGAGGCAAGTTTTCAAAAATTTCATCCTTTGGAGTTGATAGAAATAATCAACATGTTTGAGGAAATGCCAAGGGGCTTTCATTCTATAGATGGACTCGATTACATAGTTCGAAGGGCGGATGGAACCTCTCATCCTTTATACCCTAGCGCTCCGGCAGTAGGCTGGCCTTCAGTTAATCCTGGCTACATTGAATTTATGGAGTCAGCGTTTACAGTTGGCGATAATTACTTGCATAGGTTGATTATTCACGAAAAATCCCATTTCTTATGGGCGCATCTTTTTTCAGATGGACTAAAAAGTGATTGGGCCAAACTTGGGGGATGGTACAAAGGTAGTACTTATTCTGGTTGGTCCACGACAAAAACAACCGAGTTTGTTAGTGCATATTCTCATCTAATAAATCCAGATGAGGACATGGCGGAAAGCATTGCCTACTTTGTAATTGATCCAGACAAGCTAAAATCTAGGTCACTGCCAAAGTATGAGTTCGTCAGAGACAGAATTATGGAGGGAAATATCTACATGCCAACCATTCGCGAAGATCTTACATTTGAGGTGTTCAACTTGTATCCTGATTATATCTATCCTGGCAAAATAATACGAGTCGATATTTCCATAGATGGTGATGAGCATGAGGATAAACACGCAAGAATTGAGATTGAGATTAGCGGGAAAAGCCAATTCGATGGTGCAAAAAGTGCATATTTTCGTCTCTCAAGTGATATTGGAACCTACAAAGATGTCACACTTTTCCCTATCGAAGGGAATTTGGGTCACGTATTGAGAGGTGATGTAATAATTAGTAAAAATGCAAAAAGCGGACTTTGGCAAACTAACCAGATTACAGTCACCGATCAAACAGGTAATCAAAGATTTGAGGGTCAAAATGATTTTGGTTGGAAGTTTTTTGTCAACAATGCTAATGAGGACATAACTCCTCCAGAGTATGTAAAAAATTCTTTAAAATTAACCAAGCGTAGCGAATACGCGTCATATCAGAGACAGATTCAGATTGTAACTGCAAGCTGGAGGGTTTTTGAAGATCAAGAAACAAAAGGATGTTATGCGACAATTGATAACGAGGATCTTGCAAGTTACAGTATAGGTTCCTATGGCGTGTTTGACAGTAAAAATGTCACATGTATTGTTGATTTTAAAATTACAGAATATTTTAGGTCTGGAGATTATACCGTTAAACAACTCAAGATGAGTGATGCTGCTGGAAATGGCGGCACTACTGACTTTACAAAACTTGCAGAAGACCATTCCATTTTTGTACGAACCGTCAATCCAGATTTAGCTTATCCATACCTAGACATAAACAATATTAGGATTTCAGCCGAGCCTACCAATCCTATTGAACCTAATGGTGAAACAAATATCAAAATAGTGTACTATGCAAAAGATGACAAATCTGGGCTTGGGCCGGTAAGCTACATCTTGCGTGATCCCCAGGGAATAGAACACAATTTCTATCATTACCACAAGAATTTCCATGGTTTATTTTTCGATGGAAAACCTGACGAATTGATGCGTTATGACATCAACTTGGTTCTCCCCGAAGGCTCACCCCCAGGAAAATGGGCATTAATCCAAATGAAGCTATCTGACAAGGCAAATAATGAAAAATCATATGAATTCACAGAAATAATTCATTTTGAGATAACCTAAAATTTTGCTAAGATGGGAACTGAAAAATTCCTTATCGATCATTATGCAAAATCTAGTCCAAAAAGGTCAAATCTAGTATAAGACACAATTAATTTTATATCAGCGAATGGCTTTATGTGATTTAGTTACTTTAGTTTTTTTGGTTGGTTTGCTTTGTTTTTGAATCCCTTTTGCTGGAGGATGTTCCTGATAAGATCTTTTTTCGATTCTGATTTTGTTCTCATCATTTGTTAATTGTTTATTTTTCTTGGATGGAGAATGTTGCAATATTATATCATTATTGTA
>JAENJF010000107.1 GCA_016844685.1 Candidatus Nitrosotenuis sp. | reverse complement strand
GTCACAAGAGGCAGCAGTTCTTGTATTGTCTGATAAGGACTTTCTCTCAAAGACAAGAAAGCTGATAAAAAAAGAACACACTTTTCTGAAAAATTCCATTTCAAAGCTAAATGGCTTCTCCTGCCTTGATAGCTCAACTAATTTTATTTTGATCAAGACAAGGACAAAATCAAAAACACTCCAAAAGAAACTCTTGAAAAAAAACATTCTGATTAGGGACTGTAGTACATTTCGCGGACTAGATAAAAGCTACATTAGAATAGCAATTAAAACTCACAAGGAAAACGCAAAACTAGTTGCGGCTCTGGAGGAATTGCAATGAGCCGTACCATAATGGTTCAGGGAACATCGTCTGGTGCTGGAAAAACAACGCTTGTAACCGCCCTGTGTAGAATATTTGCAAATTCTGGATACAGTGTTGCCCCATTCAAATCACAAAACATGTCAAATTATTCGTACAAGACAGCCGACTTTGAGATTTCTCAGGCTCAGGCAATCCAGGCAATTGCATCAAAGGCCGAAATCTCACCTCACATGAACCCAATTCTTCTAAAGCCGCTTGGCAACTATCGCAGCTCCGTCTTGCTCCAAGGCAAATTCTACAAGAAAATGACTGCAGACACTTACTACAAGAAATTTGTCCTAACAAAGGGATTTCAAATAGCACTGGAATCACTTTCTATATTGCAAAAAAAATACGACCTAATCATAATGGAAGGGGCAGGCTCTCCCGCAGAAATCAATTTGCAAAATTACGACATTGCAAACATGCTGCTTGCAGAAAAGACAAAATCGCCTGTTATTTTGGTAACTGATATAGAAAGAGGCGGCTCTTTTGCAAGCCTTGTTGGAACAATGTCTCTTTTGCCAAAAAAACATCAAAAACTGGTAAAGGGATTTGTGATAAACAAGTTCAGGGGAAACATAAACCTCCTGATACCGGGATTCAAAAGGCTCAAACAGATAACATCTAAATCTGTTCTTGGCGTAATACCGCTAATTGAGATGGACCTGCCAAACGAGGACTCACTTGACAACAAGATCAAATTATTCAAAAAACAAAACAAGAAAAAACTGGACGACGAAATCGAAAGGCTGGCAAAAACAGTAAAGAAAAATCTTGACATCAAATCGCTGGAGAGGTTAATCCAATGATGTTTGTTCCAATTTTGATTGTGTTTTCTGCATTGGTAATTGATCTTGTATTTGGCGATCCAAAAAACAAGTTTCATCCAACTGCCTGGGTCGGTACCATAATTGCAAGACTTGTTCCATTTGCAAAAAACCAAAGTCAAACAAAAGAAAAAATTGGGGGCGTCTTGGTCACTGTTTTTGTAGCTGCACTTGTGGCAGGACTGTTGTTTTCATATGACTATATCATGAAAACATCCGATATTGTTCTAACTGTAATTGCTATTTTGATTGGCTCGTTATTACTCAAAACAACAATTGCCATAAAGGGGCTGGAAAAGCACGGCAATCTAGTCATGGAATCATTATCTAAGAACAATCTTGAGGAGGCGCGCTCAAGACTCTCGATGCTAGTCAAGCGCAGCACAAAGGACTTGGATAGGAATCATGTCATTTCAGCTACGCTTGAGAGCATAAGCGAAAACATAGTAGATGGTATAACTGGACCACTGTTCTACTTTGGATTATTTGGACTTCCTGGCGCGTTTGTGCATAGGACTATCAATACAATAGATTCCATGATTGGCTACAAGACTGCCATGTTTAGAAACGTGGGCTGGTTTGGTGCAAACTGCGACAAGGCACTAAATTATCTTCCTGCGAGAATCACTGGACTAGTCATGATACTTGCAGCTGTTTTGGTTAAAGCAGACTGGAAGAACTCTTTGACCACGATGAAACGCGATGGCAAAAACACGGAAAGCCCAAATGCAGGTTACCCAATGGCAGCAATGGCGGGGGCACTTGGAACTAGGTTTGAAAAAATCGATCATTACACCTTGGGCAACGGCACTCTAGAACTAGATGAAAACCATTTCAGATCAGCTGTTCTACTAATGAAAGTAACAGGAATCCTGTTCTGTGTTCTGATTACAGTTCCGCTGATAGTTTTCTTGTCATATCTTGGCTGGTGGATTCATGTTTAGGCAGATGAGCTCCGTATTTTCATTTTTGACAATAATTCCTGTTAGAAATTCAGATCTCCAAACAATTGCAAGACACATGTACCTGTTTCCAATAGTTGGGATTGCGATTGGGCTGATGGTAGGATCGGTGGCATATGGCCTGTCGTTTTTCTTGGAGCCTCTAGTTGTCGGCCTTTTGATCACTGGAATGCTTGCACTAATCACCGGCATTCACCATACAGACGGCCTTTCTGATTTTGCGGACGGTCTGATGGTGCACGGCACAAAGGAAAGAAAGCTGCAAGTGATGCGGGATCCATCAGTTGGTTCTGCAGGAATCTTTGCAATTATCATATATGTGGCGGGAATGGTAATTGTACTCTCTTCAATGAAGAGCTTTGAGCTATTCCAGGCAATATTGATTGGAGAAATAATAGCAAAATTCTCAATGGTATTACTTGCTAGCCTTGGTCCGTCTGCATGGGAAGGCTCAAACTCACTCTTTATCCAAAGCATGAAGGATAGAAAAAAACTGGCAGTAGCAACCGCAATCACTATAGTTTCTATTTTGATTCTAGGGAATAATGTTGGATTTTTGGCACTTGGTATAGGAATCATACTCACACTGGTAATTCTTGGAATATCAAGACGAAGCTTTGGTGGGATATCGGGCGATATCATGGGCGCAACAAACGAAATCACAAGACTCTCATCTCTTCTTGTCTTTGTATCGGCATGATTGGCCTAGTTATGGCGGGAGGCAAAGGAACACGTATGGGTACAAAAGAGGAAAAACTCTTGCTCCAATACAAAAAGCCAGTCATTATTCATGTAATTGATGCATTGCGTGATTCTAATTGTTTTTCACAAATTATGGCTGCAACAAGTGATAATTCCCCAAATACACAAAAACTAGTCCAGAATCATGGAATTGAAATCATAAAAACAAAAGGCGACGGGTATGTCTCTGATCTAAACATGGCATTATCAAATCTAAATGAGCCCGTCCTTGTTGTGTCAGGTGATCTTCCCCTACTTGATGGAGAAATCATCAAAGAGATGATTGCAAGTTACGATAATAATCCATGGCAGAGCTTTCTTGTTACAAAAAAATTCCTAAATTCCATGAATATGACATTGGAATTTTCAGTAAACCATGACAACAAAGAATGTTACTATACTGGTCTGTCAATAGTTGATCCAAAAAAAATTTCCTCAATGAATACAATCAAAGAAACTTATCGAATAATTGATGACAAAAGACTAGCGTTAAATTTGAACACAAGACGTGGTTATGACCTAC
>JAENJF010000036.1 GCA_016844685.1 Candidatus Nitrosotenuis sp. | reverse complement strand
TGTGGCTGTAAGAGCCAAAAATCAAAAGTATCCATCGCCAAGCAAAAAACAAATTTGCAATGCTACTTGCTGAAAATACTTCATAATATCTCTCAATCAAAAAGATGGTGTCTGCTGCAGCCATGCAAATCAAACTTAGTGTTACTGCTGTCCACAGAAAATTGACCTGCCCTCTAAAAAACAGAATTACAGAAATAAATGCAGGAATAAACACTAATGCATCAAGAAACGGATAGACAAAGTTTACTGTTGTTTCAAAATTGTCTTTAGGCGTGCTTTGCAGAAAAAAGTAAAATGTTGTGACTATAAAGCTAGTCGAAATTATAGTAGCAAAAAAAATGAGCCTTTTTGTGATTTTGTTCTTTCTTGGAATCAGATGAAAAATCATAAATCCAAAATACAGAAAATAGCTGGTAAAATAAAAAAAGTCAACTAGATACGAGTCATTGTTTTCCACTGCATATTCCCCAAAATAGTAATAGGTCTGATCTGCTACAAACCAAATTATTGTAGCTGCACAATACAGAATCCACGCCTTGGAGTGACTTCCTGTAATCCTGTGTATTGCGACAAGAATTATTGAAAAAGCAACAGAAACTAGCGGTACTGTAATGAAAAATACGTCTGTATAGTAGAACTGTCTTTAATTAAGGGGTATTTTTCTTGTTGGAAAAAACCCGCAAGAAGAAAAACTGCACCAACTAATACTAGTGAAAACAGCAAAAATTCTTTTTGTGAAAGTTTTTGCATAATTGCAATCATATCGATACGTGATCTTAAATCTAGTTTTCTATCTTGCTAGCGCTTTGATAAAATCATCAAAGTATTTCTGAGAGACAAACTCCCCAAGTTCTGTTCTAATCTCGTTTATGATATCGTCATAGGCATTACCGTAAATGTCTTGCAAGACCCTCTTTAGAAATTCTGGGTTTTCATGACAATCCGGAATATAACAATTGTAATCGCTTTCTAACTTGGAGATGACTTTTTCATATTCTGGTTTTCCTATTTTTAGGAGCGTATTTTCTACTGCAAGAGCAAGCAGTGCTCTTTTAACACTGTTTTCTGAATCCACGATTAAAAAATTACTTTTTACTCTATTAATATGGTGGAATTTTGTTCTAATCTTTTATTGCAATTTGGGAAATAACATCAAAATTCAGATTCCAAAATGGAAATATGATCAGAAATTATGCCACTTGAACTGTTGATTTGATCTCATATGGCGACCAAGAATCATACAGGCTAGTGATTTCTTTCATGTCTTGCGAACTGAGGTATTTTCCATCTGACATTGCAGCAAACATCTCAATTTCCTCTATGCTGATTACCGTTGGCAAAACCGACGACACTGCGTTCTTTGATATGATGAATTTGATTGCAAGCTCTGTAATGTTGAGGCCATTTCGATTAGCAATTGGCCTTAGCTGTTCTACTTTGGCAAGTGATGCTTTGACCCATTCTCCTTTTCGGACAGAACGGTGGTCTTTTTCGTCAATTTTCGTATCTGCTGAAACTTTTCCTGTCAATATGCCCGATGCATCTGGGACTCGAACCAGAATTCCAACATTTTTTCTCTCAGCTGCCTCGATTAGCTCGTTTCCGGGGGTTTGCTCCAAAATATTGTACACTGTCTGGACTGCAGAAACGTTCTTTCTGGTCATTGCCTCAAGGCCTTCCTGCGTCCAGCCTATTGCAGGTCCTAGCGCAACTTGGTATGTGCTGATTTTTCCTTCATTAATTTTATTATCTAATGTATGAAAAATAGTGTCATCTTGAATGTGGTACATTTTTGGGTTGTGCAGTCCATAAACGTCGATATAGTCTGTTTGCAGTCTTTCAAGGCTTTTTTCCAGTGCATGTTCTGTGAACAACGGATCAAATCTTTGCGGTAATTCGCTGTGGCCAATTTGCGATGCGCCTTCAAACTCGTAACCATATTTTGTGGATATGACGATTTCGTTTCTCATTCCCTTGAATGCCTCGCCGATTATCTTTTCGCTTTTTCCCTTGCCGTACATGTCACCGGTCTCAAAAAAGTTTATTCCTAAATCATATGCACGCTTGAGCATTTTCTTTGCCTCATCCACTTCTATTTTTTTGCCCCACCAATCCAAGGCAATTGTCCATGCCCCAAATCCTATTTCAGATACCTTGATTCCTGATTTACCAAGTGTTTTGTATTTCAATTTACAATCTCCATGAATTTTTCCAATCTCAAATCAAGTTCTGTCTTGCTCAAAACTAACTCTCCAGAATTGAGATTTGCATTTATATCTATCCAAGATTTGCAACCCTGGTATTCTGGCTTTAGTGGAATTTCAAACTCGGGCACCTTGAATACTTTGAGAAACACTGCCTTCATCGGCTTGTCTGGCATCCAGTTTCTTCTTATTGCAATGTACGGATCACTCCAGATGTGAAACTGGGACAATTGCTTAATTTTATCATCCGATAATACATCTGATTCTGCCAAAACTTCGGCATACGATGTTATTCTATTTTGTTTATCATTTGGTTTTTGCGCCATTGCAATGTCCAGATACTTGTGGAATGGTGGCTTTAGATTGTCATACGTTTGGTGCTCAAATGTTGGAAAAAGAAGAAACTTTTTTGATTCTATTGTAAATCCAGACGCAACTTCTAATATTCCGCCTTTTCGTAGAATGACTGTCTGGTCTCCAAATTCCAGTGCTTTAACAACTGTTGCCCATTCCTTTAGCCCGTACATCTATCCAAGACTTGATATCAGCGGAATAATATCCTTCTTGACGCAGACAATCATTGGCGTGTCTTTTTCGATGTACCTTGAGACCTGGGTTTCACGCAACTCCATTATCAAGTCCTGAAATGCATGTAGGTCGTCGGTTTCAAATGCCAACATGAAATCCTCATCATGGATTCCAAAAGAATATGTCGTGTTTAGCACAACTTGCGGGAATTTCTGGCCAACTATAATGTGCTCATCCATCATTTTCTTTCGTTGCTCGACTGGCAAGAGATACCATCCCCGTGTCTTGATGAATGGATAGACAATCGCATATTTTCGTGGATCGTTTCCCTCAACAAAGGATGAAACTTTTCCAACCTTTGCGTACATTGACTGTCTAGTTGTTGAAAGATAAACATGAGATGGAGTGATGTATTTTCCAATCACTGTAGAGTAAATCTTTGAAATCACATTTTGGATTTCTTCTACTGACTCTGCTGCAAACCAGAGCAAAAACTCGGCATCATCTCTTAGCCCTAGTGTGGAATAAGACCTGAATCTTATCTTGGAGTTTCGAATCACTTGTTCAATTTCTTTGGCAGATTCCTCTTTTGCCAGATCTGCCATCCATCTCCATTTTGGGTCTATTTTGAAAAATGAGAAATTGAAAAAAGTCCGCTTTGATTCTTCCATGTTATGGTTTTTTCATTAACCATATTTAACAATACGCCATTTTTCCAAATAGAAATCATCTTGCACCAAATTGGACGAATGCTTAACTATTTTTACCATCTATACTATTACATGAAGCGGCGGCTTTTGTTTCTGTGTACCTGCACAGGCCTTGAGTTGATGACTGCAATTGGAGTTACGGCATACTTGGCATATCTGGGCCAAACAACCCTGGCACTGATTTCAGGAATAGTGTTTGCCAAGGTAATTGTGTTTCATTTTGTAGTTGACATCTATGATAGGCTCAAATCAAAGAAAAAATCCTGCTCATGCACTTTGAAACCTTAATTTTGCACCATTCCATATGGTATAACATTGAGTTATCTTGGGAATCCAATAGATGTCATAAAAAAACTCTATACTGAACAAAAATGGAATGAAATATTCACATTCTGCCAAGAAATGCTAGAATCTGATCCAAAGGATCTTGTTGCACTGCAAAATATCGCAACTGCTCTGTTGCAGGTTGGAAAATATGATGATGTGGTATCATACTGTGACACTGTTTTACAAATAAATTCCCTTGACGAATACGCACTAAAAAACAAAATATTTGCATTAGAGCGACTCAAAAAATATGATCAAGTTATTTTGTGTTGTGACAAGCTTTTAGAAAAAAATCAAAACGATCCTTGGACACTTGACAGCAAGGGATTGGCACTAAACGAGCTAAATAGACACGAAGAGGCAATATCAAATTATGACGCCTCGCTCAAAATTGATCCAAACAATACGACTGCTCTTATGAATAAAGCGATCACCTTATCACATTTACAAAGACACAAGGACGCAATACCAATTTATGACAAGGCACAATTTTTGGATAGCACCATCAAAGAAGCAGCCCTTGCAAAGTCAGATGCATATACAAAACTAGGTAAAGCCGATGAGGCATTTTTGGCAGCCCAAGGACTACTCGTACCGGAAATTCTGAAATTCAAAGAAAAAGCAATGGAAAAGAAAATGAGAGTCTTTGACTATTACTGTCTAAATGAATTCACGGAAATAGAAAAAAGAGAAAAACAGCATCAGGAAAAACTTGATTCAAAACCAAACTAGATTATCTCAACAATCTTGTTCTTGGACTTGTGTCCTGATCTTATCCTGACGTTTGCAGAAGACACACCAAAATGTTTTGATAATTTTTTTATGATTTCCTTGTTTGCCTCTCCATCGATGGGCTTTGATCTTACGCCAACTGTTATCTCGTTATTATTCACATCAACAAAGTCTTTGTTGAATTCAACACGTACTTGGTATAACAAAGATTAGGCGTTTACGATCCAGTCGTAGCCTTTTTCCTCTAGTTCGTCTGCAAGTGAGGCATTACCTGATTTAAGAATCTGTCCTCGTGCAAACACATGCACATAATCCAGTTTCTTGAGGAATTTCAAAATTCTTGCATAATGAGTAATTACAATAATTGTTGCATCCGGAGTTGATACATCGCTTATTGCCTTTGCAACTGCCTGCACTGCATCAATGTCAAGACCCGAGTCTGGTTCATCCAATATGGCAACCTTTGGTTTTAGTACTGCCATTTGGAGTACCTCGGATCTTTTCTTTTCTCCACCGGAAAATCCCTCATTGAGATATCTTGAGAGAAAGTCATCACCCAAACCGACTGTATGCAAATTCTTTTTTAGATAACTTTGAAATTCTCTAACTGTGATGAATACTTCTCTGTCACTTGATGCAAGTGATTTACTTAGTGCATTGTATGATGTTCTAAGAAAGTGCGAAAAACCGACACCAGATACTTCGGTTGGGTACTGGAACCCCAAAAACAATCCCTTCTTTGCCCGCTTGTCAGTTGATGCATTTGTAATGTCTTCACCATCTAGTATGATTTGTCCCTGTGTCACCTCGTATTTTGGATGACCAAGCAAAGTATAGGCAAGTGTGCTTTTTCCAGAACCGTTTGGACCCATTATGGCATGGACCTCACCTGGACCTGTCTTTAGATTCACGCCTTTGAGAATTAACTTTCCTTCTCTTTTGACATGTAGGTCTTTGATCTCAAGTACTGCCATGTTTTGCTAATTGCTTTAAAGTCTATATAATTTCGACTAATTTTAGCTGACCCTAACTCGGTATCAAAAAACAAAAAGAAAGAAGGGTTATTGTTTAGTTTTTGGCAAAACTTGGTCTTAGTGTCAGATTCAGCTTGTAGCATGAAAGAATTTCCTTGCATCTGTTACGTATGGTGACTTCGGTTACTCCAGCTATACTAGAGACGTCGCGCTGAAGCACGTTTTGTCCAAGCAAGATGGATGCGATATACAGGTACGCTGCAGCAATTCCGTTTGGCGCCTTGCCATCTGCTACGCTTGCGTCGTCTGTTTTTTCCGCAATCTCCAAGGCTAGTCTTTCTACTCTAACATCTGTATGTGTCAGATTTGAGATCTTGGAGATGTATTTGTCAATAGTTATTACTGGTGCTGTTACTGAACCGAGCTCCATTACGAGCATTCTGTAGTATTTTGCAGAAAGTTTTGTTTTCATTTTAAGATCCTTGTTGGATCCTGTACCACTGCAAATTTCCTCAAGTGACCTTACTACATTGCATTGTTTGCATGCCATGTAAATTACGGCAGCAGCAATGCACGCAACAGATTTGCCTTTTACCTCCATACGAGAGTCAAGATTTCTGTAAATCATTGACGCCGTCTCCAAAACATTTGAAGAAAGCGACAGGCTTTGGCATGTTCCTCCAATTACCGTGAGGACATTTGCAAGTCTTCTCTCCCTTGGGGATGATATCCTGACTCTTTGTTGCCACTTTCGGAGGTTGTGCATTTGATTTGCGACTTGGTAGTTGATTGTCTTTCCAGAAAAGTCCTTTGTACTGATGGAAATTTCTGTTGCAATTCCCAAGTCGTGTTGCGAAAAAGTAGTTTGTCCACTTGCTCGTGTGAGCTTCGTTCTTTCTTCGGCGTTTGAGCTTTTTGATTCTGGACCACAGTCTGCCATTTGTTCCATGACTACGATTCCGCACATGGAACAGATTTGCTCTCCATTATGGACATCATCAACTAGTGATGATTTACATTCTGGGCAGCATGTTTGTAGTTCTGTTATGTTCATCTTTTTCTCTTCCTAAATTTATCGTGTTTAATTACAGGTTCATCAAGGGCGTACACTTTTTGGTCGATGTATTTTTTGATATTGTTTGTCAGGGATATCGCCGAAGCATATGGTTTTGATACCGGGCCTATCATCTCAGTTACTTTGGCAACCTTTCTTCCAGTGTTGTCACAAACAATTCTGCCTTCATCAAGTGGTACCTTGAGTCGTATAATGACTCTGCCACTACTGGCCAAATGCATAATTTCCCCTACCTCCTGCAATTAAAGTCTAGAATCATCAAGTGCTAATCATAGACTTCTGTCAACTTTACTTTAGCTGCAAGCTATAATGAATTTTATTTTGATTGTTTTGCCCTTTTTGCAACAAGTTTTTCTGAAATCTTGTAGAGAACTTTTGCCTTTGGAGAAATTTTTGGCAATGTAATGTATCCTGACCTGACAAATGCTCTTCTTGGGAATCGTACTTTTTCATCGGAAGCCGTCATTTCAAATCCAGCTTCTTTTGCGGCATCTGTTAGTTCTTTGAGTGAAGGATCAAAAACACATTTGTCTTTTGGGAGTCTTCGCCCCATTCTTTTTGTTAATGTCTTGTTGAAATAATCTAACCAGATTACGATGTGTTCGTAATCTTTCATTGAATCACTTTAAGAGAATTGCGTTTACTACTCCGTGCTGTCCTGGTCTTGACACAACACGGCACTTGCCATTTTCTGTTTCCAAAATCGCGCCCTTGGAAATTACACCGCGTCTTTGATAGTCGCTGTTTGTTGCATTTTCTAAAACTTTGAGAATTTTAGTTTTTTTCACTTTAGCGCCAGGCATTGCCAAATTAACATAATCAATTGTTTTAAGTCCAGTCTTTATATGATTTGCACGAACCTCTCTTGTCACTGTGACCTGGGTTCCAATATTTGCCTCATTTGGAAATCTATCCATGTCGTACTTTCTTCTGGTTCGTGACGGGTGTCGTCTTCCACCAGTTATCTTACTTGTTGAAAGATTTTCTACTGACCTTTTCACAAGGTCGTTTCATTTTTACTCTAATTTATACACAACGAAAAAATTCTCAAATAATTGGCTTTGGCATAATCGAAAATTACACTTGTTGGGTAATTTGTTCTGGGCTTGAAGCAGATTCAGTTGGCGCCTTTCTGGCTTTTTTGAATAATTTTTGTTTTAGAACATCTGCATCACCACTAATTCCAAAATACTTTTGGAACTTTGTTGTGGTTGTGTAAATTTTTAGCCTGCCGACATTTTGGTGAGTGATATAATCAAGCTGTCGAAGTTCCTTGAGATGCGAATAAACTCCGGTGCCTCTTGTTTCTACTAGTTGCTTTGATGATATGGGCTGCATGTACGCAATATATGATAGCGTCTTGAGGGTAGAATTTGGCAAAATTGGCTTTGAGGCATATCTTCGAATCACACTGTTGTACTCTGGCTTTAGCTGAAACACGTAAGAACCGTCAGGAAGCGTGGCTACCTCAATTGCTCTATACGCAGACTTTGTCTTTTTCTCTATTCCACCAAGCAAGGCAAGCGTCTTTGTCCTGGATTCTGTGCCTGATGCCTTGATTAGATCCTCTATTGAAAGGGGTCTCCCAGCAGAATACAGCGCAGCCTCTAGTCGTGCAGTCGCCTCACCGTCATCTTCAATTTTTGTCATGATTTTATCCCTGTGTACTCTCTGGGAGTATGGTTATTTTGATGTCGTCTTCTATTTGTTCCAAGTCCACCTTTTGATCTCGAGCCAAAAACAAAATTGCAAAAAAGCACCTGATGGAATCAACGGTGTCCAAATCTGCAATTATCGAATGCAAAAATCCAAAACCTGTCTTTCCTATTTTTCTTAGAATCAAGTCCTCATACTTTCCAATTATGTTTTCAAGTGATACAAAATAATCCTTAAAGTCAGGAACATCAACTGGCTCAAACCTTAATTGTCCACCTCTTCTTGAGCTGGGATTTGCAATTGCGCCAATCAGGTTTTCCAAAAGTGAAAGCAGTTCATCTAATGTGACTGGATATGTGGATTCATGACGGTATGGTATGTTGAGAATTTCAACATCGTCCATTCTTTCCCTGAATTCTTTCCCTGAATGGCTTTTTTTCCATTGCTGATTTTTGCAACGCAAAAATTCTTTCCACCTTCATTCTGTGTATTAGAGAAGACGAAAGTGCTGCCATTCCTGCAATTCGAAGGTCTTTTTTGTCAGTCTTTTTTAAAATGTGAATTAGAACCTCTAAAATCTGAACGATGTTGATTTCCCAGACATCCTTTTTCGCTATAGTGTTTGGATTAAATAGCACATTCACTGGAGCTTGAGAAATATTTTCTGCCTGGTTTTCACTCATAACTAAAACACATGTTTTGTTTAATAATACTGTGAGACTCTATTTTTTTGCCCCTGCCGGTCAACTCTTATATTGTTACTAGTACTGTGTATCAATAATGAAGGCAGCCAGAATCATCTCTCCTCAACAGCCATTGATAATAACAGAAATAGAAACTCCAAAACCAAAAGACGTTGAGGTTCTAGTAAAAGTAAAGGCAGTGGGCGTTTGCCACAGCGACTTGCACCTCTGGGAAGGAGGATATGATACTGGTGATGGTTTTATGAAAGTAACAGACAGGGGAGTCAAGTTCCCAGTGACACCGGGCCATGAAATTGTAGGCACGGTAACTGAAATTGGAGATGCAGTTCAGGGAATCAGCGTAGGAGACAACGTTTTGGTGTATCCATGGATTGGCTGTGGAATTTGTTCCGCATGCAGGGTAGGGAATGACAATATTTGTGACACCCCACGTTCTTTGGGAGTATTTCAAAACGGTGGATATGCAGAATACGTGCTCGTTCCTCATTTCAAGTTTTTAGCTAACATAAGTGGAATTGATCTTGATGCTGCAACATCGCTTGCATGTTCTGGTCTTACGGCTTATACTGCAATCAAAAAATCAAACGCCAACTCGCTGCACAACATGGTAATCTTTGGAACCGGCGGATTGGGCTTGATGGGCGTGCAGATTGCAAGGGCAATCACAAATGCCAACATAATTTGTGTAGATATTGATGATACAAAACTTGCTCTTGCAAAGGAATTGGGAGCAGACAATGTTGTAAATTCAAAGGATCCCGATGCAGCACAAAAAATCATCTCACTTTGCAACGGAAAGGGTGCTGACTGTATAATTGATTTTGTAAATGCCCCACCAACTGTAAAAATGGGACTGGCAGTTTTGCGAAAACGAGGAAACATGATACTCGTTGGTCTTTTTGGTGGCTCAATTGACCTGTCGCTTGTTACGATTCCACTAAAGTCAATTACAATTCAGGGTGCATACACTGGAAACTATAACGATATGCTGGAACTCATTGGACTGGCAAAACGCGGCGTGATAAACCCAACAATTTCAAAGAGATACTCACTTTCAGACGCAAACACTGCCCTAGAAGACCTAAAGGCAAGAAAAATAATTGGCAGAGCAGTAATCAATCCTTGAAATAACCGACACTATTCAATCATTTGATAATCAAACTGATGTTTTATATTGAATCAAAGGGCGTCTTTACCTCTTTGTCCTGTCTGAATGTCTATTATTTCATCAACTGACGAAATGAATATTTTTCCATCGCTATTTGTCCCTGTACATGCAACATCTAGAATAGCAGAGACTACCTGCTCTACTTTGGAATCATCTACAATTGTTATGACTGTGATTAGACTGTTGTATTCTGCTAGTTGCATTTTTGTACCCCTTGAACTCCTAACTAATGGACGCGTACCCTTTCCACGTCCACGCGAATCCATTACTGTAATGCCCGTAATGCCTGCGCCTTCTATTGCCGAAATAACTAAACTCATCTTGTTGTTTGGGATTATGGCCTCAAGGCGTTTCATATTTTCGATCATTTATCGACCGTAAAAATCGTTTTGCCAATTACCAAGTATGGATCGCTTGCTATATAGTAGAATATAGTGTATGTAGAACAGACTTTAATTACATTAAAATCGGAGCTCAATATGGGCCAGTGGCTTTCTTGGATAAAATCAAACGAAAAAGAGATTTTAACCATTTTAGATAAGCTTGCAATCAAGGCAAACGAAGCATCTGAAGAACTAGTTAAAATGTTCTTACATATTGACAAGGCATCAGAATATCAAAACAAAATAAAACAACTTGAGCGAGAGGCAGATGATCTGACTCGCTCTATATTTGCAGAATTAAACAAGACGTTCATCACCCCTCTTGATAGAGAAGACATGCAAAGAATAGCTGCAAAAACAGATGACGTGATTGATTTCATGGAGGGAATTTCTGGCAGAATAGTGAGCTATCACATATCGTCAACTCCCCCATACATGCTAGATATTGCAAAAGAGCTTGTTAATGCAATAAAAGAAGTAGAGTTGATGATCTCGCAACTCAAAAACGTCAAAGCAGACAAATCACTAATTGATCATTGCAGGAAAATAAGCGACATAGAACACACAATTGACGATCTATACAGAACTGCCGTTGGGCAATTATTTGAAACGACAGACGCAATTAACATAATAAAACTAAAAGACATTTACGAATCACTAGAGACTGCATCTGACCGATGCCTTGATGTTGCAGATGTTATCGAAGACATTGTTCTAAAATACACCTAAGGCATAATCATGTATGAACTAGCAATAGGTGCAATAATTGCAGCATTATTTTTTGATTTTATCAACGGGTTTCACGATGCAGCAAATTCCATCGCAACAGTTGTTGGAACTCGAGTACTAAAACCACTCCAGGCTGTAACTCTTGCAGCTGTTGCAAACTTTGTCGGTCCATTTCTTTTTGGAGTAGCCGTTGCAACAACAATTGGTAAGGGAATAATCAATCCTGATTTTGTAACCATTCATATCATCATAGGCGCATTATCTGGCGCAATTGCATGGAATCTAATCACCTGGTGGTGGGGACTTCCTTCTTCAAGCAGCCATGCTCTCATAGGTGGTATAATAGGGGCAGGCATTGCAGGTGCGGGAACACACGCAATAATTTTTGGTGGACTTGAAAAGGTAGCAACTGGAATAATCGTCTCGCCTATAGTGGGACTTGTTGGCGCATTTTTACTTGCAACCATAATTATCACAATATTTGCAAACAAGAAGCCAGGTAAGGTAAACTCGGCTTTTGGCAAACTGCAGCTCGTATCGTCCACTTATTTTTCACTGACACATGGGGCAAACGATGGTCAAAAAACAATGGGAATAATCGCACTAATTTTGCTAACAGAAGGCGTGATCACAAAGTTCGATGTGCCATACTATGTCATAATAATGGCAGCAC
>JAENJF010000035.1 GCA_016844685.1 Candidatus Nitrosotenuis sp. | reverse complement strand
CAGCACCACTTTCAACGTTTGACATGAAAAGCAATCCCCAAGACGTCATAATAGAACAAAGGAAGGGAACCGAAGTTACACAAATTGGCGACAAAAAGACCGCACCTGACGGAATCAAGGTGATAAATCCGGCATTTGACATGACTCCACCCGAGTTGATTTCAGGCATAATTACCGAGGCAGGTGTGGCAAAACCGCCATTTGAGGAATCCATAAAGAAATTATTTGAAGCTAAGAAATAAAACATTTTTATTCATTTTTAATAGCCAAATCAAAATATGGTTATTACCGTTGACCAAATTAGAAGTTCTCTTAGTCAGTGTATGGATCCAGAAGTTCCACTATCTATAGTAGAAATGGGTCTAGTTTATGGAATTGATATCTCAGAGTCTAATGATGTTAGCATAAGAATGACAATGACCACTCAGGGTTGTCCACTTCATCAAACAATAGTTCAAGATGTTGCAAGATATGTCAAAAAGGTTCCAGGTGTAAACAACGTCAAAGTCGATATTGTCTGGGATCCTCCATGGACAATGGACAAAATGTCAGAAGCTGCTAAAGCAAAACTGAAGAGCTTTTCAAAAGGTAATACTGTTGCTCCAATTGATTACGAAACCGCATTACCACAAGGCATAGGATCACTAGTCCAACAGGAGGACGGCTCGATGGTATTGGCAAATGAGCACAATCAGGGATTCATGGTAAATCAGGCAATTATAGACTTTTGGAAGTCATGCAACGGAAAACGCAAGATAACTGAGCTTGTCGACGTCTTTGCACAGACAACCGGCCTTCAACGCTCTCAAGTGGAAAAAGAAGTCATTCAGCTAATTAGCCAATTACGCGATGGCGGACTAGTAATCATTCCGACTCCGGATTCTCCAAACGTAGAATTTAGAAAATAAGGTCAGTTTGTTTGTTTAGCACAAACAACAATGTAAAATTACTAGCATCAATTAGAAAACATGGGACATCAGCACAAGTGGTCTTATAGCAAGAACTACAAAGAATGCTATATCTGCTCTGAAGTACAGTTCTCAAAATAACTAAATTTCATTTATTTCTGATATGGTTGCATGTACAGAATCCATCTTGACTATGACTCGTTTTTCGCCAAATCCTAGTGCTACGTACCAGTCTCCCGAATCGCTGTCATATTTTGTTTCTAGTGTTTTTATCTGATCCTGTGTGATTTCATATTTTTTCAAAACTCCAGAAACTGCCAATGCTATTGCCTGCTTTTCCGCCTCTAGTCGTCTTTTCATCAACCCTATTCCGGGGCTCATGGGAGTGGTTGTTCTGATGTTCTAATATAGTTTAGTTGTTTGTAGATTCTAAAACAACACTGATATTATGATTAAAAATTCTAAGCAAACTAGATGTATCTAAAGCAACGGATAATAAATTCAGTTCTCCCAAATCCGCAAACACTAACAATCATAGTATCGTTGCTTGCAACCCTCGGTGTTTTCTTGGAGCTTTTGGGAGGAATATGGGATGCATCATCACATGCAGTACGTGCACCTGAGCAGTTCTGGTCAATCCAGCATGTTGCAGTGTATTTTGGTGTCAGTACAGTTGCTGTTTCTTCAATTTTTGGGTTTTTATTGCTAAATAAAAAAATCATATCAGGAAAAACAAAAACCGCAGTCAAAATAATTATTCTGGGCTCCATATTGCAAATTGTTGCAGGGTATGGCGATTCCATATCTCATGATCTGTTTGGAATAGACGGTCTTATTTCTTGGTCGCACCAACCACTTGAATTTGGATTGGTATTGAGTTCCCTTGGCGGATATCTGTTGTTAAGTCATAGAAAAAACGACTTTTTTAAAAAATTAATGCCAATTTCGATTTTTGCAGTTCTTGCATCTTCATGCTGGCTTGCCTTTAGTCTATCCTTGTTTGTCTCTGCCATTCCAGTGTGCACATTAGTTTATGAAATATTTTCATCTGGCTGTGCAGTACTGTAATTTTTTAGCCTTTTGTACACACTAAACAATATCAATATGATCCCAATTCCTAAGATGATTGCTGGAATTCTAAGTGCTGAGACATCCGTATTGCCAAATTCAACTTGAAGGCTTGTTGATTTTTCTGAAACGTTTGTAATCTTTAGTGTGTATTTTCCACCGGATGGAAAATCAAAGTAATTGACAGACAATTTTGTTTGTATTTTTTTGTCTGAAATGACATTTCCAACATTGTCTTCAATCTGGACAAAAATCATCTGTCCATCAAAGCTAGGAATGGTTATCTTGTAATACCCGATTCCGTTATCTCTCAGATCCAAATTTACATTACTAGTTCCCTCTCTTTCCAGCATTATAGATGAAACAGTTTTCTGATTACTGTCAAATATGATAATAATTGCAACAATTCCAATCGCTGCCAATACCAAACCAATTCTAAGTGGTGAAATCTTCACATTCTGTATTTTACAAATCAATATTTAAGATAAAGAGGGCTCGGAGGGCTTCGATCCCTCGACCTGGCGGTCCGAAGCCGCCCGCACTGTCCAGACTGTGCTACGAGTCCAAAGGGGGAAGACTTTAACAGGGCTAAATATCTGTCTAGATATTTGAAGGTCTCAAAAAAAGTAGCTGGCGTGGAATATGCAATAAGAGATATTGTATCTGCTGCACGTCTGGTGGAAAAACAAGGAAAAAAGATCACGTACCTGAACATTGGTGATCCCGTACAGTTTGGATTCCAGCCTCCAGAAAACGTAAAGGATGCAATGATAAAGTCAATCAAAAGTGGCAATAATTATTATGCCGCATCTGAAGGGCTGCCTGAGCTAAGAGAGGCAATAGCAAAAAAAGAAAATGCAAAGGGCCTTGCAGTAGAATCAGACGACATACTTGTGACAAATGGAGTATCAGAAGCACTTGACATGGTAATGTCTTCTATAGTAGAAGAAGGAGACGAGGTCTTACTTCCAGGACCGTATTATCCGCCATATGCATCATACGTTAGATTACATGGAGGAGTTCCCGTAGAATTTGCAGTTGATCTGAACAATTCGACTCCTGACATAGATGACATTAAATCAAAAATCACATCAAGAACAGTTGCAATATGTCTTATTTCTCCAAACAATCCAACAGGTGTTGTGTTTAGCGAAAAATCTCTAAAAAATCTAGTCGATTTAGCAAACGAGAATGATCTCTACATCATCTGTGATGAAATATACGATCAAATTGTATTTGATGAAAAATTCACGGGAATAGGAAAAGTTGCAAAAGACTCACCTGTCATACTGCTTAACGGGTTTTCCAAGGTTCATCTGATGTCTGGCTGGCGAATAGGCTACGTTGGATTTAACCAGTCCAAAAAATTAGAATCACTACGGGAACACCTGCCAAAATTAGCACGTGTCAGAATATCGACTAATCTGCCTGTCCAGCATGCTGCACTGGAATCACTTAGAGGTCCACAGGGGTATATCACAGAGTTTGTATCTGAGCTAAAAAAGCGAAGGGATTTTGTAGTAAAGCGAATCAATTCTGTGCCGGGACTTTCTTGCCCAAATCCGAAAGGCGCATTTTACGCTTTTCCAAAAATTGAAAACAACCAATACAAATCAGATCAGGAATTTGTAATGGAACTACTCAAAAAAACTGGAGTGCTGACAGTACATGGTTCTGGGTTTGGAACCAAATATGGAAGCGGCCACTTTAGGCTGGTCTTTTTGCCTGATCTTAATACGCTAGATTTTGCATTAACAGAAATAGAAAAATTCGTCAATACTCCCAAGCTGTAATCTTACTTGGAGTAATCTCTATTATGCAGTCTGTATCGTCAAGTAACTGTTTTGCGGATTTACCATATAGATTCTTAAAATAGCGAAGGAGGATTTTTTCTGCGATTTTTTTGACCGTACCTTCTTGCAAAATCAGCCTTGCTTTTCCGTTTCCCATCACTCCGTGTATGGGTGACCAAATCCCATCATCTACACAAAAGCATACTTTGTTGTTTTTTTGAATGTTTTTTGCTTTCTTTGTTTTAGTGTTTGTCCCAATGTAAAATTTTACTCCGGTATAATCGTACCAAACAGGAACCAGATGCGGGGTTCCTTTTTTGTCTACTGTGGCAAGGCGAAGAATTTTTTGCTCTTTTAGAAACTTGGTTTTTTTAAACATTTTTCCTAAACCCAATTCCCAAAAGCACTCCACCAAATACAAACATTCCAAATGAAATTTTTGCATTTGTGATTTCCGAATTCAAAAGAAAGTCCAAAACAAAGTCTGGACTCCAGATCAAAGCATCCCTTACTATTACGATTCCACCAACCACTATAAACAGAATACCCATGGCAGAGTACCAGTTTCTGCCGCGACGCGGATAGTATTGACTCATGTACTAGAGGATTTTGATGCCTGGGTTTTTCATCTTGTTTTTTATCATTGCATTCAAAAGAAGCGGCGTTGACATTTCTGCAAGATACGCAAGTGCACCTGAGCCAAGAAAAATTGATCTCAGACCTTTAATTTCTGAAATCATGCCATTAACAATATCCAGTGATTCCTTGTCATCCCCGCAAACAAAAATATCGTAATCTAGCGTGAACTTGGGATCAACGAGTTTTTTTTCTGAAATTACATGAAATGCAGAAACAAGTTTCGATTTATTCTTCATATATTTTTGAACCAGTTGGTGTGCAAATGGCTTGTTTTCCTTTAGCGGAATAAATTCAAAACCGGTCTCTGTTTTTACCATTGGAACAATTGGACAAATTACAGTACAACTGTCTTTAATTTTTCCAAGTAATTCAGAGCAAGTCGAATCTATATTTTCATATGGAATTGCCAAAATCAAAACATCGCTTTGTTGTGCAACTGAGACATTGTCCTTACCGGTTATTGTTCCGACTATGCCACCATAGGCTTCTTTTGCAACTGTAAGATATTCAGATGCTGCATCAGACGCTCTCTGAGAATCACGTGATCCAATCAAAACATCATGCTTTAGACACCATCTTAACGCAAAGCCTTTTCCCATGCCGCCAGTGCCGCCGATTATACCTATTTTCATATTCACATGCAGGCAATCTTATTATTATCTTTATTTGACATCCCAAAAAGTTCATGGGATTAATCATATTCTTGCGTCACGGTCAAGCAAGAAACAACACTGAACGCGTTTTGGCAGGAAGAGCATCAGGTGTTCCACTGACTGAAAAAGGAATTGCACAAGCAAATGATATTGGAAGATTCCTAAAACCGTTCAACATTTCTCACATCTATGCAAGTCCAATTGAAATGGCAAAAAACACAGCAGAAATTGTTGGGAGTCATCTTGGACTTGCAACTACGGTTGATGAAAGGCTGTATGAGCTTGAAATGGGCAAGTTTTCTGGAATGCCATACGATGATTTATTTGCAAAACACGGAAACGTGTTCTTAAAATTCTATGAGGGTCATCCAACAATTGAGCAAAACGGCGTTGAAACATTTGCCGAGGTAAGAAAAAGAGTGTTGGATATGGTGGATTTTGCATGCAAAAAACACCAAGAACAAAACGTTCTTTTTGTAACACACATGGATCCAATCAAGGCAATGATCTCAAACATTCTGAATCTCACCCCAAGATCACTTTTTGAGCTTATAATTGCAAATGCATCACTTACCATAATTCGTCAGGAAGAGGGCAAGTTTTCATTATCTGCAATTAACGCAATGAATTCTGAAAGATACGATCAGGGACCTTTCTAAGAATCTACAAAACCCTTAAATAGAATTCTAAGGTCACGGGCTGTAACCTGTTATGGACAAAACAATTGCACTAATGACAGTTTTGACTATTTTAATAGTATTGCCAACAATTCAGTTGGTATTTGCTGCAACAGACGCTCATGAATATATCAACCGTAGAGTAGAGATCTGGAACCTGTTTTTCAAAATGATGACTATAGCGTTTACTGTAGGTGCAGTGGTATCTGGTACCTTGATCTGGCTTGTATGGCGATTCAGAGAATCACATCCAAATGCCAAGCCAACAAAATACGAAGGAACGGAATGGTAAATGAGTGGACACTCTAACTGGCCTGAATGGATTTACGTCGCCGTTGTAATATGTCTGCTAGTATATGTTGGTGCAGAAGCTTGGAACGTTGAAAGACTAGTAGAGCATACTCCTGCAGAGGCAGAAGTAATCAAAGTTACAGGACAGCAATGGTTTTGGACATTTGAGCACGCAGATGGAACAAAAGAAATTGGCGAATTGCACCTAAAAAAAGGTAAACCATACAAGTTTGACATCACTGCAAAGGATGTTAACCATGCATTTAACATTCATGATTACGTGATATTGCAAGATGCCATTGTAGGTAGAATCAATACCGCTTGGTTTGTACCAGACAAGGCAGGAGAATACACAATCCAGTGTAGAGAATACTGCGGCCTACTCCATTACAACATGAGGGGAATACTAATTGTGGAGGAATAAAATGATCAAAACTGATAACTTAATAAAAGAACTTGGAGTGACTCTCTAAGATGGTCTTAGAATTACAAAAGCCGCGCCCAATTTGGCAAATAATGTTTTCGACCCATCATACTGATATCGGTTTACTGTACACTATCACATCAATAGCATTCTTCTTCATGGGTGGAGCACTTGCACTTGGAATTAGAGCGGAGCTGTTCTTACCTGGCACCCAAATAATTGCCGATTCTATGACATTTAACAGAATGTTTACAGTTCACGGTACTACTCTAATCTTCTTATTCTTGTTGCCATTTGCATCTGGTGTTGGCAACTATTTCGTGCCAATTATGATACGATACAAAGACATGGCGTATCCAAAACTAAACGCAATAGCATTCTGGATGATTCCTCCAGGGGGGGCACTAATTTGGCTTGGTATGGCAGATTTTACATGGTATGCAACACCGCCATATTCAGCAATCCGTGCACCAGGTCCTGCAGCAGACATGTGGATTTTTGCCTTGAAAATCTTGGGTGTTTCCTCAGTACTTGGCGCAATTAACTTTATAGTTACAATTCTAAAATGCAAGCATCCTGACTTGCCACTAAGCAAAATACCTCTTCTTGCCTGGTCATTTTTGACCTCATCGATGATTGTATTGGTAGCAATACCTTCATTTGCGGCAGCACTCGTAATGTTACTCACAGACAGACTAGGGGTCACAGGATTCTTTGATCCGACAAAAGGTGGAGACCCAATTGCATATCAGCATCTCTTCTGGTTCACATTCCATCCAGAAGTATATGTGCTTGTAATTCCTGCAATTGGCATGATGTATGAAATAATTCCAAGATTTTCAAGAAAACCAATCTTTAGTCATTCTTCTGGAGTTTTCGCATTTGTTGTGCTTAGCATAGTTTCATTCTCATCATGGGCACATCATATGTATGCAACTGGTATGTCGTTTACAGAAAAAACAGTATTTATGATTGGAACACTTGCGGCAGTACCGGCATCTGGAATGCACGTGTTTAACTTTATAGCTACAATGTGGGGTGGACGAATTAAATTCGCAACCCCAATGATGTGGTCAATAGGCGGAATTGCATTGTTCTTCTCTGCTGGAGCAGGCGGTGTAGCAAATGCTGCCATGCCATTTGACTTTATCACCCATGACTCTTACTGGGTAGTTGGACACTTTCATCTCTTTGTGATGGGAACAATTGCATTTGGCTCAATTGGATTCCTATACTACATGTTCCCATTCATCACAGGTAGAATGTACAATGAGACTTGGGGCAAAGTCCACTTTATCATGGCGTTTATTGGAACAGTCATGGTATTCTTTACGCAACACGTCCTTGGATTGTATGGAATGCCAAGAAGAGTTTATGATTACATGCCGTTGCCAGAATACATTGTTATGAACCAAATTGCATCTGTGGGCGCAATGATAATTGGCGCAAGCATGGTAATTTGGCTAATAAACATGATTTACAGTGCAGGCAAAGGAAAGGAGGCCAACATGGATGACCCATGGGGACTTGGAGGCAAGTACTACTTCCCACATCAGGCCAAAAATCCACATCATTAGTGATTAAACATGGAACAACACAACGAACTAATTTACAGGACAACACCCGCAAGAACAACAAAGATGCTAGTGATAATGCTAGGCATATGCATTGCGGGCGGTGCTATCTTCTTTAGCTTTTGGGATTATTGGATATCATTGCCTCCTGGAAACCAAATGCACAAGGTGGTAGAAGGGGCTGCTACATCTGGAGGTATGGCAGCTACAGGAAAACAATTTGATGTTGAACTGAACTTTATTGAATCTCCAGACTTTAGGACTTTGGCATTTAATGCACTACCTGGCGAAGAGGGATATAATCCCGAAATCATGGCAAATGTTGGTGACCGTATTGAATTTATTATTGCTAACAAAGGAAAATCATTCCATTCATTTGGCGTTACAGAAGCAGCTGAGGGCTTTGAAGGAATAATTCCTGGCACCGAAGTAAACACCGCAAACAACCCGCTAAAACCGGGTCAAACTGGAGAATCGGCATTTGTTCCAAGTAAAGAAGGAACATATTATTACATTTGTACAGTTCCAGGACACCGAGAAATGGGAATGGTCGGTAAAATAATCGTCAGCCCAGCAGAAGCAGCTCCACAGGCAGCAGCACCAACTGGCATTAGTCATAATTTTGATCTAAAGTTTATCGAATCACAAGACTTTAAGACGTTGACATTTAATGCACTTC
>JAENJF010000106.1 GCA_016844685.1 Candidatus Nitrosotenuis sp. | reverse complement strand
AGATTGCCCTTGAATTGCTTTCCAGGGTTTGCCAGTTGCAATTTTTCTATTCTCTTTGGCTTTTTTGGCTCAGGCTTTGTAGTGACGGGGAGCTTTTTTTGCCAAATCGTCTTTGAGAGAATTTCCAGTGGGTATCTGTCCATTATCCACTTTATCTGCAAGACATTTTTTGGATCGTCAGGAACTATTGCTTCGAATTCGCCATCACCATACCAAGCTTGCGGAATTATTCTTGATACCATTGCGACTGCTCGTTCTCCAGTTACCTTCCAGCTCCACGTGCCTGAAAACTTGTCCAAAACGTATTCTAGTGTACCAAAGCTAGTCATAGTCGTCAATGATCTTCGTTGAATTGTTTTTTCGGTTTATGAATCTTGAGTTTTCCAGATATCACGCCAATCATTTGGATTTTCTGATAATAATTATAGAAAAACGAGGCTTTTAGATGGATTTTTGAATCAAACAAACATCAGTATTGTGTTTTTTCTAATTATACGCCAACTTGAACGAAAGATGTAACAGTGTTTATTTTTCGTGTTTATGCATCATAGAATCAACGTGGCAGTCGCAGCTACACAGCTCAGTTTTGTGGTCATTTTGACAGTCAATGCACTCATAGTGCCTATGCTTCTCACAGTTCCCACAAATCATGTTCCTAATGGATCATACATGTTTGTCATATTTTAGGACTACTTTCAAAGATCGATTTCACTCTTGCCCAAGATTGACATTGTCAATTCGTGATAGGTCAGGGGATCGATTTCTTTTGCAAAGTTTTTGTCTATATTGATAAGATAAACAGAGTTTAGTTTTGCGTTCACTATGTCATCATATGCTATTGGAGGGTTTTTGTAGAATCTATCACAGAGAGACTTGATTTTTTTGATTTCATTTTCTGGCCTAAGAGAAGAATTTAGGAAAATCTTGTTTATTGGCAGCATCCCAATCACTGGGGTAGCCAGTGAAAACTTGGCACAGTACTTACTGTAACGAGCAATTTTGCTGACAATTCTTGACATATAGTAATCAATTGTATCCAATGCATGCTCTGGCGGTGTAAAGCCGGTTTCAATTTCAATAATAGATATTTGATCACCTTTTTTTGCATAAACGTCACAAACCAATGAATCAGTCAATTGCTTTTCTACATCTACTACGCAGCCATTTGATATCAGATTTGCCGCACAGATTAGCTCAAGTACTGAATGGTTGATTTTTACCAAGTTTTGTTGATAAAGGTCGATTAGTCTTTGACGCACATAGTTTAGTTTTGGCACATCGTCCTTTTTCAGATTGATAGCAAGGCGGTCAGTTATCACATAAACATCGTCTTTGAATTTCTCTACATCCAAAAAGGTTCACCATTACTTCCAAAGTGATGGTTTATGAACATACTGTGAATTACATATTGATAAAATTAGAATTAATGGCGCGTCAAATCTACGGTTGATCGACAATTATACAATAACCAAGTCATTATGTAGTCATATACGGATACCGGTACACGGAATCAACATTATCAATCACCCCGTAGATTTGACAGAGCCATTGGGCTAACTCTAATAATTACAACGTCAGTAGATGTACCACCCCCCTCAACCAAACAGGTAAATCTAAATGCAATTGGAACTGTTTTACCATTTGGAATTTCCGGTGCAGTAAAGATTGGATCCGCCCTAGTTGTTGATGAAAGTCTTACGGATGGTCCAAGTGTTTGTGTCCAAGTGTGTGAAAATTCCCTATCTAAGGAATAATCACAAGAGCCATCTAGCTGTATATTTGTTCCTTCGTCGACAAACTGATCATCACCAGCATGAGCTGAAATTAAAGCAGTTTTTGCTGCGTTTACTTTGATTACAACACTGTCACGAGCTACGCCACCATAACCATCAGAGACAGTCAATTGAAATCTCAATACGGCAGAACTTCTTGTCAATGTTGATGTATCAAATGAAGGATTTTGATCATTTACATCAGATAATTTTATGGTTGGGCCGTTAACCTGGGACCAGCGATATAGTAAGACATCTCCATTTTGGTCTGAACCGTTACCGCGAAGGGTTACTCGATCATTTTTGCTCACAGATTGATCACTGCCTGCATTAGCAGTTGGCAGTTGATTTCTTGGTATGACGGTGATTTTTATTGTGGTGTTCTGAGTTGTGCCACGATCTGTAACGGATAATTCAAAGGTTAGAATTTTTACTCTGCCATTTTTAACATCAGGTGCAGTAAATGTTGGTTCTGAAACGGCTGTTGAGGACAATGTAACTTTTTCACCACCTGTTTGTTTCCACTCGATTACAAGGTCATCATCGGGGTTGATTCCAGCGCCTGACAAGGTGACATAGTCACCTGCCTTTACAATGCTTTGTGCATGATCTTTTGCATGGCTAGTTTGACCAAAAGATGGAGATATCATAATGATAACCAACAGGGTTATCAAAACGGTATAAAATTTTAATTTCACCGTTTTTACCGTAAAAATTACACTGATTAAAAGATGTTGTACAATTTTTGAGCCAACATTTTATCATCTTTTTACATTGAGATGAATTTAGGGTGTCTTTTGAAAACTTGGTAGTAGGGCAAACCAATTATCACACAATTAGAATTGCTAAAAAATAACTGATTTGTAACTGCTTTCATTTTGATATGCAGGTTTAACAAAGATCTGCTTAATCGATGTCGTTGAGACAATTCTTAATCACAGTGATGTTTTTTGCCACATTTTGCATGTTCGTAACGTATGCATCAGCTGCACCTTTGCCTGATTTTATCATAAATGTCAAGATGGAGCAGTATCAAATTGAATTAGGTCAAAAACCAGTTGTTTTTGGAACTGTTACAGATAATGTGTTAAGGCCAGTTTCAGGCATCAAAGTAAAAATCACATTTGGTGAAAATTCTGCCACCGCCATAACGGATTCAGACGGAAAATTCAGGCAAGAATTTCCTGAACAAACAACCCCGGGGATTTTCGCCGTGAATGTTTTTGTAAAACAGGATGCTAAGAAGGGATTTGGAAGCACTACACTAAGAGTAGCAAAACAATTAACAACGTTTGATGAGATGTATTATAATTCAAAATTAGCTAACTTTACTGATCAAAAAAACAAACCTAAATCTGATCCATATGAATCGTTGAAAATTAAAAACTATGAGAAATTTCTAAAGGAGAAAAACAGGTTCCTTCAAAAGCAATTAGAGGCAGAATCAAAAAAGCTAGAGTTGCAAGAAAAGAGGGAAACAGCAAATCAAAAGCTAAATCAGACAATAGTAGAACGAAATCCAGGTCCGGGCGATTTTTCAGGCTACAGGTATGACAAATATTTGTCAGAATTAAACCCTAGCGTAAGAGAGGACATAGCAAATCAAATAAACTACACCAAAAAAACATTTGCAGAGGCACGTATTGCC
>JAENJF010000105.1 GCA_016844685.1 Candidatus Nitrosotenuis sp. | reverse complement strand
GATACAGTTAGAATGGATCTTCATGAAGGAGGCCAAAAGCAAATCATTGAACATGTTTTGAATATTTTAAGTGGGGATCCCACAAAAGCGTCACAATTTATAAATCAAATAACTAAAATCCAATATCTTATTTTCTTGAATAGTTAAATTACAGTTTGACATAGTATGTACTTAATCGATGGTTCTACTTGGCCAAAAAATTCCAATAAATTTTAGCCAATCTTTAAAATATTATTCCAAGTTTCAAGATTAGAAATTATCTCTTGTGACTTCTTTTTGAAAGCCAGGAAACAACGATTTGTCGTGCCAGTTTTTCTGGGTCTTTTTCCATATACTGGGATTCTTTTTCGAGTTTTTTTGCATATAACGATGACAGTGTAAGTGGAACGGTTCGTCTAATAGCAATGATTCGTGCTTTCTTTAGCAATTTACGGTGGTTTGCAGAAGGATTTCTTGCAAGCAGTCTAAGATAGCTTTTCTGTGTACGGGCATCTAATTCTGAAATCCTTTCTGCAATACGTACTGCCTTGTTCACATTTGGAACAATTTGATTAAGAGTTATTGCCACATTGCTAGATATTGTCTCTGGAACCAAGTTCTTTATTTTTTCAGGAAGTGCTGCAAAGCCAACATATTTTTTAAAGGTTTTACGTGAAATTCCAAGGGAATTTGCCCCGCCAGTAACGCCCATCTTTTCGGCAAGAAAACGACATGAGCTTGCCATGTCTTTCGGCGCCATGTTTTTGCGATGCAAGTTTTCAATTACAGATGCAGCCCTTGCATTTTCCAAGTCATATCCCTTTGTTAATACCAAAACTGGGATCTTTTTTGCCTTGAGATACTTTAATGCAGCAAGTCGCCTTTGGCCAGACATCAAAAGAAAGCGTCCCCGTCCATCTTTTTGGACCATAGGCGGGTTTTGTAACCCCTCGTTTTTGATAGATTTTGCAAGCTCGCGTATGCCATCCCTATCAAGGGAGCGTGCCTGAGCCTCATCCCATATCTGAATTTTCTTAATAGGAATTAGCTTAACTCGATAATGTATTTTTTGGCGATATCTTTGGGACATCAATGCTGGAATAATGAAAGCGAAGATTGTAAATAGGAAGGTTAAATTCAATTCGCTTTTGTGTGATCAAATGTTCTCTCAAATAGGTTAAATTCAGGATAATTGGCCAGCTAGAATTTTAAAATTCAACATGACCAAAAAATGAGTTAAAATCCAACCATTTCTGATAATATCCATGTCTGCAAAAAGAATTGTCTCATTTTTACCAAGTGCTACTGAATTATTGTATGAGCTTGGATCTGAAGAAAACCTAGTTGGCGTGACTCATGAATGTCTTTACCCAGAGCAAGCAAAAACAAAACTGCGAATAATCAACTCTGTTTTTGATCCCGAAAAGATGAACTCAAAGCAAATTGATGATAAAGTTGCAGAACTAGTTAAGAATGGAAAAGACATTTTTGTAATAGATGAGGAAAATCTCAAAAAAGCAGACCCTGATTTGATAATTGCGCAAGGAACATGTGCAGTTTGCTCTGCATACACCAATGAGGTGAACAAGGCACTTGAAATCCTACAGCAAAGACCACATGTGATAGTTCTTGATCCCCATACCATCGATGACATCCTAAATACAGTTACAATAATTGCAAAAAAAATAGGAAAAGAAAACGAGGGAGAAAAATTAGTCAAATCCCTCAAAAAAAGAATTGATTTTATCAAATCCAAAAGCAGCAAAAAGCCTTCAGTTTTATGCATAGAGTGGATTGAGCCATTTTTTACATCTGGTCATTGGGTTCCCCAAATGATAGAAATTGCAGGAGGTCTCAACTGTGTAAGTACCATAGGGGAACATTCAAGACGCATGACAATAGATGAAATAGAAAAAGCAGATCCCGACATTATAGTCATGATGCCATGCGGTTTTGATACAAATAGAACCACATCAGAGTGCACCATGACTCTACAGAACAATCCAAGATGGAATAATTTGCGTGCTGTAAGAAACAGCCAGGTCTTTGCAGTTGATGCAAACGCATATTTTTCAAAGCCAAGCATTAGAACCATAACAGGGATTGAAATTCTAGCAAAAATAATTAATCCAAATGAATCCACAGGGATGAAAACCCCAGAAAATTCATTTAAACAGATATAATCCTAATCGTTTTCGTCGTCATCAGTTTCAAGTGTTCTCTTGCCTGGGCGCGCTGGAACAAACATTATCGTCATGGAGTTTGTAAGGTGCGAACCCTTCATAGATTTTCAGGTTTGAAAAAGTTTACTTTTCTTGCGATTCCCAGTAAACAAATCACCTACACAAGAATGGCATGAACTGTTTTTGAAAAAGCTCATGCGTAAATATTAACTTGAAGTTTGTCCAAACTCAACATACATTGTCTGATATTCAAGACTAACAATTAGATATCAATGAATGCCTGAATCATATTTCCCTGTCCTATCTCGTGGCTTCTTGTCTTCTAATGATTCAGGCAATCTATTTTAGCTAATTTTGCAATGAACTGATAATGACTTGGTTGTAGTGTAATACACATAGGCCAAAATCGCAACTGACAGTATCCTTAATGGAATTTCATAGGTAGTAAGGAGGGATGTCGCCACACCGCCAATTGTGCCAAATGTTGAAATTATTGCAAATCCAACAGGGCCACAACTACAGGCACCAGCTGACGCGCCAATTATTGAGCCAATAAAGCTGCCCCCAATTTTTTTTGGCTTGTTTTGCAGAGTTTTGATTCTATACACATTCATTGGGATTACAAGACCAGATAGACAGGATATTGCTAGAATCAGAATAAACCCAACTATTCTATCATATGGAATAGAGAATACGAAGAACGGTGTAAAAAACACATATTCTGAAAGCGAGGATAATGACATGACTAGTCCTGCAAATATTACAGCGGCTAATGATACATACGAATAATTTGAAAAAACCAGCCTTATTGTCGATACCAATTCATTGCAAAGATCGTAATGGAGTTAAAAATATTGTTTTATCGATTACTTGCGCTTTAACAGCTTGACGAGTTTTTGTACTATCGTATCTAGAGGACAGGCGTCACATGAGACAGAGTCCTTTTTTGTTTCTTCCATGATATATTATATGTTAAACGTTGGATATAAGAAATTTGTGAGTATTTACAGACACATATAGTCATGTATAATCAATTGCCAAACATAGCAAGTTTCGGTATTGTGATTTTCCTTTAGAATTGCAAATGCCACATTTAAAACGAAAAATTGTTTCTTGACTAAAAAAGATTCACAAGTAATGCAGTTTCATGTGGGTTTGTAGTAACCCTTCGTATTGTGTGACATAGCCACAATGAGTACAGGTAAACATTGATTCTGGGTATTTTTCCCTCACAAAAGTTCTATCGGAAAGCGACTTGACTAATATG
>JAENJF010000034.1 GCA_016844685.1 Candidatus Nitrosotenuis sp. | reverse complement strand
GATATGGATGGCTTGAAGGTAAAGGTTTCAAATCCACAAAAAAATATTGTGCCAATTAACATTCCAGTAAGCAAAGTTTCAGATAACCAAAATGAATACCAGGGCAATCTAGCGTTTGGCTTTTCAGGGAACTGGAATATCGAAATAGAAGCAAAAAGACGAGATCATGCAAATGAAAGCATCAGCTTTTCACTAGTAGTAAAGCCTCACATATCTGAGCTAAAAATACAAGTAATCGAGTATGATATCCCGGCAAAGGGTGCAGGATCGCTTTATCCCACATATGACGGCAATGACACCATTTGGTTTAGCGATTCATCGCAGCCTCGCTTGTGGAAATTTTCCATAGAAAATAAACAATTCAAATCATATACATTTGAAGGAGGTAAGACTACGGTATTTCTCAAAATAGCTTCTGACGGATTGGTGTGGTTTACTGACACTCCTGATTCCAAAATAGGGTATTTTGATCCAACAACAGAAAAATTTCAGACAATTTCACTTCCAACAAAATCAGTTCCAATCTCTTTGGAAACAGATCTTGAAGGAAACGTCTGGATTGCACTTGTGGACCAGAACGTGCTACTAAAATACGATCCTGTGACTAGTCAATTTGCAGAATACAAGATTCCAACAAATCCATCAGGGCCCGCCGCACTTGCACGAGATGCAAATGGAAACATTTGGTTTGCTGAGGCACAGGGAGGGAAAATAGGTGTAATTGAGCCCCAAAGTGGTAAGATTAGAGAGTTTGCCCCAGATGTGCTTTTAGGCGAACCATTTGCGTTGTTCATCGATTCAGAGCAGAATGTTTGGATATCAGAGCATGTAGGCTTGAAGATAGTCAAGTTCAATCCATTGCTTGAAACATTTGAAAAGACTCCAGTAGTTGATCCACAGGCTGCACCGTTTGGCATGACGTCGGACAAATTTGGCAACATTTGGCTTGCACAGCATACAGTAGACAAGTTAGGTGTGTATGATCCTATCAGAAATGAGTTTTCCGAAGTAAACATTCCCACAAAAACATCATTTACGCAGTTTGTGACTTCAGATAAGGATGGAAATGTTTGGTTTATTGAACAGCGTGGAAACAAATTAGGAAATGTAATAATCTCTGAAGTCCCAATCCAAAGGATTGTCCAGGAACAACCAATGATAAATCTCAGATATTCTGAGCTTGTATCACCCCTTATGATGGTTGGAATAATTGCAACATCGTTATTTTTTGTAAAAAGCGTACGTGATAAAAGAAGAATTGATTCGTTAATTGAATAAATATTAGAAATTAGTTTGTTTTTTTCGAACGACATTGCGGTATTATTCCACTTTTTTCTTAGTTTACTTGTATGCATAGTGATCCTAATCTAGCAAAAAAAGGTACAGGTTACTTTGCAAATCGACTAAAAGAAAAAGGCACAGAACCGCAAGAGACTCCAAAGGAGCCAACAATACAAGCTGATGTAGAACCTCCAAAGCCAAAATATGGACAAATATTTGAGGAAAGTACCAAGTCAATTGCCACGATGACGGAAGACATGAATGAAACAGCGAAGCTTGTTTCATCTATGAAAGAAGGACTTGAAAGAGTAAGCAAAGCTGCCAGTTTGATAGATGTCGGTAATCCGTTGTGTGATCCGTTTGGTTCCTGTAGCTACACTGGGGTAGATTTTGCGCCTAAATCTTCAACTAATTCTGAACAAAGTATAACTCTCGATGAATTAAGTGCGTCAATGCTGGAGTCAGAAAAGAACGGTGAGCAAGCAGATAAAAATGAAGATAGGGAAATTGGAGACAATGTAGCAGAATATGCGACTGTATCAAATCTAAAGTTTGATGCTGATTCCATAAAAGAAGAATTACAGGAATTCAAAGATAACATAAAACAAAAAGAGACGGATCTTGTTGAATTTAGAACAAAACTAAATCAGGCTCGACTATACACAAAAGAATTTGCGAGTGTAGATTTTTCAACTAGAGAACCGAATAATGAAATAATTCAAGTCGACAATCAACCACCACAAAATACAGAGTTTGATGTTATGACTTCCAATCAATTAATAAATATTGATTCGCTACAAGACGAACAAGATCTCAGTAAACTATCAAAGATACGACAAGAAGTCAAAGAAGAGGAAAAAAAATTGTTTGAAATAAGATGGAAAACAAAAAAGGCAGAATCGGAATATGAGGATAAAAGGGCGGCAAAGGAGGAGCTTGAGGACGTAAGAGGTGAAGTTAGCAAGTTGGAAGAAAAAAGGGAGCGTTTAAGAGACGAAGTTAAAAAATTTGAAAATCAAAACAGAGAGCCAAGACAAGAACTAAGAGATTTAGAACAAAAAATAGAACAAGCAAAAAAAGAATATGAGGATAAAAAGGCGGCAAAGGAGGAGCTTGAGGACGTAAGAGCAATTCTAGGTTATCTAAAGTTAGACAAAGATGCCTTCAAATCCGATTTGGAGGAGTTAAGGGCCAAGATCAAAAAGGCAGAATCGGAATATGAGGATAAAAGGGCGGCAAAGGAGGAGATTGAGGACGTAAGACTTTCTGTTTCTATATTAAACGCCGAAAAGGAAACACTTGCAACAAATCTTGAAGAGTTACACTCAAAAATTAAAAAGGCAGAATCTGAATATGAGGATAAAAGGGCGGCAAAGGAGGAGCTTGGCGAATTTAACGCTGCACTGACCCATTTAAAATTAGAAAAAGAATTGCTTGCAACTGAGCAAAGTGATTTGAAGTTAAGAATTAAAAAGGCAGAATCTGAATACATGGAAAAAAAGGCGGCAAACGAGAGTCTAGTAGAGGTGAGAGAGGTCTTGACGTATCTAAAGCCAGAAAGGGATTATCTCAAGACAGAGTTGAATCACTTGCGAAATAAAATAGAAAGGCTTGAGGAGAATTATGATGAGATAAACTCTAGAAAAAGAGAAATTCAGATAGAGTATGACGATTTGAAATATAGATTCAAAAAGTTGGAATTAGAATATGAGGATAAAAAAAATTCATTTAGACTTCACTAGACAGTTTTTTGTAGTTCTTGAGATTTTCCTAGAACATTAACATATTTTAATAACAGTGTACCAACCAGCATAGCTACTGATATCATAACAATTGTTCCTGACGGCGCCAAATCAAGGTAGTATGATAAAATTATTCCACTTACAACTGAGATAACCGACATTGATACTGAGAGCATTACTGTTTTTTTGAATCCCTTTCCAAACATAATTGCAGTAATGTTTGGCAGTACAATTAATGCGGAAATGAGCAATATCCCAACCAAACGCATAGATGTGATTACAGTAACACTTGCCAATATTACAAAAACGTAATTTAGCTTGTCCGTGTTGATTCCACTTACTTTGGCTTGTTCCTCATCAAATGTCAGATGCAGTAATTGTTTGCGTAAGACAACAAGTGCTACAATAACACCACTGCTTATTCCAAGTATGAGTAGCATGTCTTCAATACTAATCAGCAAAATGCTGCCAAAAAGAAAGCTAAACAGATCAACTTTGAATCCACCAGTAGCACTAATTAGCAATACACCAATTCCAAGACCAGATACCAAAAGCACGGCAATTGCGGCGTCGCCAGAAATCTTGGTGCTTTTTCTAAGCTTTGTTATGCCTATTGCGCCCAAAACTGATACAATGAATGCAGTCCATAGTGGGTAGATCCCAGTAAACAAACCAAGCGAGATTCCACCAAACGCCATATGAGAAAGTGCATCGCCAAAAAGAGAATAACGTCTCAAGACAAGAAACATCCCCATTAAAGAGCAGATTATTGCGATTGCTACTCCTGCTATCAGTCCCTTTTGGATGAAACTATAACCGAGAATTTCAAGAGTCATTTCTAATTATGATCATGCATATGCATTTGCATTGCAGATTCCGCATATGTTTTTAGTAATTCCTTGTTTGAGAAGAATTCTTCTTTTTCACCATGGAAGAACAGTTTTCTGTTCATACATGCAACTCTATTTGCAAGTTTTGATATTGCTTCTAGGTCATGAGACGACCAGACAATCGTAATCTTATTTTCGGTATTTATTTTTTTTAGGACGTTGTAAAACTTGTTTTGTGCATCTGCGTCTACACCAGTTACTGGCTCATCTAATATCAAAAGTACTGGATCTTTTACCAGAGCCTTTGCAATAAAGACACGTTGGAGTTCTCCACCAGAAAGATCGCCTATTCTTCTGTCCTTTAATGATTCCAATCCCGCTGTTTTCAGACATTCTAAAACCTTGTCACTATCTTTCCCTACCTTTTGATATAGAAGATTCCACGAGTAGCCGCAATTTTTTAACAACATAGCCCCTTTGCGTAGTTTTCTTTCTGGGATTAATCCCATTGATACTACTTCTGATACGGTTGCAGGAAAGTTTGGCTCAAAGACAACCTTTTGGGAAACATAGCCTATCAGTGGAAGAAGTGGTTGATAGTCTGCCTCGTTGTACCCAAATAGTTTGATTTTTCCACTGTGATTTTGCAGTCCTATTATGGCCTTGAACAAGGTGGTCTTGCCTGCACCATTTGGTCCCACTATTCCAAGCAAATCACCTTCTTTTACGTCAAAATTAATCTTATCCACGGCTAAATGGCCATTGTATTTTATGGAAACATCAGAGACTTCTAATACGTTCATTGGCATTCAAGTCCAATCTTTAGATTTTGTACGTTCTCATTCATTTTATCCAAGTATGTAATACCGTCTATCGTTTCCTGGTTTGTTAATCCTTCTAATGGGCTGAAGATTAAAACTTGTGCATCTGCTTCCTCTGCAAGAGTAGTAGCAAGTTTTGGATCTACCAACTCTTCTGAATATATTGTCTTGATTTCGTTCTTTTGAATGAAGTCTACAAACTCCCTAAGATCTGTAGCAGTTACTTCTGATTCCGGTGACACTCCAGATAATGGCAAAGTTTTCAATCCATATCGGTTGGCAAAATAAGAATATGCGTCATGAAACGGCATAAAAGTATCTTTTTTGCAATGTGATAATTCCGTTTGAATTTTCGAATTTAATTCATCTAGTTTTATACTATAGGCATTTGCATTATCTTCATAGTATTTTTTATTATCTGGATCAGCATCAATCATGGCGTCTTTGATCATCATTACTTGATGTTTTGCAAGAACTGGATCTAACCAGACGTGCGGATTATATACAGTATGATTATCTGGTTCATTTTGATGTTCATCATTTGTTTGTATGAGGTTTATTCCTTCTGTTGTTTCAACAAACTTGACATTGTTGTATTCTCCAGAGTCAATTAATTTATCAACAAAGGGCTCCATTCCTACACCATTGTAAACAAAGATACTGGATTCTTTGAGATTTAGTATGTCATTTGCGCTTGGTTCCCAATCATGCGGTTCGACTCCAATTGGAATAAAAGCAGAAACTTCGGCCTTATCTCTTGCGACATTTTTTGAAAATTCGTAAAGTGGATAAAAAGAGGCAACCACATTCAGTTTTGTCGTTTTTTCGTGTAATGAAATACCTTGCTTAGGTTCACTTACATCTATAATTATGGCACTAGCTATGATTGCAGCAATTGCAATACTCATACCTATGATCAGTGGCTTTTTCACACCATTTTATGCGTGAGATTATTAATAAATCTATAAAAAATTAATAAGTTTAATGGCTATCTTTATAACAAGTTTAATAATAAATTGATCATGCCAATTGTGTCAATTTCATTAAACGATGAGATGCTAACAGAACTTGACAGGCTGCAAAAATCAATGGGTTTTACTGGCAGATCAGAGGCAATTAGGGCAGGAATAAGAAATTTTGTTTCGGAGGAAAGGCAAAAAAATGAGCTTTCAGGAAATCTACATGCGATTCTACTTGTAGTGCATAATGACGAATTTGATCACATCATTGCTGGGATGAAACACAGTTTTGAGGACCTGATCACTACACAGCTGCATAGCAAAATTCATGGCAACAAATGCGTTGAGTTATTCATGTTGGATGGAGAAGCAGAACAGATCAATTTAATTACAAAAAATTTTCAGACAAATAAAAAAATGGATACTGTCAAGCTAGTCACATTATGATTAGAAGCAAGTCATTGTCAATAATGACAGTTTGTATTTTAACAGTACTATTTGTGCCAATTTCTAATGCATATGGCCATGGTCTTGGTCTTGATACAATAAAATCAGATGTGAACGGTAAAAAGATCACCATAACTACAGAGATAACCCCCCCTGATTTTACAGAAAATGAGGAAAAGAAAATTATTGTAAGAGCTGTTGATTCTCAGACAAACCAAAATACAAACAATACAACATTTTTGATTGGATTGTACCACGAAGGAAAGATGATTTTTAGGAATTATTTTTTTGCAGCAAATGGCACAGTTAACATTAAAGTAAATCCAACAATAAACGGCAACACTACAATTGCTGGCCAGAAGTACAATCTTTTTGGTGCATGGTATGAAACCAATTCTAACCCAATATAGCTTACAGGTCCAGTTTTTAGATCTGGTGGATTATATCACTTTGAAATTGAGATCAGAACTATCGACAAGCCAACCAATATAGTGGAAAACTTGGGAATGTATGTTGCAGATATCACCATACCGACAAAGCAAAAATTTGACGAAAAAGACAAGAGTGGGAACGATATCACATTTGGTGTAAAGTCATACTATGATAAAATATCAAATTTTGGCTATGATTCAAACACAAATATTGCAAGTTTTGAAATGCCATTTGACTGGAATGAGCAAAATATTTCGCATGTTCCTGTGGTTCATGAGGAATTTCATTTTCCAAAGAAATTTGGTGATTTTTTTGTTCCAAGCTATATGGGTACAGTAAACGGAATTGTTCTGTTCAAATCAGCAATAATAATTGATGATTATTCGGATGAAAACGAAAGAATAGTTCACTTTATTTTGTCACAAGATGATCTAAAATTCCTCAAACAGGCCCAAAAAAAGATAGGTATTGACAAGCCAGAAAACATAAAGTTTACACTTGAGGCAAGTGGCAAGGTCGTCTTTCCAATGATTGCCCTGACAAAAAATGAAGAAATTCAAGTAGATTTGTCATGGGATCCAGTCATAGTTGAACCAGGTAAGGATACAAGATTCATTTTCACTTTCCGCAACGCAAAGACAGGGGAACTACTTCGTAACACAACTTATGATTTTATCATAATTCAAAACGAAAAACAACTCTACAAGAAATCAGATAATGCACAAATTGGTGGCGATTATGCAGATTACACATTTTCTGAAGGACAGTCAGGTCACACAAGGATACTATTTGAAAATCTAAGAGGAACTGACATGAGCACCGAATTTAGATTGACGGTTATACCGGAATTTGGTCCAATTGTGTTTGTAATATTCATTATTGCGTTATCATCGGTCATAATTATTAGAAAAAACCTTTCTATTTTTCGAATCTAGTTGTGTAGATCTAGGAGTTTTTTTGCATTGATTGGATCTAGTATTATGAGCATTCTTAATCTCAGATCATTTTGTGAGTGAAATTCAACATCGCATGCAATTAATGATTGGGTTTCTATTCCGATATCAGTTGCTGGAATCTCAAGTAATGACCTAAATGTGTCAATAGCAAAGCCTGGCATGTCAGATGTAGTTTTACAGTGTTTTTCATTTGATAGTGCATTAAAAAACGAGCCTGAGAGAATGTTTCCTGTTTCTGAAAGCGAGGATTTGCCTAATTTGGAAAATGCTCCTAGTTTTTTTAGTCCAAGTAATTTTGCTGCAAATTTTTTCCCATCTTTTTCTGGCATGTAATACAATATTCCGATATCTACATCTCCTGTTTGCTTTAGATAGACTGCAGATATGTCTACTGAATCAGAAAATGCTGGAGTCAGTTCATCAAGCTCAGATATATCAAGTAGTTTTGTCTTGCCAATCTTGTAAACAAATGACTCACCAAGCATTGTTGAAAGAGATTCAACTGTCTTTGTTGAAATACATTTGTTAAAAATTTCAGAGAGTTGTTCGAGATCAGAGTCGGTCATGGCATATGTTTGCATTGCAATGTTTCCTATTTTTGTCTCATAACCTTGTTTATTACAAGGCCCACATTGCTTCTGTCAAATGGTTTTACAATGTAATCTCTTGCCCCAATCTTCATCGCATCCTGAACGATTTGTTTTTGTTCCACAGATGTCACCATTACTACTTTTGCAGCAGGATCAATTTTCATAATAGCTCGCAGTGCTTGAATACCATCAGCTCTTGGCATGTTCACATCCATTGTCACAAGATCTGGTTTTTGTGTCTGATATGCCTTTACTCCCTCAACACCATCTGCCGCCTCGATTACTTCTGTAGCAAGGCCATTCCCCTTGACAATATCTTTTAAGACAGTCCTCATAAATGAGGCATCGTCAACTATAAGAATTTTTTTGGCAGAGTAACTCATTGCTGATTTCCTCCCTGCATTGCTTCTGTAATAGCAGAGGAAGAGTCTTCAAGTAATTTTGTCACATCTAATAAAACAATCAATTTTTTGTCTGATTTTGCTATTCCTTTTACATAATTGCGCGATTCAAGTGATCCCTGAGGTACAGGCTCGATATCCTTTGTCTGAATTCGCATTACTTGGTCTACTTCATCTACGAGAAGGCCTGTAAGTGAATTGTTTACCTCTGCAACCAAAATTCGCTGCTTTGAGGAGTTGGTGTTTACACCGGAATCAAGTCCAAGCTTTTCCTTTACGTCAATTACTGGAATTATCGACCCTCGTAAATTCATTATTCCCTTGAC
>JAENJF010000153.1 GCA_016844685.1 Candidatus Nitrosotenuis sp. | reverse complement strand
ATCCCACCCAATTCTTGCAAAAATAGTTTTCAGAAAATTATGCACAATGTCTTTAATTTCATAATTGAATGATTCCTCAATTGTTCTATTATACAATGAATGCAGGTTACTTGCAACATTTGATTGCGTGATATAGTCATCCTCATTTTCATATGATTTTGAAAAGTCAAGATAGCTTTTTGTAATGCCATCTCCTGAAACACACAAGGCAAAAAGGTCGTTTTGCAGTGCCCACCTATCTATGTGTGAGATTGATTTTTGTAAAACCAGACTCTTTAGAGATATAAGAAGATCAGGCGAATACTTGACTCGATAAAATCCAGGCCTTCCAGAATTTATCATGGCAGGAGAGGGCGTTATTGGGATTGCATCCTGTTGTTTTGTTACAAGCTTGTTTTTAGTTGTCTTGCCTTGTGTGATAGATATTGGAATGTACCAGCGTTCTTTTTCCTTCCCTTTTTGTTCCAGGACAAATCGTTTTTGTGATAGTATGAGTTTAGTGTTTTGTCGTGTTACATTAACCAGTGGGAATCCAGCCTGCCCAATCCAGGAATTTACCACTGCCAGAACAGGCATCCTTGCTTTTTTCCCTATTTCGTTCCACAGGTCATCGCCTTTTGCGTTCTTGTATGCAAATTTCTTTAGGTAGATACGCAAGCCTGCACGAAAGTTCTTTTCCGTGACAAAATTCTCAAGCATTCTCAAAACGCATCCCCCCTTGTCATACGATATTGCATCAAAGATTTCACGAATTTCAGAGGGCTTGTTTACCAGCTTCCATTCTGGATAGAACTTGTCAAGAAACTTTGTTGCCATGAATGTTGCAAATGACTCGTTTAGCCACAAATCATTCCACCACTCCATTGTGACTAGATTTCCAAACCACTGGTGTGCCAGTTCGTGTGATACTACCTCTGCAATGTGTTGTTTTGTCCGAGTGGACGATGTCATGGGATCATAAAGTAAAATGGTCTCACGAAATGTGATTGCCCCCCAGTTTTCCATTGCACCAGACGCAAAGTCAGGTACTGCAATAAGGTCAAGTTTTGGAAGCGGTAATTTTCATATGAAGTGACAAGCTTTTTGCAGATGTCAAGTGCAAATTTTCCTTTTTTGCTGTTGCCATTTGTTGTAACTATTCGATATTGGATGTTTCCCTGCTTGCTGGATAGGAATTCAAATTCACCCACCCCCAGATACAAAAGATATGTTGACATGATCGGAGTCTTTGCAAATTTGTAAAGTGTTTTTTTGCCAAGGTTTTTCTTTAATGTGACATTCATGTTGGAAATTGCAGTATAGTTTTTTTCTGTGATTAATGCAATGTCAAATGTTGCCTTTGCTGCAGGCTCATCCCAGCATGGGAATGCGCGCCGTGCATCTGCTGCCTCAAACTGGGTTGTTGCCATGTATTTTGTTTTACCGTTTTTGTCCTTGTACTGGCTTCGATAAAATCCAACGAGCCTATCGTTTAGAATTCCAGTATAATCAATAAAGATTTTTGCCGAGCCTGTGATTTTTCTTGGAATTATTAGTATGAGTGATTCATTTTTTTCATCTAGTTCTGTTTTTGCGTTGATTTTTTGATTGTTCGAAATGAGGTGACAGTTTTTTATTTTGAGTTCTGCGGAATTGAGCGAAATTATACTTGTTGGCCGTGATATTCTGATGTCGATTATTTCTTTTCCAGAAAACGTAAAATTATCAAGGTTTGGCTCAAATGTTAGGTCATAGTGTATTGGTTATGTATATTTACAAATTTTTTCTTTGGATTAGTATAGTTGGATTTTCAGGTGAACGTCAAATGTTTAATTATTATTAATTAATCATCACATTCATGTTGAAAATTGAGGCAGTTATCAGAAGTACAAAATTACAACAGGTAAAAAAGGAATTAGAGCAAATTGGAATTGTTACATTTTCATCTTTTGAGGTAAAGATATCAGGCGTTTCTCACTGGTCATATGGGGGAAAACCCGGCGCATTTAAGACAAGTGTATTAATTCCCAAAACAAAGATCGAGATAATATGTAGAGAAAAAGACATAGATAGAATAACTCAGGCAATTGCCAAGGGAGCAAAGACAGGCAATGCCGGAGATGGCATTGTTTATGTCTGTCCAATAATGCAATTAATGAAAATAAAAAACGGCCAACTAGATGAGCGCGCAATCTAGCTAAGTTTTAAAATACACAGTCTTAATGAATAACTGATGGTACAAAAGCTTGAACCAAGACGAATCAAGATTTTAGTTGCCAAGTTAGGGCTTGACGGCCACGATAGAGGTGCACTTGTTCTGTGCAGAGCATTTAGAGATGCCTGAATGGAGGTCATTTATTCTGGTCTTTTTGCCACACCTGAACGCGTTGCGCAAATTGCAGAGGATGAAGATGTTGACGCAGTTGCCCTAAGCCTTCTCAACGGTGCACACAATACACTATTCCCAAGAGTAGTCAAGGAATTGCACAAAAAAGGAATCAAAGACGTATTGGTATTGGGCGGAGGAGTAATCCCAGAAGAGGACAAAAAAGGACTAGAAAAATCAGGAGTGTCAGGCGTATTTGGTCCTGGAACGCCACTGTCTACCATAATTGATCACGTCAGTACAGGCGTTGCAAAATTAAGGAAGATCTAGTTTTGAGAAAAGGCTTCAACTAGATCATACAGATATTTTGAAGTTTGAATCGCTTTGACAAAAATAGTGTTCTTTGTCACGCGTATGAATTTATCTAGAGTGTTGCTTTCAAAATCAAAGCTGGTCGAATCAGTATGATGTGTTGTTAAATTCTGGAACAATCAGTTTTTTTTGAAATGAATATGCCCAAATCTCAAATAATTAAAGATTGAGGATCATACCAGTAAAAATATTCAGATTCAACAAAATTTCAGAATTATTATTCACAACTTGTAATGGTGTTTG
>JAENJF010000104.1 GCA_016844685.1 Candidatus Nitrosotenuis sp. | reverse complement strand
ACATTCAACAATCCAACACCTGAAGTAAATGATTTCTTCGGCTGGTCCGTATCCGTCTCTGGCAACAACGTCCTAGTCAATTCTCTAGGTGAGAACAACATTGATTTCCTTGACACCGGAGCTGCATATCTGTTTGATGGAACAACAGGCGCACTGCTACAGACATTCAACCATCCAACACTTGAAACAAATGATCAATTCGGCTGGTCCGTATCCGTCTCTGGCAACAACGTCCTAATCAGTGCTGATTTTGATGACATTGGTGCCCTTAACACAGGCTCTGCATATCTGTTTTTACCTGAATCCGTTACATACTGCAATAGCATGACAATTGAGCAGCTAATCACAAGTGGTCTTTACAATGTAATTGACAACACCTCCGGCGTATATGGTCCCAAAGTCGGGGGAACCAATGGAGCAGACCTCATCATATTATCTGATCTTGGAAACCATGCACAGGGAAAAGACGGCAATGACTGCATAATTGGCGGTGCTGTAAAAGATGTAATGTCAGGCGGCCTAGGTGATGATCAAATGTTTGGTGGTACAGGAAACGACCACATGACTGGCAGAATTGGCGCAGATTCAATGTTTGGGGAAGGAGGTAACGACAGGATGTCCGGTGGTCCTGGAAATGATTCAGTATCTGGCGGCGCAGATGATGATGTGGTGTTTGGCAGAGAAGATGATGACACAATGTCTGGCGGTGATGGCAATGACTATTGTCTTGGAGGAGCGGGAACAAACGCTGCCGATGCAAGCTGTGAGATTTCTAGACCATAAAGGCAAGGCTTTAGGAGTTAGGTTTACATCAACCGAAAAATAGTATGGAATTTTTTCAAAAAACCATTAACCGATAAAGTTGTATTTTACACATGATTCAAGATGAATTAAAAAATTCCCTCGAATCTAGTCCTGCTGGAATTTTTTAATTCAGGAACAAAAACTCTCTCAAAATTAATTAGGAAACACAACTAAAACCCCAAAAAGATATACCTTATTGCGGTCATCTCAATAGAAAAAATCGATAGTAGATCTAATTACTAACTACATAGTTAACCGTAATGGCATCACTATTCTCTAAATTCAGGCTCAATGTTACGTTTTTTGACGTAACACTTAATTCAATAACACCGTTTGTTTGAATTTGTGCGCATATTACAACTACACTGCGATAGCATAGAATACACACCAACAAAAAAAGAAATCAAATCAGCTGAGGACATCACTCCTGAAACAAAAAAACTAGACGAAGTGGTAGTTGCCTTTATAGCAATGGAACAAGGCGATGATTCCGAGACAGCAAAAAAGGCAATTGGAGAAATAAAAACATCAATGGAAAAAGTAGGGTGCAAAAAACTACTATTATATCCATATGCACACCTAAGCTCAAATCTTGCATCCCCAAGTCTTGCATTTAGTTTACTAAAGGAAATGGAATCTCTTGCAGGAGATTGTGAAGTATCTAGAGCCCCATTTGGATGGACCAAGTCTTACAATGTCAAAGTAAAGGGGCACCCACTGGCAGAAAGCTCAAAAACTATCATAAATGAATCTGCCGGAGAAACACATGAAGGCCACCCCCATGAAGAAGGCCGCACATCTGAAGCACTCAAGTCAGAATCAAAAATTCAATCATTCTGGCATATTATGACACCTGATGGAGAAATGCACGAAGTTAGCAAGTTTAATTTCGCAAAACATGAAAAACTGGAGATATTATCAAAATACGAGTCTGCAAAGAAAAGGGTATCTGATGAGCCGCCACCACATGTCAAACTGATGAAAAAAATGGCGATTGCGGATTATGAGCCGGCGTCTGATTCTGGCAACATGAGGTTTTATCCAAATGGCAGGCTGATCAAATCCCTTCTTGAGAGATTCGTAAATGACCAAGTCAAAGAGTATGGCGGCCTTGAGGTAGAAACCCCAATCATGTATGATTCACATCACCCAAGTATGGCAAGTTACTTTAACCGATTTCCAGCACGACAGTATAACATCAATACTGAAGGAAAACAATTGTTCCTTAGATTTGCTGCATGTTTTGGACAGTTCCTCATGGCAAACGACTTTCAAATATCATATCGCAACATGCCTCTGAAACTATACGAGCTTACACGGTACAGCTTTAGGCGAGAGCAATCAGGCGAGCTTGTTGGCTTGCGACGATTGCGGGCATTTACCATGCCCGACTGTCATGCATTTTGTACGGATATTCCACAGGCAGTTGAAGAAATGACAAAACGATTTGACCTATCTCAAAATGTTCTCAAACAGGTAGGAATCAACGAATCAGACTATGAGATGGCAATCAGATTTACAGAGGAATTTTACAATGAAAACAAGTCTGTAATCCAGAATCTTGTCAAAAAACTTGGCAAGCCAGTACTTGTCGAAATGTGGAAGGAGAGATTTTTTTATTTTGTGTTAAAGTGGGAATTTAACTATGTAGATAGCCTTGGGAAGGCATCCGCATTATCCACTGATCAAATAGATGTGGAAAATGGCATGAGGTATGGAATCAAATATTTTGATGAAAATAATATTCCACATCACCCGATAATTTTGCACAATTCTCCAAGTGGCGCAATAGAGCGTGTAATTTACGTGCTGCTCGAAAAGGCAGCCTTGGACCAAAAAGAAGGTCGCAAGGCAAGTCTTCCGCTATGGCTTGCCCCCATACAGGTACGAATAATCCCACTAAAGGAGGAATTCCTACAGCACTGTGAAACCCTTGCAGATAGGATAACCCAAAAAGATATTCGAGTAGATATTGACGATCGAAATGAAACTATCAGCAAAAGAATTCGTGAATCAGAAACAGAGTGGATACAATACAGCTTGGTCATAGGAGAAAAGGAAGTAAACCAACCAAACCTTTCCGTTCGAGATAGGATTTCAGGCAATGTCAAAGAAATATCATTTGATGATTTTGTTGCAAACATCAAAGAGCAAACAAAGGAAAAACCATTCACAAAACTTAACCTATCAAGATACGTGACAAAACGACCGCAAATAATGGTCTAGTTACTGTTCGTTTAAAGCAAACAAGTCAACACAGAATAACAAATCTCATGTAAGAATATCTGAAATGATAATTCTGGTTGCAGAAGATAGTCACGCATACGCATTATTGTACAAGCAAATATTTGAATCTCGAGGCCATACTGTGGTAATAACAAACAATGGTCTTGAATGTCTGGCGGCATATGCAAATCAAGTCAAGGCAAGAAAAAACACGCAGGCCAATCCATATGATGTAGTTATACTTGATTACAGAATGCCAAAAAAGGACGGCGTTGAGACTGCAAGAGAAATTCTTGATATGGTTCCAAATCAAAAGATTTTGTTCATTACTGCATTTGGAGATAGTGTAACAAAGATGGACTTTAAGGGAAATAATGTTGGGTTGATTCAAAAGCCGTTTAATTCGCTAGACTTGGTAAACAAAGTAGAAGAGTTTTCACAATTCAATGAATTCGTAAAAACA
>JAENJF010000103.1 GCA_016844685.1 Candidatus Nitrosotenuis sp. | reverse complement strand
ATACATCAGAGGGAACGTTTGTCATAAGTAAAAGATGCAGTTCTTTGTCTGATTTTATTGGGATGTGTCGATTCATTCCGGAATTAAATTTTTGATATCCAAATTCGCGCCTTTCTGGATTTATATGAGTATGAATCAGATCAAAATGCTCAAAATAATATTTTTTAAAGGATTCTTCCAGAAAGTTTATGTCTTTATCAAGCATTTGGAATTTTTTTCCTTCCAAACTGTAATGGATTTATGATGTTGTCGCATTCTGGGATTGCAAAGCAGAGGTTTTCACTTTTTAGTTTGTCGCATGAAGGACATGCGTATTTTGTTCCACCCCCAAAATTACCTGCTATATGTTTGAGTTGATATAACGTTATTTTTTCGTTATAGTCAGGTGCATTTTTGAACAAGGGGGCAATTTCCTCTATCGTTTGGCCTTTGTTCAAAAGATATGTTGCAAGCATGAATCTTCCAGAGTGTGGAAGATTCTCGCCTTTGCTGAGAACATCAATTGCGTGTTTTATGCAAGGTGGGGATTCTCCGGTCTCAACAGTTTGTACAGAGAATTTTTTTGCAAGACTTACAAGTGCGTCAACTGGTTTTTTGAAGGACTCTGGTATGGATGGTATGTTGGCAGAATGAATTTTTGAGCTAATGAAATTATCAAGCTCTTTGCGAATTAATCTTACTGTTTCGTGTGATGTAAGAAAGACATTCCCATTATCAACTAGCCTGTTTACGAGCTTCCACTCCTGTTCGTAAAAATGGGTTGCATGTTTTAGGTAATCTGTCACAGGAATTACAAAATAATCATCAGACTTTTGTATATCCATTGAAAAAAGATCCTTAATTATTTTAATTGCCAGTTCTTCCTTTGCTTTGTTGTTTATATCGGAGAGATCTTTTTCGAGAAATTTTTCAGCGCGTCTTGCTTCTGCCAGTGAGAATCGCTTGATTAGTGTGTTCATTGCACTTTGTTTTAAAAGTATGACAGCAACAAGAAATGAAAACACCTCAACGTCCAAGTTTTTTACATTTAAATCAGAATTGAAGATCTTACCGTTGGCTGCAGTTTCAATTCGTTGAAAAGCAATTTCAATTATAGGCCTAAGATCCTCGTCTTTTCCAAACTGTTCAAGAGTAAAGCCCTTTTCTTTAAGATAGTTTCCTGCTTCTGTCAAGAAGGGGTATTTTGCGATTTCTTCTGTTCCTAGCTTTAACATAGATATTATGATTTGATTTCACATTAAAAATTTGGGTTTTCTTTTTGATACTGGTTTAAATTATGTGGATATGACCTCTTTGTATGCGTGTAGGTGCCCACGTATCGATCTCAGGCTCATTAGATGCCGCAATAGATAATGCATTAGAGCGGGAATGCTCGGCATTTCAGATATTCACTCGAAGTCCGAGAAGCTGGGCTGCAAAAGAGATTTCCGAAAAAGATGCCAAAACCTTTAGAGAAAAGCTGGCAAGCAGCAAGATAGACAGATTTGCGACAGTAGCCCACATGCCATATTTACCAAATCTTGCATCACCTAATGCAGATGCATACGCAAAGTCAGTCAACACACTTGTAATGGAAGTTGAAAGGTGTGGTAAAATCGGGATTCCGTACCTAGTTGCTCATCTTGGAAGCCATATGGGGTCAGGTGAGGAAAAGGGAATAAAACAGCTGGTTAATGCCTTTTCCAAGGCAGCAGCCGTCAAAAACGATGTTGTTATTTTACTAGAGAATACTGCAGGACAGAAAAATTCTTCTGGTTCTGACTTTAAACAGTGGGCAGAGATCCTCTCTAAGCTAAAGCCAAAGGACAGGTTTGGTGTTTGCTTTGATACGTGTCATGCTTTTGCATATGGTTATGATTTAAGAACTGAAAATGCAGTTAAAGAGACATTTAAAAAATTTGATGATGAAGTGGGCTTTGAAAATCTCAAGATTTTACACCTAAATGATTCAAAAGGCGAAATAGGCTGTAATCTTGACAGGCATGGGCACATTGGCCTTGGCAAGATAGGCGAAAAAGGCATGACTGCGATCATTAGGCTTGTCAACAAGAAAAAAATTCCAATAATTCTAGAGACTCCAATTGATGACATAAGAGATGACTTTGCAAATATAAAGAAGGTAAAAGAACTCGCATAGCTTGAAATTTATTTTCGATATATGGTGAAAATTTCATGAATTATGATAACATAATGCAGTTGGCACTTGAGCGCGGTTTTTACTTTCCAAGTTGCGAAATTTATGCAGATGCGCAAGCTGGGTTTTGGGAGTATGGCCCGTCTGGCGTAAGCATGAAGACAAAGTTTATCGAATTATGGAGGCGTGAATTAGTAAGACGTGACGGTATGCTTGAAATCGACGGTTCTCAGATTATGTCGAAATCTGTATTTGAGGCATCTGGACATTTGGCAAGTTTTGCTGATCCAATAGTCAGATGCAAAAACTGCAGCCTGAACTTTAGAGCAGACAAGCTGATCTTTGAGATTGTAAAAATTGAGATTCCAGAGTCTGCAGATTTGCTAGAATTCGATAAAGTGATTTCAGAAAAGAATGTTCGCTGTCCAAAATGCAAAGGCGAGTTTGAGAAAGCAAGGAAATTCAACATGATGTTCAAAGTGGAGATTGGTCCTGAGGCAGAGCCGGCATACCTGAGACCTGAAACATGCCAATCAATTTTTGTGGATTTTCCAAGACTTTTCAAGACGATGCGAGGAAAGCTTCCACTTGGGATTGCACAAATAGGGAAAAGCTTCAGAAACGAGATTTCCCCAAGGCAAAGCCTTCTAAGACTGCGAGAATTTTATCAGGCAGAAATTGAGGTTTTTTGTAACTCAAACAAGCTAAATGATTTGGAGAGATTTTCTGAGATTCAAGACACTATAATTCGCATTCAAGTAGATGATGAGATAAAACCAATGAGCTGTAAACAAGCAGTTGAATCTGGGATTATTCCAAACAAGTTTATTGCATATTATTTAGGAATGCTGACAGAATTTTATGAAAAGACCGGAATAGATGTCACAAAAAGTCGCTTTAGAAGACTGGGAGAAAAAGAAAAGGCATTTTACGCAACTATAGCTTTTGACTTTGAGGTCCAGACCACAACCGGTTGGCTTGAGCTTGTTGCGTGTAATTATAGGTCAGATTATGATTTGACAAGCCATGCAAACAAAAGCAGAGAGAAATTCGAGGTGTTTGATGACGAGCAAAAGGTTCTTCCCCACATATTTGAGATCTCTATGGGAATTGACAGAAGTCTTTACACTATTTTAGAGCATGGTTTGCGAGAGGAAAAAGAAAACGACCGAATTGTTCTTTCTGTTAAACCATATTTGGCACCAGTACATGTGGGAGTTTTGTCTTTGGTCAAAAAAGACGGGCTCAAGGAAAAAACTGATGAGATTCATCTAAAATTAAAAAGAAAATATGATGCATTTTTGGATCATTCTGGTGCCATAGGAAGAAGATACAGGAGACTAGACGAGGTTGGCGCGCCTTTTGCCATAACAGTTGATCACCAGACACTACAAGATGATACTGTGACTCTAAGAAAACGGGACTCGATGCAACAA
>JAENJF010000001.1 GCA_016844685.1 Candidatus Nitrosotenuis sp. | reverse complement strand
CTAAGAGTCGACTTGAGGAATTTGATAAAGAACGAATCGCCGCAAACCGATGTTGATTCTAAAATTGATTCAATTAAAGATGAGCTGGGAAAGGCAAAATCCTTATTCAAATAACCTCTTTATTATCAAACTTGATTTTTCTCATTTGTTTTGGCTCTGTCAAATCTACGGTTGATTGATTTGACTCGCAGGCCTCGTAGCTGCACAACTGGTGTTCCTTTATACAAAATATTGCGTGTAGCGTTGATATCGCGGTCTTCCATATGACCACAATGACATCTTATCTGTCGGTTCTCTTCGGGGATTACTTTTGCCCCACATATCGAACACTTTGATGATGTTTTGTTTGGTTTTATCTTGATGACTTTAATTCCATTGTACCATTTTGATTTGTACTCTAGTTGCCTTCTGAATTCATAAAATGGCCAGCCGTTGAGCCTTGAGCGGTATTTTGTTCCCTGGCCATTGCCTTTTCTGTAGAGTTTTCTGATTCCTGTAAGATCTTCAATAATCAATTGCTTTTTCTGAGATACCAGTTTTTTTGAAATGTCATGAATGATTTGCTTGGTTTTGTGTTGCTGTTTTATGCCGTATTTCTGAAATATTTTCCTTTTGATTCTGACATCGTTTCGCCTGAAATGTGATTTTACTTTTCTGTATCTTTCCTTGATTTTTGTTATGTTGGATGTAGAGAAAACGTCGACTTGTCCATCGGAATGAACTGCAGATATGTTGTTCAGGTTTGTATCTATTCCTACAAACTCGGTTGGTTTGATGCTTTGAGTTTCTTTTGATATTGAAATTGATATTGTATCACTAGTAATTGTAATTGCTCCAATCTTGATGCAAGGACAGAAGAGTCGCGACATGGTATGAGCATTTAGTCATAGGGTTTTTCATAGTATGGACTCTTGGCTTTTGGGTTCGGTTTCATATTTTCCTAAAATCGTTGATCTTTGACTTTGCCACCTGTGTCGCCCTAGCGACATACATTTTCAGAAATTCTGTATTATCTGACAAATAATAATACACATGAGTTGAAGGCCTTTTGTTAGGTAAGGTTTCTTTCCATTCCAATTCTTATGGATTCGTTCAGCATCCACCTGAATTCTTCCAATAACGATACTAGTTCAGGACTGCTGTGATGTTGGGTGACAGATAGTGTTGACTCCGTGTATAGATATCAGTGTATGACTACATAATGACTTGGTTATTGTATAATTACCGATCGATCGTAGATTTGACAGAGCCATCTTTATTAATAATTATTATGTAGGTTTACAAGAACCTGTGGTATAATGTTTGAAAAATTTAAGAAGGGTGAGTCTACCCAACAAGATGCAGATATGATAGAGCAAGAAAAACCAGGATTCACGGCGGAACAGGTAAGAACTGAAAACCCAGCCGTTTCTGACTCTAATATTGGCATTGGTGATCTCATTAGCAAGCGTACGATGCTGGAAGAGGCAATAGACTATGTCGGATTGATGATTAAAAACCTCAAAGACAAGCGTACGAAATTAGAAAAAGAAATAGAAGACGAGTCAGTCGACATCAAAAATCTAAAGGAAAAGCTGGTCAAAGTAAGTGAATACATTGAAGAGGAGAACAAAGGAATAAGGGATCTGTCCACCAAAAGATCCATGGTGGAAAGGGAGGCAGACGAAATTGGAGTTTTGATAAACAGCCTACGAAGCAGGCTTCTAAATATTGATTCTGTAGTAGAAAGCGAATCCAATAAAGTAAAGACCATCAAGGATTCGCGGCCAGAAGCCTAAATTATCTAAATAAGAAAAGGAAAAAAAGATACTACACGTATCTTGTTGAGGTTGCAGATTTTGTACTTACAGGTGTTGATGGAAATCTATCACCAACAGATGATTCTGCAACGGCTGCTGCTTCTTCTAGAATCCTCTCAGATTCTTCGTTCATGGATTGATCCATACCAAATGCGCCTTCGCCTTGGAATGATTCCATCATTAGGCCGTTTAACATCTCAGTCATCATACCCAATTCGCGGTCTGCTTCTGGCATAAATTTGCCAAGTGAAGACTTGAGGCTTCTCATTAGACCAATTGTAGGTGCTATTGTGACTACGGTGTCTCCTAGGTCGTGGAATGTTGTTAATCTGAGTTCGATTTGTTCTAGTGCCATTCTTACGTTTCCTAGCATTTTTGAGACCTTGCGGACTTCGGCTAGTTCGTTTGCTAAAACCTTGCTAGTGTGAACGTCGTGTTTTTGAGTCGCTGTAACGATTCTTTGGAACAGTTTGTCCTCTCTTTGCTTTAGTTTAGTGACCATTCCGTCAAGTTTTGAGATTTGTCCAGTCAGGCTTTTGATGGCCATTTCAATTCTTGGCTTTAGTGATCCTTTTGGCTTGATGACTTCGTTGAACTTTTCAGATATGCTTGGCGTTGGTGGTTTTGACCATGAGTTATGGAAGTTTGTCATGGCCGTCATTATGTAGTTTATTGAAAATGAAAAGTGTGAAATCTATTTCACTAAAAGATAGAATTAGCTAGGGAGACTCTAAAAATAAAAAACAAAACGCGCCTAGTTTATTGGGCTAGAATGCTTTGGGGGTGTATTTTTTTGATGTGAACCTCTATTCCATGTGTGGAAGAGACGGCCTCACTACATAATGGACATTTAACCATTTTATTGATTGTCCCTCAAGTGAATACTATTTAAGACTTACGTTTTTTGGTTCTACAAGCTGGTAAAACATCAATAATGTTTTTGGATTGCAAAATTGCCCGATTTGGTTACTTGGATTTCATTTTCAAAAATTCAAATTATTTTTTGATCTTGTGTTTGTTGATTATTTTTTGTTAGATTTTTGTTTACAAATTTTTTGATCTAGTTCTTTGGCCAAGACAATTTTATTCCTGATTTTTTCTCTTGAAAAATTTTTCAAAAAGATTGCTCAGATTCTTATTGTTTGATTTTAATTTTTTGCAAATTAATTGGTAGTGATGAATTACTCTGTTAGCTAGCCCTAAAAATCTTGGAACCGATATTTCCACTCCACGAATAATATCATCAAAAAAGGCATTCATTATAGTTAAATCTTTTTATTTAGAATCAAAAAAACTTGGTTTGAACTTATGACACAAACTTCACGAAGTAACGATCGATGTCCACGTTGCTCTAAAGGATCAATGTTAACAGATGGAAGTACGGGAGAGATGTTTTGTAATACGTGCGGATTTGTCGCAACCGAAAGAGTTGAGGAGGAAGGACCGGAATGGCGTTCATTTTCAAAAGAAGAAGGAGAAAATCGAACTAGGACTGGGACCCCGACTTCATTGGCAATGCACGACATGGGTCTTGCAACCATAATAGGTCAGGCAGACAAGGATGCATCTGGAAAGCCACTTACATCTTCAATGAAAAGCACAATTGAGAGACTCAGAACTTGGGACAGCAGAAGCCAAGTACACGAACCAGTAGACAGAAACTTTAGACAGGCATTCAGCGAGCTTGACAGACTAAAAGACAAGCTAGCATTATCTGATGCCGTAATCGAAAAGACTGCTTACATCTACAGAAAGGCGCTAGACAAAGGCCTTGTTAGAGGCCGCTCAATTCCAGGACTTGTCGCTGCAGCACTATACGCAGCATGTAGAAACACAGAAACTCCAAGAACACTTACAGATGTAGCAAACGGAATCAACATCAAACGAAAGGACGTAGCAAGATGTTACAGGCTGCTTCTTAGGGAATTAGAACTGAAAATGCCAGTAGTAGACCCAATCAAGGGAGTTGCAAGAATTGCAAGCATTGCAGACCTAAGTGAGAAGACAAAGAGAAAGGCGCTTGAATTCCTAAAGGAGGCAAGGCGTATTGAGGTATCTGCAGGAAAGGATCCGATGGGCCTTGCAGCTGCGGCACTTTACTTGGCTTGTGTGATGTTAGGAGAAAACAAGACGCAGAAAGACATTGCTCAGGCAGCAGGTGTAACAGAGGTAACAATCCGAAATAGATACAAAGGTCTCAAAGAGGCACTAAAACTCTAATCTTTTTTAATTTTTCTAATACCTTCTAAATCTTAATATCAATTGATTCTGATTTTTTACTTGTGAAAAAGAAACTGATAATTGGAATCGTGATTGCAATTACAATTGTAGCTACAGTCGGTTCATCATCGTTTTCTGGAACAAAAAGTCAGCACGAGAAAATTTATCATGTGATGCTTGCAGATCCCAGATTATATCATGATGGAGTGTTTTCAGATACATTTGCCGTCAAAAAGGGAATGTATCAATTTGGATTTGTTCCAAATGGCGACAGTCCTGAAGTTTTGACAATTATACTCAAAGGGAGTTCGTTTTCATTTTCTGAAGATTTCAAGCTGGAGGGAACAGCGCATGATACTGGAATTTCAAAATACTATACGTGGAAGTATAATGGACAAGACACAATCGATGTTTTAGATGATCAAGAATTACAAATCAGCGTCAACCCACACGGAAATGTTTTGGGGCCGGTTTCTGTTTATCTGATTAAATAGGCTGGCGTGGCCCCAAACGCAGAACTTGAGAGATTTCCTCTCACATGCATAACGCAAATGCGTTAATGGTTGCCTAATTATTCTGCTGGACCACGCGTCCTTCAGTCGATAGGAATTATGTCCTTTCGCATTATTTTGTATAGGGATTTGTTTTATTTAAGATTTAGTATGAATTTTTACATAAAAGATCTGTTTATAATCAAATTATTTTAGTCATGCTTTGAAAAACAATATTATCCAATCTCACAAAATCAAATCATGAGTCTCTCAGGAAAGGTTGCCCTGATAACAGGTGGAAGTAGAGGAATTGGAAAATCAATTGCTACACTTTTCCTAAAAGAGGGTGCAAAGGTAGCAATAACTGGCAAGGACACGGATAGACTTGAACAGGTAAGAAAAGAGCTTGGAAATGTTTTGACAATACCTGCTGACATGCGAAATGAAAAAAAGGTTCAGTCTGCAGTAGAGAAGACAATAGAAAAATTTGGCAGACTGGATATCTTGGTGAATAATGCTGGAATTTTTCCACAAGTCAAGCTGCTCCATCAAATCAGAGAATCAGAATGGAACGAGGTAATCGATGTAAATTTGACAGGACAGTTTCGTTTTACAAAAGCAGCAATTCCATATTTGCAAAAAAATGGTGGAAGCATAATCAATATTGCATCAAATGCTGGGCTAAAGGCATTTGAGAATTTTCATGCAGATGCATACACCGCATCAAAGGGAGCCCTCGTTTTGCTAACAAAGTCTTGGGCACTAGAATATGCCAAAGACAAGATCAGAGTAAATTGCATTTGTCCTGGTGTTGTCGATACTGACATGACAAGAGAACTCCTCTCTACACAAGCACAAAGGGAAATGCTTGATTTGGAATATCCAATTGGTAGAATTGGTAATGTAGATGATATTGCAAAATCTGCTCTATATTTTGCGTCTGATGACTCGGGGTGGGTGACAGGCTCTGTCTTGGCAATAGATGGTGGCGAGTCAGCAAAATAAGCCCCCCTCACAAATTCAGGCCAAATCAATTTAATATAGATATTTTAAGTAAATGTGTGAGTCCCCAGAAGAAAAGAAAGGCCAAAATTATCATATTGCTTGCTATGATCTGGTTTGTGATTTCCCTTCCTTTGCCGTGGCTTTACAAAACACCAGAAGAGGCAAGACCGCAAATGTACATCTTGCTTCAGATGATAGGCATTATTTCAATTCCGTTTATAGTGCTTGGGATTGCCTGGACAATAAAACCGGAACTTACCGCATAACAAATTGTCAATCAAACCACCATTTGCAAATCCACTAAATGAGGCTGCACTTGCCATTGATGCTGCAATACATGCAAGCAAGGCAGTGATGGAGATTTATGCGCAGGATTTTGCAATAGAGCGCAAAGACGACGACTCTCCGATAACAAAGGCAGACTTGCAAAGCAACCAAATCATAAAAGAAATTCTTTCGGGTTCCGGCCTGCCAATTTTGTCAGAAGAAGATAAGGATGATAAATCAAGATTAGATCATGAGAAAATTTGGATTGTTGATCCACTTGATGGCACAAGTGATTTTGTAAACAGGACTGGGGAATTTACAATCATGATTGCCCTAGTGGAAAAGAAAAAACCTGTTTTGGGGATAATTTCGAGGCCAACTACAAACATGTTTTTTTTGGCTCAAAGAGGAAGCGGTGCATTTGTCTTTGAGGGAGAATCTTGGAAGAGGCTTGTTGTGAGCAAAACCGATGAATTGAAAAGATGTAATGCGGTCGGGAGTAGATTTCATTTAACAGAGGCCGAAAAGGAATTTTTCAAAAGTCTCGGAGTTGAGAGTTTTGCTAGCAGGGGTAGCTCACTAAAGGTTGCAGAAATTTGCATGGGTATGGCAGACATTTACCTTACAACCTCAAACAAGATAAAACAATGGGATACTTGTGCATCTTATTGCTTGATTACTGAATCTGGAGGAAAAATGACTGACATGTATGGCAATGACATTTTGTACAATACTGAGAGACTAAACCATGAAAATGGTCTGCTTGTGACAAATGGCGTTGTGCATGATCAGATAATCAAAAAATACCGATCACTTGACTAGATTTTTTGATTTTAAGAAATTTAAAAGATTTTGAACGCTTTGGTCTAGTGTTTCTTTTTCTGTGTCAAGTACAAAGTCAGGATTTGGTGGGGCTTCGTATGGATCGCTTATGCCAGTAAAGTTTTTGATTTCGTTGGCTCGTGCCTTTTTGTACATTCCCTTCACATCACGTGTCTCACATTCTTGTAGTGAGCATTTTACGTATACTTCAAAGAATCTAGTGTCATCTCCGACTATTTTTCTTGCATCCTGCCTGTTTTCAATAAATGGACTGACAAGAGAAACTCCACATGGGACATTGTGCTTTAGGAGCAGTTTAGATAGATGTGCAACTTTTTTGTTGTGCTCTACTCGTCCTTCTTTGGAGAAGTCCTTTGGCGAGAGCCATTCTCGTAATTCATCGCCATCCAATATGGCAAGGTTTGGGATGTGTTTTTGCATCGCCCTAACTATGGTAGTCTTGCCAGAACATGGAAGTCCAGTCATCCATACCACAAATGTCATTTCATTTTAACTCAAAATTCTAGTTCTTAAAGACTTTACGAAAATTATTTCGAGGTAAACCAGTCTTGCTTCTCTAAATATTCAATTTCTTTCATTACCGTTTCAATCTTTGTTGATATTGCCATGACAGATTGGAACTGCTCATACATTGCTTGTTCTTCTTCCTTTGAGAGAACTTTTGGTGCTTTTTTGTAAAATTCTTCTTCCTTTGATAGATGATCGTCTAGGTAAATGGCATACGTTCGCAGAAATCTTGCAACTGGTTCTCGCGCGTCTTCGCCATTTTTCCACCTCTGAACGTGTTTTGCAATGTTTACTGCAATTCTTCTGCTAAATTCGTGCTCTATTGTAAATTTTCTAATTTCTTCTTTTAGTGTGTCGTAACTTGCAACACATGCAAAGTACGAGTCCTCCTCTCTGGAATAATGAATTGCATCCAAAAATTCGGAAATTACAAAGGTGATCTTTTCTAAATCAGAGATAGGAATTGATTTTTCTGCGTACAAGTCCTTGTAGCACTTTATGATGATTTTTTCTAGGCGTCTTATTTTGAGGTGGTCTTGTCGGAGGATTTCGGTTGCGCTCATCTGGTATGGTTGGATTTTTGCAGATTATAATATTGCGGCAAGTACCGGTATCCGATAGTTCACAAATTCAGGATGAGCAAATTTTACAGTCGCACTTCATCATACCGGCCTTTTCCATACAATTATCATGTTTTTCCTCAAAACACTTGAGGCAAATTACCATAAATATGGTAAAATCATATCACTATTATCGGTTTGTCTAGAGACAAAGTTAGAGTTTGCGCCATCAAAGTTTATTGTAACGCCTGATAGATACTTGATTTTGTTTTCAACTATGCACTTGACAAAATTTCCAATTTCTGCAGGCTCTCCTAGTCTTTTCATTGGGAGTGATTCTGCATATTTGTCGATATCTCCAACCAGTTCTTTCATCCTGTCCGTGTTTATTGGCCCTGGCGCAATGTTTACACAATTGATATTTTTTGATATAAGTTCCTTGCTCAGTATTTTGAAAACAGCTGTGAATGCAAGCCTATATGCACTAGATATAATCAATCTTGGATTTGGTTCCTTGATAACATTAGACGTTATGACAAAAATGTAGCCGCCATTTCTTACCTTTAGCTTTTGCAACAACAGACAAAATCCCAAAAATAACTGGTTGTGGTATTTTTGCCAGTCCTTTTCTGTTACATCGTAGAATTGTTTTGGTACAGGACCACCCGTGTTCAAAACCAAAATGTCTGTTTCCTTGTGTTTTTTGATGAAATTTTTGACACTGCTCAAATCTGATGTATCGATGTCCCTTCGTGATGCGGCAAACACATCGCATCCAATAGAGGATAATGATTCTGCAATTGCCTTTCCTATCCCCCTTGTTCCGCCAAGCACTATTGCCTTCATCACATAATGGTATTATCGCAATTCATTTTAATTTACTGCTTATTTCAGGCCAAAGAGGATTACTTTTTTTGGATCATGCTGGATTAAGCCAAAGTGTGGCCTTGCAAAGCCACCATTATGCTGTCCTTGTGGGCCTCCAAGTCCAACTCGGAACAAATAGTTGCGGTTTTTGTCAATATCAAATTCGCGTTTTTGCATAACAAATGATTCTATTTTTTCTGTTGTGGATTGAAATGGCCAGATGTTTGTGATTTCATTTTCGGTTTGTTGTATGGCTGCTTCCATATGCTGATGGCCACACAGTATAATGAAATTCTCAAGATTTGCTTTTCCTTCCTCAAATGCGGAAGACGCCTTGTAATGGTATCCATAATAACTGTAAAACTCGTTATCCTCCTCAGATAGTCTTTGCCATGTTTTTTGGTATAGCCACGGATCATCTCCGTTTTTGATTATTTTTTGTGGGTCTAGCGGCCCACCGTGAACGCAGAGAAGTTTATTTTGTTTGTCCATTACTTGCTGTTCCCCAAATGTTCCGTCCTTATTTTGATGAAAGAATTCAAAGTCTTGTTCTGATAATAATTCATGAGCTTTTTTGCTTGCGTATGAACTTCCACTGATTGATTTTTTATATAATACACTTTCATCGTGATTTCCTATCACAGATATGACAGGATAACTTTTTGATAGCTCTTGCATTTTTTGCAAAACCTCTTTCGGGTTGGTTCCTCTCTCCAAGAGATCGCCCAGATTGATTATACGTGATATTTCGCCATATTTTTCTTCAAATTCGGAGGAAAATGCAATTTTTAGAATTGTCTCCAATCCATCAATATCTGCATGAATGTCAGAAAATACTAGATCCATTTTTAATGAAATATTTTAAATTTATTATATGTAATCATCTGTTGTAAAAAATTGGCCTCGTACCGTATTGGAATTAGTTTTGTGGTATGATGCCAAATTGGTCTATATCAGCTAATAAAGCAAGTACGCATAGATTATAGATTAAGCTTGTTCATGGTTCTCAAATGTACGAAGATCTGGTAAGGGAGGCAATACGGGGACAAACTGCAGAAAGTGCTTCAGAGGTAATGGGTCAAACCATACCAAACGAGGTAAAGGGATTCATTCCTGATCTGGTTTCGCAGCTAGACCAAGGAGTAGACCCATCAGATGTCGCAGACCAAGCACTAAACAAGACATTTGATATCGTGCAGACTGTAGTTTTGAGCGATGCCACAAATCATGTGGTGGATAAATTCGGGCAAAGAATAGTGGATCTGTTTTTTGGGGCACCGTTTCTGAACATACTACAACAGGCGTCACTTCTCATATCAAACAGCACAAATCTGTTTTAGATTATTCTGAACTATTGTGAAAATTCGGTGCATTTGCAGCCCTTAACTAGGCATTTGCCATTGTCATGTAGATTAGAATCATGGAAACAGCCAGCCCTGATATTTTTGCATTTCATGGACAGAGTTTGGGATTTCTAATTAATCCACTTTATGCTAACGCTACTCGAATTTCTCTTGGTTCGTGTTTACAAATGTCCTTGTGTAGGTTTGCGTGGGTTTCTTGCTTGAATGTCAGATCGCATCTGTAACATTTCCAAGCTATTGTTGTCATGATGGAATAAAGATATTTTTGTATATAATTAAGGCGTAGCTTTTATCCATAGAAATGATTAGTGGATTTTCACAGTTAGGAACAAAAAGGACCATCTCAGAGGTTTACTGTATATGGAGTAGAAAGAATTGGTTCCAACGTTATGAACGAGTCATGTTACTTGAATCAATTTAATGAAAATCAGAATTTAGTTTATTCCGTTGTTGGTGCAGCAATTTTACGCAATAATGGTCTTGCGATAATTGGAGTCATTATTGTTGTAATAAAACAAACTGCAACAGAAACAGAAAACAAAGTAATATCTAAAATACCAATTGAAAACGCCAGTGAGGTTATTGCTAATCCTACGGTTCCTCTTCCATTTAACAATGAGGCAACTACAAGACTTTCGTTTTTGGAAAATCCGCATATTTTAGAACCGAGATATCCGCCAAGTGTCTTTCCAAGTATTCCCAATACCACCAATACCACCAAAAACGGAATGGCGTTTTCCATTGATTGCCCACTGAATTTCATGCCGATTATGGCAAAAAACAGTGGGGCGAAGAAACCAAACGTTATTCCAGATACTATACCATAAGCATGATCTGCTTCCTTTTTACCAAGTAGTTTATCACTGAAAATTAATCCTGCAAAGAAAGTTCCTATGATAAAATGTAGACCTGCATACTGCGCCGTTATGGACAACGTTATTGCAATAATTATCAGAATTCCAAATATTGCCTCTCTTGTTTTTGTTCTTGCAAAGAAGGATTCTAGTCTATGTGGGAACCAACGACTGATTTTGTGAACTGCATAGGCAAGAAAGGCAATTCCTACAAGATATCCAGTTATCTGTAATGTAGAGATTCCAAGATTACCAAAATTAAATGAGACCCCCTCCGTTGCGTGTAATTGCAGAATCACTGCAAGAATTACAAGTGAGATTATATCGTCAATAACAGCTGCTGACATTATAGTTGTGCCAATTTTGGTCTTTAGTAGTCCAAGCTCCATCAAGATTATTGCGCTGACTGGAACCGATGTTATTGACAACAATAATGCGATAAAAAGAGACTGAATCGTCGACAAACCAAAGAAATTTGATATTAGATATCCTGCAAAAAATGGAATAATTAATGCTATTACAGATATTACAAATGCCGATTTTCCTGCTTTTCGGATTTCTCTAAGATCCATCTCAAGCCCAATCAGCAACATCACAAAGAATATGGCAATTGTTGATAGTAGTTCAAGACTTTCACTTGGTTTGACAATTCCAAACAAGGTTGGCCCAAGTATTATTCCTGCAAGCAGCTCTCCAACTAATGCAGGTTGTTTCATTCTACGGAATAATTCGCCTAGAAGCCTTGCTCCAGCAAGTAGAATTACTATACTAATGAATACTTGTTCTAGGCCCATTATTTACTTGGATATTTCACAGTAAATTAGAATATCGAATTGTACAAAGGCGGACACCCCCTCCAAGTCTATTTCTGAAAATTTAAGAGTCTCCCTTAGTTCGTTGATTTATTGTCAGTTACAGTAATTGGTGGAAAAGCGTCAGAAGACCTGGCAAGAAAACTAGCTAAAAGACTAAAGGCTGACTTTATTTCATCGAGTCTTAGAATTTTCCCAGATGGGGAAAGCAAAATCACAATAAACGCCAAGCCAAAAAAAGGCAAAATCGTTATTGTGAATTCTACATATCCGCCAGTTGATTCCAATCTAATGCAGACACTCTCTTTAATCTCAAAAGCAAGACAGTCTTCATCAGATATAATATCGGTCATACCCTACTTGGGTTATGCAAGGCAAGACAGAGAGTTTCTTCCAGGCGAAGTAGTTACATTATCAGTCATAGCAAAATTACTCAAGGCAGCTGGTGCATCAAAAGTGATAGTTGTTGATATCCACAGTCAGATGAGTCTGAAGCACTTTGACATTCCAGTCAAAAACGTCTCTGCGGTGTCAGAGCTTGTAAATCATTTCAAAAAGCTAAAGCTAAAGGATCCACTTGTTGTATCACCTGACCTTGGTGGGGCTGCAAGAGCAGAAGAGTTTGCAAAATTCTATGGGACTGATTTTATTGCGCTCAAAAAACAGCGAGACCGAAAGACGGGCAAAGTAGAAATCATGACTTCAAATTTGGATGGAGTGAAAGGGAGAGACTTGGTCCTAGTTGACGACATGATTAGCACGGGTGGCAGCATAGTAAAAGCGACAGAGTTTCTTAGAAAGCAAAAGTGCAGAAGAGTCTATGTTGCATGTACGCATGCTTTACTAATTGACAGTGCGGAAAAAAAGATAAGAAAGGCAGGCATCTCTGGAATCATTTCTACAAACACAATTCCAGGAAATACTTCCGTAGTTGATGTGTCAGGAATCATAGCAAAGGCAATCTAGAATGCCGGAAAGTTTTTTCATCGTCTCAAAAGAATATCCGGAGCTTGCAGTAGACGAGGTAGTAACAATTGCAAAAATGTATGACAGATTCTGCAAAGTCAAGTCAATTTCAAATCTTATAATCATACAATCAAAGACACCCTGGGAAAAAATAGCAAGACGGGCAACGTTTGTAAAAACTGCAGGCCAGATAGAGCGAAAAATGTCTGGTGTTTTCCTTGATGAGAAAAACTATACTCTGCTCTTTGGTGCAAAGTCGTTTATGTGCAAGGCAATCAATCTTTCACAAAAGACAATTGATATTCCTGAAATAGAGCGATCATTAGGAAACATGGTTGTGACGTTTTGCAACGCAAAGGTTTCCTTGGAAGACCCAGATGTTACCATTTATCTGATATTTACAGATACGGAAAATTTCTTTGGCTTTGCAACAAGATTCAAACCAAAAGAGCGGCCAAAAAAACTAACAAAGTTCCATCATGAATTGGATTGGAAGCTGACTCGTGCAATGATTAATCTGGCAAGACTGAACGATGATGAAACAGTCTGTGATCCCTTTTGCGGTACTGGAAGTACGCTTTTAGAGGCAGAGTCCATGGGGCTAAAGTCAATTGGAATTGATTTTGATGAGAAAATGTGTAAAATATCAAAGAACAACCTCAAGGAGAATAATTTTGAATCCAAAGTCATCAATCAAAACTATGACTACATGCTACAAATCAAGGACCGCTTTGATGGCATAGTAACGGATTTGCCATATGGAACCGCATCAAAGGTATCAGAGCCCCCCCAAAAATTAATGCAAAATTTCGTATCCAAAATACCGAAAGGTAAAAAGTTTGCAATAATGTGCAAAAAGGGCCTCGATTCAAATCTCAAGATAAAACTAACGAAAAAATATGAAATCTATAGACATAAGAGCTTGACAAGGATGATTCTGGTAAAATGAAACTAGTGTTTTTAGGCACATCTGCTGCGCAGCCAACAGAGAATCGTGGGTTGTCTTCTACATGCCTTGAAAAAGACGGTGAAGTTCTGATGTTTGATGCAGGGGAAGGCGCCCAAGTTTCTTATCTAAAATCGGGATTAGGATGGAATAAAAAGATGAAGATTTTTGTAACTCATTTGCACGGCGATCACTGTATTGGAATACTGGGTCTTTTGCAAACAATGACCTTACAGCACAGAACGGAGCCTATGGAAATCTATGGGCCTGATGGAATTGAGATATTCATTGGAGAAAACATCAAGGTTCTAAATTTTGGTTTGTCGTTTCCAGTCAAGATCACTGCAATAACACCTGGATTAGTATGTGAAGAAAGAACTTATTCCGTGTATGTAGAGGAGGCAGAGCATTCTGTTCTAGCATTTTCGTATTTGTTTCAAGAAAAAGACAGGCCGGGTAAATTTGATTTGCAAAAAGCAAAAAATCTTGGCATTCCAGAAGGAAATCTCTGGCATGATCTCCAAATGGGAAAAGAAATTACCGTGGGAAACAAAACGGTAAAACCATCAGAAGTTGTGGGAGAAAAAAGACCGGGCAAGAGGATCGGAATATCTGGCGATACAAGGCCCACGAAAAAGCTTGAAGTGTTTTTTAAAAACTGTGATTATCTTAGCTTTGATTCCACATTCTCTGACAAGATAAAGGAAAAAGCGCTAGAGACAGGTCACAGTACAGCGAAGGAGGCAGCCATATTTGCAAAAAATGCTAACGTTTCAAATTTGATCCTGACTCATTTTTCCGCACGATACAAAGATGAAACGGAACTCCTCATGGAAGCAAAAACCATCCATGGTTCAGTAATTGCAGCAAAAGACCTACTTGAAATTGAGATAAAATAGACATGTTTGAGGCTGTTTTAGGCAAAATCAGAGATGCCAAAAAAATTGTTTTTGTGACAGGTGCTGGAATTTCACAGGAAAGCGGTATTCCGACATTTAGGGGAAAGGATGGTTACTGGAGAAAATACGATCCGATGCAGCTTGCAACAATTGATGCGTTCTATCAGAATCCAAAGCTTGTCTGGGAGTGGTATGAGAACATTCTTGCCGCACAGCCAAACAAGGGTCATGTGGCAATTTCCAATCTTGCCAAGTACAAGGATGTTGTTGTATTGACACAAAACATCGACGGATTACATCAAAGAGCAGGAAGCAAGCAAGTCTTTGAGCTACATGGTAGTATAATCAGAATAAAATGTACGATTTGTGATTTCAAGGACAATGTCACAAATAGGTTTGATGAATTGCCGCCAAAATGCAAGTGCGGTGAAATCCTAAGACCCGATGTTGTGTGGTTTGGAGAAGCCTTGCCACAGGATGTCTGGCATGATGCCATAAATCATGCAAAAAGCTGTGATATTATGATAATTGCCGGAACCTCACTAATAGTATCGCCTGCAAACACACTTCCAATATTTGCAAAACAAAACGGAGCTACACTAATCGAGGTAAATCCAGAACAAACCGTCATGTCTGCAGATATGAACTTGTCATTAAGAGAAACATCTGCAAATGCACTGCCCCATTTGATCTCGTTATTAGAATAGTTTAGGTACTTACAAGATAGTTCATTGGTGTTCTTCCACCTATCAGCGCTCCAATCGAAAGTCCGCCATTTGCTATAATGTTGATTGCGGCAAGGCTAAATTGTGAGTTATCCAGGTTGTATAGATTACGCAGAACCCAGAAAGAGTACTCAGTATCATTTGAGAATCTATGATTTTGTATCTCAGAAAGGTTCCAAGTACTCCCACCCGCAAGAAAGACAATCTCTAATCCTTTCATGGTTTTTCCTAGCTAGTAGGCTGTGCAAATACACCATAGATAGTGATGTCTTGATTTCCTTCTGGATTGTACACAGAGGATGACACTGTACCATAGTCTTGGTGTTCTACTACCATTTCAATTATGTGAGGACTGGTTGATATGTCATTGACATTAGTATCAAATTTTGATGAAAAGAATTCTCCTGAGAATAATTGCTTTTCAGAGTTTCGTAATGTTACTGTTACTTTGGTTGTTTTTCCAGACGTATCTTCATATTGGATAGAAACTGTATTGTCATCATGTTTTAACGTCTTTAGCTGTAAAGTCTCAAAGATTTTTGATTGTGGTAATGATTCCACTGAGATTGACTCTGTGTTGACGGAATTAATTGTATTTGTTACCTGAACTGGTTGTTGTTTTTGGAATTTGCAATTTTCTAAATCAACTGTATGTGTTAGTTCTTTTTTACCATCTACTGTCTTTGCCATTTGAGGAACTGAGATTTTGCATTTTTGTTGTTCCTCGTCTTTTTCGTACACCTGACCATAGTAAGTTTGCTGCTTTATTGGTGAGATTATTTTGTCCCGTATTTGTTTGATGGGATTTAGATCATCCACACTTGGAGTTATTGTCTCAATTTTGTTTTCTACGGTATCTACTGTTTGATCTATTGTACCACTTACCCTGTGAATCGTACTATCTTTGAAATCGCTAACGTCGTCTGCGACAGCATTAAAAATGACACCGGCATTAGAAGGTAATTTTGCTAAATATGGGTGAAGGAAAAATCCACCTACGATTAGTATTACGCTTATTGTGGCTAGCTTTAGTAACATCCAAGCAAGTATTTTGTAATTGTGATAAAAGTTCAGAAATTCATTCTAGCTGAGTAAATAGGAAAAAAAGCTGACTAGTCAGTTAGCCATTCTATTACACGCCCGATGTTTTTTGAGCGGATGGTTATTTTGATTGGTCCCAAGGCAGATTCTTCTGCATGTTCACAAAGCGAAATACTATTGACAAATGCTGCCTGCTTGTTGAGATAAAACCAAGTCTCATCGCCGTCTAGATTATTATCAAGAAAATGCCTGTAGACGTTTTGTGAACGGTGTTTTTGAATTGATTCGTGAATTTTTGATAGCGACTCGGTTTCGCTTGATACTGCCGTGATGGAGTCCTTGTTTAGTTTGAGTTCTACATTATCTAGTACATTTAACATTACTTGTTCAATCTTTCTTGGATCCTCAGAAGGATTAATCTCGCAGTATGCTTCTATTTTGCAGTCTAAAACTGGGATCAACTTACTTTAACCATTTTTGGATGATGTTATACGCAGTATCAATAAGCTCAGAAATGGTAAGATTGTTGTTTGATATGGTCTCATCTGCAAGTGCAATTGATGCACTAATACCAACTCCAATTTCCCTGCTGTCACGTTCATCAAACATTGTTCTATCGTGCGGATCATCAGATCTGGCTCGTACAGTCAGAAAATTAAAACGAGTATCAGTTGATGCGTGAATTGCTAATAACTTGACTATCACAATTTTTTTCAAAACCTCGATTTCTGCATTAGAGCGAACTCCATCTATCACAACAACATCAGATTTTGAATTAATGATTTGATCCTTGATTAGTTCTGCTACTGCACCTTGGCCATTTTTTTCACGTAGCTCAAGCATTAGCTTGCCAAGATTCTGGCCCGTTGGTTCGAGATTTCTTCTTTTTGCCTCAGTGCGAACAGCGTCTCCCATGTTGATGCTTGTGAATCCTTTTTGTTGTAGACCAGATGTAATTGTGGATTTACCAGCTCCTGGCATTCCTGTAAGACATACGATTAGTTTTGGCAATTACGCTGGTTTTTTGTGCCTAGCGTATGAAGCTACCGAAAGCCATTAAAAAGCCAAAAACGAAAATCTGTAATGCGTACCTTTGTTGCAGCAGAGATAACAGGTCAAGGCATTTTAAATTCAATAAAAAATCTGCAGTCTAATCTCAAAATCGAGACAAAGCCTATAGAATTGCAAAACATGCACTTTACACTATTGTTTCTTGGTGAAATATCAGAAGATATGGCGCAAAAAGTACAAAACGAGCTAAAAACCATTCAGTATGATTCGTTTGATATCAGCTTTGAAGGAGTTGGTGCATTTCCAAAGCCAAAATTCCCAAGAGTGGTATGGATTGGAGTAAAAAATGGCGCAGATCAGCTTGTGGAACTTGCAAAAGCGGTGGAAGAAAAGATGGCGCCTCTTGGATTTAAAAGTGATAGGGAGTTCAAACCACATATTACAATATTTAGAATTAAAAATAAAATTGGTGACATTACGGATGAATTGATAAAATATTCCAATGAAAAATTTGGCCTGCAAAAAATTTCAGAAATCAAATTCAAAAAAAGCGTCCTTACACCAAGTGGTCCAATCTACTCTGATTTACAGGTGATAAAGGCGTCAAAATGAAAATTCTAAAACAAGTAGAAAAAATTGTTGTTCCCAGTACCAAGCTGCGGCAACACAAAAAATTGATCGTAGATAACGTGTTAGATCTTGTGCAAAAACAAATTACAAAATATCCTCAAGTGACTGGAATTGAAATTGGTGGCTCTTATGCAAAGGGAACTTGGCTTCCAGAAAAAGCAGACATTGACATTTTCGTTAAATTCCAAACTAGTGTATCTGAGAAGGATTTTGCAAGTATTGGAAAGAAAATTGGTTTTGATGCGCTAAAAGACTTCAAACCATATGTAAGATATGCAGAGCATCCGTTCGTTGAGGCAAAAATCAAGGACACCAAGGTGAATTTAGTTCCCTGTTATGATGTGGAAGAGGGAAAGTGGAAGAGTTCTGCTGACCGGTCCACCTTTCACACAAAATTCATGAAAAAATCACTCTCAGAATCCATGAAAAATGAAGTCAGAATACTCAAAAGATTTCTTATGAATAACGACATTTACGGTGCAGAAATAGCAAAACAGGGTTTTAGTGGATATGTAGCAGAGGTGTTGATACTGAATTTTGGAGACTTTATTGGAGTGATCAAGGCAGTATCAGACATAAGGCAAGGCCAAATCATTGGAAATGCCATAAAAGAATTTGAGACTCCAATAGTAATCATGGATCCTATTGACAGCAAAAGGAATCTCGCTGCTGCCATTTCAACGGATAACATTGGAAACTTTGTATTTGCGTCAAGAGCGTTTTTGAAAAATCCTTCAATTAGATTTTTCATGCCAAGAAAAATTCAAAAGGCGTCAAAAAATGTAACTAAGAACGCTCTGGTATTAACATTCAAGTACAAACCACGAAGTCCAGATATAATTTGGGGCCAAGTAAAACGAGCGACAAATTCAATTGCAACACAAATAGGACAGGCCGGCTTTGTTGTATTGAAAAAATCAGCTCTAGTTGAGGAGAGTACTTCGAGTGTTGTATTATTGTTCTTGTTGCAATCAACTAAACTGGATGAAACCTATCTTAGGGTTGGGCCAGATTTCTTTGGTATAGATTTTTCTGAGAAATTCATCATGGCTAACAAGAAGAAAAGTATAATGATGTGGGTAAATGACGACGGTAAAGTTTCCTCCCTCCAAAAAAGGCCACAATCAGATGCGTTGTTGCTGGTAAGGGATTTGTTGAAAAAGAATATTGAAAAATCTGGCATATCGGCCGGACTAAAAGAAGACATAAAACGATTCAATCTTGTGTTGGGCGATAAAATAACAAGCAAATCCATTAAAGAGGCAATAGCAAAACTTGTTTCAACTGATGAAACAGTCTTTTCTTCCAGTTGACAGGCTAGTTCAAGAACCATATTCCGGAATACTTGGATATCCAAAGGCCACCAAAAAGCAGCTTGACTTGAGGGTGTCAGAGCTGCAAAAGCTTGGAATTGATGGTGTATCATTTGAAGGCTCGATGACAATAGGTACTGTAAACGTGCTTGGAAAGGGTTATGCGGGAATTGTTGTTTTGGCAAAAAGAGGAACAAAAAAAGTTGCATTAAAAATTCGAAGGACTGACTCGCCAAGAAAAACAACGGAGCGGGAAACCATACTACTCCAGGCAGCAAACAAGGTAGGCGTTGGGCCCATCTTGCTTCATAGTAGCAAGAACTTTATTGTAATGGAATATCTTGATGGCAAAAAAATATTTGACTGGACAAGCGATCTAAAGGAAAAGGGGAGTGCATTCAAACTAAAGTTGGTTATAAAAAAAGTACTTTCTGATTGTTACAGATTAGATACAGCAGGACTTGATCATGGAGAGCTGAGCAATATCACAAAACACGTTATTGTTGGAAAATCAATTAAAATGATTGACTTTGAGAGTTCAAGCCTTGAGAGAAAAGTATCAAACGTCACGTCAGCCACCCAAGCAATTTTTATTGGCTCAGGTCTTGCAAAAATAGTACAAAAAATTTACAGTGTTCCACCAAGGCCAAAAATCATCAAGGCATTACGGGAATACAAAGAACAGCGAACACAGCAAAGTTTTGATAATGTACTCAAGATACTAAAGCTCTGAGTTGTCAGAAAAAGCAATAAAATTTTTAAAAAAAGACCCAAAGCTAGCAAAAATAATTCATCAGGTTGGAAAATACGAAATAAGTCTTGTAAAAAACCCATACAGGTCTCTGATCGATGCAATCATAACGCAGCAGCTTTCCGGTGCAGCTGCTGCCTCGATTTCAAAAAAATTCCAGAAACTATACCAAAGATATCCAAGGCCAATAGATGTGATCACTACGTCTGATTCCAAACTTCGATCAGCTGGACTATCCAAAATGAAAGTAGCATACATCAAGGATTTGTCAGAAAAGATCCAATCGAAGAAACTGAGAATCAATTCCCTAAAGGACAGATCGGATGAAGAAATAATCACGCATCTGACACAAGTCAAAGGAATTGGCAGGTGGACTGCAGAAATGTTTCTAATTTTTTCACTTGGCAGGCTTGATGTTTTGCCTGTGGGGGATTTAGGCCTCAAAAAAGGCATACAGCGCCTTTATTCCATGCTTGATCTTCCCGAAAAAGAGGAAATTGAGGAAATTGCTGAAAAATGGCGACCATATCGAACGGTCGCAACATGGTATATTTGGAAAAGCCTAAACCAGTTTGAGAGAATCGGATGAAACTACGAAACAGGTGCCAACTGGGATGTCATAATTGAAAATAATGGGACCGGTGAGATTTGAACTCACGATCTCTAGCACCCCAGGCTAGCATCTTAACCAAGCTGGACTACGGCCCCCCAAGATTTGGAACAAATTATGAAATTATAAATCGTCGGTTCAACTAGTAGAAATCATGAAACTCTGCTCCATTTGTCACAAAATTTCTGCAACAGACGATGATCATCTTCACTGTAAAGAAAAGCTGAGAGTTGAGCTGGAAGCAAAGGACTCTAAACACAGCATTCCTGAAAAATTAGATATGGCAAAAAACACAGGTGATGTTCAAACAGATATCAAGGCATTGCTTGGCCATATGTCTAGAGAAAAGAAAACGGAATCATAACCACTTTTCTATTCGTTCTTTTTCAAATTGTTCCTTTTCTTCCATGTGTTCAGGTGCAGGCTTGTCAAGTCGTGTTATTGGGTTTGGTTCTGCAAACATATCAACATAAACGTATCCGGCAGTTGTTCCCATTTCAACAAAACAGCCACCTTTCCCTTCAAAAATTGAATTTGTTTTTTCTTTTCTTATCTGAGAGATGATGTCTTGTGCTACTGCAACACCTTGGCCTTCTGCAAATATTCCAGCCTTTGGAACTGCGATTTTATCTGTTACCATCATGTTTGTGACATCACCGACAGCATAGACATTGTCAAATTGTGTCTTGCAGTCTCGCTTCACAGAGATGAATGTGCCTTCTTGTGCTAGTCCGGCATCATAGATTACTTGTGGTGCCTTGTGTGGTGGAATGGCAATCAACAAATCAAAATTTGCAATACTTTTATCCTCGAATTTTAGTAAGTTTTTCTCAACTGATATGGTCTTACAAGAACCATGAAACTTGATGTTCTCTGATTCCAATATGTCTAGCAGTTGTTTACTTACCTCGGGTCCTGCTGCAGGAAGTGTAATTGGCCCCAAACTGTAAAAGTCAATTGAGATATTTTTTCGTGTACCAGTTTCTTGCAGCATGGAATTGATTATTAATGCTGCTTCAAAGGGGGCAGGTGGGCACTTGTATGGCATTCCAGTAATTGCAAAGGCAATCTTGCCGGATTTCATGTCCAGTATTTTTTGCCTGATTTTTGACGCGTGTTCCAAATCATATAGTATCATTCCATTTGCAGACAGGCCAGGAATTTTTTCAGGCGCAAGCTCAACTCCGGCTGCCACAATCAGATAATCGTAAGAAAATTCCTTTGTTGTAGTTTTTACTTTCTTTTGGTTTGTATCGATTGATGCTACCTGCTCATTTACAAAATCAATTCCTTTCTTTACTATTGTATTCAAAGGTCTTTTTGAGGTCTCAAATTTTCTTGTTCCCTTTATGATCCAAAGCTTGACTAGATCCATCATGAAATAGTCTTTTTTGTCAACGATGGTAATTTTTACATCGGATGGAAGGTTTGTTCGTAGTTCGTTTGCTGCTGCAAGTCCACCAAATCCCCCACCTATGATGATAATTTGTGATACCATCTAGCGTTCTTGTGTTACGGGTCTGATCAGAATTTCGTTTACGTTTACGTGGTTTGGTGATTCTACTGCGTATAAAATCGCATTTGCGATGTCTTCGCCATGCAATGCCTCCATTTTTTTTGTAGACTCGACAAATGACTTGAGGTTGTCATCCGTTATGGTGTTTGTGAGCTCAGTCGCCACAACGCCTGGCTCAACACATGTTACACGTATGCCGGAGCGCTGGCTGAATTCTTGTCGCAGTCCCTCACTTATGGCAGTAACTGCGTGCTTTGTTGCACAGTAAACTGTTCCTGAAGGAAAGACAATTCTTCCTGCAACAGATGAAATGTTGACAATGTGTCCTGATTTTTTTGCAAGCATGTGTGGGATTACAGCAGCCGTGCAGTATAGTACTCCCTTTATGTTGACATCAATCATTTGGTCCCATTCGTTTACTTTGAGATTTTTCATAAAACTTAGCGGCATCAAGCCTGCGTTGTTTATCAGAATATCTATTGTTCCCCATTTTTTGATCACAGCGTCAACAAACGAATCACAGTCTGATTTTTTTGTCACGTCCAGTTTCTGGACAAAAACCTCCCCCCCTTTTTTTATAATTTGATCTTTTAGCAATTCCAATTTATCGGTGCGTCTTGCACCAATTGCTACCTTTGCCCCCGCCTTTGATAGTGCCAAGGCAGTTACGTATCCAATGCCACTACTTGCACCGGTAATCATGGCAACCTTATCTTTTATCATTACATCCAGTTTGGTTTTGATCATTGTTTTATGTTTTTGCAAAAACTTTATGGTTTATTAAATAACAAAATCAAGTGAAGCCATTGAAGAAGGTCGATTGCACATATTGCGGCAACGAAACAGAGTTACCATTTGAGTGTAATTACTGCAAAGATCCTTTCTGTTCCGATCACAGACTGCCAGAAGAACATAGGTGTGTCAAGCTATCTCAGATTAGGGCAAAACGATTTGGGCAAAAGGGTGTAATAAGAGAACAAAAGAGTGGGCTCCTCAAAAAAATATTCCGCAGGCGAAAAAACTAGTACATTGATCTGCCAGGCTTTAGTTTTGAAAGTCTTGCCTGATAGAACAATGCTGTTGCAAGTGCGAACAAGACAAATGCTGTAAGCCAGTGTGCAGTAATCAAGGTCAGATAAGCAACTGCAAACCCAATAGAAAGAATCGCCTGCGATGTAAGCTTTATCCAGTTTTTTAGCTTGATTGCTCTACTTGTCATTTCTACGATAAAGAGTCCTGCAACAGGATAAATGGTAAGTAGGAGAAAGTCTATGACATCAACGTTGAGGTGCGACATCTTTGATTATTGTTTTGGCAAGTCGGTATTTCTATCTAGTCTTCCAAGTGTAATTTGACTGAAATATTTTTGGCAATTAAGGCCTGGGCATTTTCGTTTGGAATTGTCGCAATGTCCTCTGTCTTGAACGGCCCATATTTTGTAAAGTCAGCACCAACAAACTGGTCAAAGTCCTGTAGGAATCTAACCGTGATTGGCTTTGTCTTGTGTTTTTTTGATACGGATTCCAAGACTTTGGTTCTTCCGTTCAGGGTTGCAGAAAGGATCATTTCTTTTCTTTCGCGAATGTCTTGCTGAGATTCCAAAATGAATTTTTCTGCATCAAGAAGATTTGTAAAGTCAAGCTCCTGCTGCTCCGTTACCTTTTCAATTCTAGTCTTTAAGAGAATCATCGTAATTTGAGTTATCATCTCGACAAGCTTGTTTTTTATCTTGTTTTCAATTCCGTCATAACCCTCACTTTTTAGCTTTCCAACATACTCTGAAATTGAAGCATAAAGCTCTGGATCCAGTTCCTGTACCGAATCATTCTCCACCTCTCTAAGTAGAACGCTATACAACGAGTTTACATCGATTTTTTTTGCTTCTGACATTATGCACCTGAATCCTTAAATGGTAGATTCCTTCGTGTAAATTTGAAGAGAGTAAATTGCCATATAAAGTAACTCACGGTGAAGCAACTCAGATAAAATATTCCTCCGACGAGGTTTTCGCAAAGATAAAGCACGAAAATATCAGATTTATCGATTTGCAGTTTTCTAGTCTGCTTGGCAGATTTCACCATACCACAATATCAGCCGATACTTTTACTCCCGAACAAATGCAGGACGGGCTCCCAAAGCTTGATGGTTCTTCAATTGTCGGATTTACCAATGTGGATGATTCTGACCTCGTTTTAAAGCCAGACCCAAATACATTTGCAATCATTCCATGGATCACTGAGAAAAAAACAGCCAGGTTACTTTGTGATATTTACTGGGGCCGTGGAAGGGGAAGACTAGAACGCGATCCAAGAGGAATTGCACAGAAGGCAGAAGAGCATCAAAAGGCGCAAGGCTTTGATTTTAGCTATTGGGGTCCTGAAGTAGAATTCTTTGTTTTTGACAAAGTTCACTGGGATGTTTTGACTCCATACAAAGGCCAATCGTATTCCATAGAATCAAAAGAAGCTCCATGGAGTCAGGAAGGAACAGGTTACCCAATGGGATTACAGGAAGGATACTACCCAAGTACGCCTTCTGATACCTTGACTTCGTTTAGAAACGAATGTGTCGATATTTTAAACGAGTATTTTGGAATTTTGTGCGACAACCATCACCATGAGGTTGGCTCTGCAGGTCAGTGTGAAATTGATATCAGGTATGATTATTTGACTAATGCCGCAGACGGCGCACAAACATACAAGTTTGCTGTTAGGAACATTGCTCAGAAGTTTGGCAAGGTTGCAACAATGATGCCAAAGCCAATTTCCATGGATGCGGGCTCCGGCATGCACACAAACGTCAGCCTATGGAAGAACAAGAAAAATGTATTTTTTGACAAGGATGAAAAAGATGAGATAAGCCAGGTTGGAAGATACTTTTGTGGTGGAATCCTAAGTCATGCGAGAGCATTATGTGCAATCACAAATCCAACTACAAACTCTTATCACAGATTGGTTCCGGGGTATGAGGCACCAGTATACATTGCATGGAGTCCAAGCAATAGGTCTGCTGCAATCAGAGTTCCCCAACACTTCATAGGGGAAAAATACGCATATCTTAAAAGATTCGAGTATAGAGCACCAGATCCTTCTGCAAATCCCTACTTGGTGTTTTCAGCAGTATTATTAGCAGGTCTTGATGGAATAAAGAAAAAGACAGAGCCAGGCGATCCAGTTCTAGAAGACATTTACAAGATGTCAAAAGAGGAACGTGTTAAACGAGGAATAAAGACGGTTCCAGCCAATTTGGGTGAGGCATTAGATGAATTAGAAAGTGACCGCAAGTTCCTCGATCCAATATTCACAAATGATGTGATTGATAAAATAATAGAACTAGAAAGAAGGGATCATCGCGAAATTTCGATCAGACCTCATCCGCACGAGTTCTATCTTTATTTTGATGTCTAGAATATTTGCCTTCCAGTAAGTTGCAAAATGTAAGTAAGCGATATTGCAATCAGACCAAAGCCAATTCCGATATAGATTCCACGCCTTTTCTCTGAGGTCGCTGCCTTGTACACTAGAATTCCTCCCGCCAATCCGACAAACAATATCACTGTTCCAAGAACTGTATAGTCGAGTGTACCGCCTTGGACAAACGGATAAAAAATGCCAGAAAGTAATGCGAAAAATCCTATCACATATGTATACTTGACGCCAGCGATTACTTTGGTTGCACCGCTCAACGATTTTTTCTAAAGAATGTTGGCAAATAAACGTTTGAAAAATAATTTTGTAATTTGTATGCTTACATCATTCCGCCCATATCGCCCATTCCTGGCATGCCACCCATTCCAGGCATACCGCCCATGTCACCCATTCCAGGCATACCACCTCCTCCCCCTGGTGGTCCTGCAGATTTAGCAATTGCAATTACATCATCTATTCTAAGAAGCATGCAGGCAGCCTCGGTTGCCGATGATACGATTTGGTTTTTTACTGCTAGTGGTTCGATTATTTCACTTGTTTTCATGTTGCCGACTTTGCCCTTCATGACATCAATTCCAGTCCATTTTTCTCCTTTGAGTTGTTTTGAGCGTAAATTCGTTAGTGTGTCAATTGGATCCATTCCCGCATTCTCAGAGAGTGTCATTGGAATTATTTCAAGCGAGTCTGCAAATTTTTCTACTGCAAGTTGTTCGCGACCTTCAAGTGATTTGGCCCAAGATCTAATTTTTGTTGCAGCAAATGTCTCTGGGGCACCACCGCCTGCCACAATTGCTGGGTTTTCCATTACATCCTTTACAACCATAATTGCGTCATGAACTGATCTTTCAACTTCGTCGACTACTCTTTGTGAGCCACCTCTTAACAGAAGTGTTACTGCTTTTGGATTCTTGCATCCCTCAACAAAGACCCATCTGTCTTCCTCAATTTTTCTTTCTTCGACTAGTTGTGCAGCCCCAAGATCTTTTTCAAACAAGTCATCAAGGTTAGTAACAATTCTAGCACTGGTTGCTTTTGCAAGCTTTGTCAGGTCACTTTCCTTTACTCTTCTTACTGCCAAAATTCCTGCTCGAGCCAAGTAGTGTTGGGCCATATCATCAATTCCCTTTTGACATAAAAGCACACTTGCGCCAGAGGCAATAACTTTGTCCACCATGTTTTTGATCATTCTGTTTTCTTCATCTAGGAATGTCTTCATTTGTTGTGGATTTGAGATGTTGATTTTTGCATCAAATTCAGTTTTGTCAATTTCAAGCGCAGAGTTGACTAGTGCAATTTTTGCATCAGTAATATTTTTTGGCATTCCGCTATGGACTACTTCTTTGTCTAAGACTATACCTTCAACTAAAACAGAATCCTTCATTGAACCGCCAGCCTTTTTTTCTACTTTGACATCGTCCTGATCAATTACGAATTTGTTGTTGTCTTTTTCTGCTACGGATACTACTGCCTTTACAATAAGATCAGCTAAATAATTGGAATCTGCTCTTACAATTTTTGTCTGCATTGATGTTCTTGCAATTTTTGTTAAAATTGACTTGTCGTTTGCAGTGACCTCTTCTGCTATTTCTTTTAGGTATTGTAGTGCTTTTCTTGATGCCTTTCTGTAACCATCAACGATAACTGTTGGATGAACATTCTGGGCTAGGAGTGATTCGGCGTTTTCCAATAATGCGCCTGCCAGGACAACTGCAGATGTAGTTCCATCTCCTACTTCGGAATCGGTTGTCTTTGCGATCTCTACTAGCATTTTTGCTGCTGGGTGTTGGACATCAATTTCCTTTAGAATCGTAGCGCCGTCGTTTGTTATGGTAACGTCGCCTAAAGAGTCAACTAGCATTTTGTCCATTCCTCTTGGACCTAAGCTGCTACGGACTATTTCGGCAATAATTTTAGCTGCCTGAATGTTGTTTTTTTGGGCTTCACGGCCTTTGTTTTCAGATGATCCTTCTTTTAGTAAGATAACAGGTAAGCTTCCTCTTTGGGTTTGCATGCTCATAATGATGAAGATTTTATTTTTCCCCTTTTATACTTTGTTTGTTTTTTGGAATTACAAAATCGGTGTTTTTAAATTGGGAAAATAAGCCGCTACAACATGGTAAAGGCATCAAATCGAGATTCTTATAAAAAAATTCTATCCAGTCTTCAGACCCATAACAAGTGGTTTGAGAATTCTATTCCGCTTATCGCAAGTGAAAATATCCCTAGTCCGGCCGTAAAAGAGGCGCTGCTTTCAGACTTTGGGAATAGATACGCAGAGGGTTGGCCTGGTGAGCGTGTCTATGCAGGCTGTATCTACATTGATGAGGTCGAGTTTGAGTGTATGGCGCTTGCAAAAAAACTCTTCAAGGCAGAGTTTGCTGACGTAAGACCAATTTCTGGCGTTGTGGCAAATCTTGCAATTTATTCTGCTTTTACCAATCCAGGGGACATCATGATTGCGCCATCCATTCCAGCAGGTGGTCACATTTCCCATGGCAAAAAGGAACATTCTGGAACTGCAGGACTAGTCCACGGACTTGATGTTGAATTCTATCCATTTGATGCCGAAGAGATGACAATTGATGTAGATAAAACCAAAGACAAAGTCAAAGAGCTCGAAAAGGCGGGCAGGTTGCCCAAGATGGCAATGTTTGGTGGCTCATTATTTTTGTTCCCCCATCCAGTAAAGGAGCTTGCCGATTTTCTGAAAAGCTATAACATCCACATTAACTATGATGCAGCACATGTCGCAGGTCTGATTGCTGGCGGCCAGTTCCAAGATCCTCTAAGGGAGGGGGCAGACAGTATGACAATGAGTACACATAAGACATTGTTTGGTCCGCAGGGAGGTCTTGTCTTGGCAGCTGAAAAATATGGTGAGGCAATAAAGAAAGCAATATTTCCAGGCCTTACAAGTAGTCATCACATTCATCACATGGCAGCAAAGGCAATCACCTTTGCAGAGGCACTAGAGTTTGGCAAGGATTATGCAAAACAAGTAATAAAGAATGCAAAAGTTTTGGCGGAGGCTTTGAGTGAAAGTGGTTTCAAGGTTTTGGGAGAAAAACGAGGATTCACAAAATCACACCAAATTGCAGTCAATGTTCTTGATTACAGTGATGGTGGAAAAGTAGAGGCAGATTTGGAAAAGGCAAACATAATCGTAAACAGGCAGTTAATCCCAGGTGATATCAAGGCAGGAAGAAACTATTTCCACCCAGGAGGAATTAGACTTGGTGTTGCAGAAATAACAAGACTTGGTATGAAGGGGTCTGAAATGAAAGAGATTGCGTCCTTTATCAAAAAAATTATAATTGACAAAAAGGACCCCAAGAAAATGGTATCAAATGTAAAAAAATTCAGAAAGGATTACCAAAAGGTGCATTATTGTTTTGACAACAAGCTTGGTGCCTACGAATACGTAAAGCTCAGATAGAATTTACTCGTAATCGGTAAGAAGTAACTGATCGCCCTTTCTTTTACCAAATACGAGATCTATTTCGTCTGAAAGTGTGTAGATTCTTCCCTTCAGATATGGTCCAACCTCATATTTTTCGACAAGCCTCTTTGCAAGTTTGAGGTATTTTTCAATGGATGGCCTCGTTATTGTCTGGATTAACTTGTTTCCACAAACACAGTGTTGGAGTAGTGGAGTTCGTCTGTATTTTCTTCCACACGCAGTACATCTGAATTTCTGTCTTCCGTATGCCCTTAGGTTTCCAATTATATCTGGCACAAGATGTGTTGTGAGGACATTTGTGACAATCTCATTTGCGTCAACTGCGTTTATGAGTTCGGCATTTCGAATCTGCATGTCAAATTTATCAAGCATTGAGCCAAGTGTAGAATAGGCACTCCTTGATCTTGAAGTGGTAAGAGTCGATGTGGAATGTGTGTAATGATACCCATAGAATTGTTCCTTTGTTTCAAGGCGTGATTTTATTATTTCAATGCTGGATATCTCTGATGCCTTTTTTCCCTGAAACGTGGATTCAAAAAATTCCAACGGTAGTTTTTTTGTCACCTCAAAGTTATGTGCTTGCGGCTGTGATTCATGAGGCAAAACTATTGGTTGCACTAAAAGTGGAGCGTCCATGAGACCACCAATTTTGTCTGATAGAAATTGTCTTGAAAAGTTGAGTAGTGCGTCCATTAGTAACATTATCGAGTCTGCGTCCCCATCTGCATCACGACGTTTTGCAGAATGCCAGTTTGGAGTACCATAACAAACATGTGTTTCAGTGTAACCAATTATTCTTCCAACTATACCGACTGACGTGTGTGGCGCCAAGCCAATAATCAAATGCCCAACAAGATCATCTATGTTCTTTACATTGTAAAATGTAGATTTTCCATAGAACTTTTCAAGTTCAATGTCAATGTACTTGCAGGTCTGCACAAGATACCTCCCACTCTCAAATGGAATGATCACATCCTGCATTCTGATTTCGATGATTTGATCAGGGTTTGTCAGTGGGTTTCCATCTGAATCATGCGTATAGCCCAACTCCTTGAGTTTTTCAATTGATGTTCCAATCCATGACGGTTTGAAATGGGTCAGAGGTGAATTTGTCGCATCAAAGCGCACTGTTCCATCCTTGAATACGGTTAGATCTAGGCTTTGCCTGATGAGGCCTTTTTCAAGAGGTTCTGCTATTCTGTCTTGGTTGATTAGTTCCCTTACACCCTTGAACGGCTCTTGTACACGTATGCCCATTTTTTCTTGTGCAAGGAATATCTTTTGTTTTAGAGGAAACGGCTTGAATGAGTGTGTTGGTGCCTTTTTTTTGCATTTTTGGCAATATGGAGAGTCGAGGTTTGATCTGCAGATTGGACAGGTATAATCAGTTGAGGTTCTGCTCCCACATTTTTGGCAGTTTATGCTAATTGATGGTTCGTTGCAGTTTTTGCACATACGGTGGAAAATGTTGCAGTAAAAGTCAGGTGCGGCACATGCCTTGAGTAGGTCGCGTGTCATGCCTCCCTTTTCGCCTACTGGAAACAACGTGTGAACGGGCGGCTTCATTTGTCGTGCTGCTGCCTTTTCAGGCCTTCCAATTCTTACTCCAATTGAGATTGAAAACTTGGGGCGTATCTTGATTCCAGAGGATTCTGAGATTATTTCTGGTACGGTGCTTAGGTTTTCAAATTTGATTGGATTTGTAAACAACAACTCGTAAAAGATTCGCGCTTCCATTTCTCTAAGAATTAGATTGTCTTCTAAGACCTCATGTGGAACTCCGAGTTTTTCTAGAATTATTTTGCATTTTTTTGGATATGTGATTGTATCGTCTGCGATATTTACCGGCTGTAAGATTTCTTTTAATTCATCAATTGAGATTTGCTCCCAATAATACAGGTATTTTGGGTGTAGTGGAATTTTAAAATTTACTGAGATTTCTAATGCCTCATCAAATGACGGTGTTTTCTCTAGTTTTTCCATCCCAGAGTTGGGCTCGTATTTGAAAAGTTTTTCGCGTAGTTCTTCCACCCAAAACTCCTCGACATAACCGCTTGGGAATAATTGTGAATTATTTTCAAGAAAATCGCCATACGAGATCAGAATGTCGCCAAGATGGAGGATCTTGCCTATGTCGTTTTTGATTTTGATTCCATGTTCTACGTTTTGGATTTTTACCACGTTTCCATTTTTTAGCCTGACAATTGGGGTTTCAATGGTATCAACAAAGGCAATTGTTGCGCCCTTGCTTGGAACGTCAAGCTTTACCTGCGTTCCAACCGCTATTGTATGATGCAGTATTTCTGCCACAACCGGATGTACGCCAACTGAGGCAAAGCCCGTATTACAAGACCTACCATAACGTAGCCTAAACCCACCAAGCTTGTTTGGAAGAGATAAAACAGATCTTCCTGCGATGACCTCTTTGAGTCTTTTTGCAGATGCTCCCTCATCATCACCTGTTTGGATTGCGCCTTTTAGATCATTTAACCACTCCCAGCCATCAAGGCCATACAATTCTATTCTTTTGAGTAGTTTTTTTGATCTTCCAATCAATCCATCATTTAACACACGTAAGGCACCTCCCCTTACTCGATCAGTCTTGATCCTAACCATGTTTTTGTGGTTAACTACCTCGTTTGGGTCAGTATCCACACCATCAAGTTCGACAGGCAGGTTCGAAATTACTGTAATAATGTCCTCATCAAGGACATGAAACTGAAAGCTCCCAACATCCCTTTCATAGATTCTAAGCTCCTCTACGAACCGGCCTGTCTCATCATCAAATGTATTTGCCACATATTTTGCAAGGCCGACTGCCTTTCTGACATGGTCTGCAATTAGCATTGTTACTGCAGATTCCGTTCCACCCGCAGATCTCATTGGTCCTGCGATTGAAACTGAGAGGTATTCAGAGCCGTCCTTATTGGTTTTGATTGTTACCTCGCTTATTCCCTGGAGTGGTGCAATCGTGACTCCTTCTGTGACTATTGCGAGGCCGACTCTTACTGCAAGGTCAAGTCTTTCTTCCAGTGATGATTCCCTAGGCAAGTAATTGCCCAAGGCTATGCTTTTTGATAATTCTAGAGCCGCAAGCTCCTTTCCTTTTACTTTTAGTAATTCACGTAGTGGTTCAGCAATATCAATGTCGTGCATCTTTGCAACACGGTCGGCAAGATCAAAGGCAATTTTTGGCTCTACTATTCCTGACGAGTCAACGTGAGTTGATTTTGCCTCAGCTGCCTTTTCAAATGTCTGGTATGCCTTCTCTGAGAGATGCTCATAGTATTTCAGATAATAGTCAGGCATTGGAACTCCCTTAATTCGGGATATTGCCGTGTCTTCAGACATACTATTTCCTAATGTTCTTGATACTATTTGCTATTTCGGCTAGTTTTTTGAGGCTGTTACCTTCTTTTTCAAGCATTGTTCCAATCACCAGGGCGTCTGCTCCTGCTGCAACTATCTCTTTTGCCGTATTAACATCTCTTATGCCCCCCCCTACGATAAGAAAGCCCCTGAAGACCTTTCGAACCGCCCTTACCATCTCTGGACGAACGCTTTGCTTTGCGCCAGAGCCTGCCTCAAGGTAAACAAACCTCATGCCCAAAAACTGGGCTGCAAGTGAATATGCAGCAGCAATGTTTGCCTTGTCAAATGGAATTGCCCTTGCAGCACCTACAAACCAGGCAGTTGTTCCCTCGCCGATTATTATATAGGCGGTAGGAAGTGGCTCTAGTCCAAACTTTAAGACGTTTGGTGCCCCAAGGGCCTGAGCTTGTGTTATGTAGTATGGGTTTTCCGAATTCAAAAGCGAGCTGAACAAAATAGCATCAGCTTGTGGAACTACGCCAGTTATGTTTCCTGGAAATAGAATTATTGGAATTTTTAGAGATTTTTTCAGGGTTTTTACAACTTGTGCCATCTCTATCTGATCAGTTGCAGAAGAGCCTCCAACAAGTATGACTGACGCGCCAATTTTTTCCACACTTTTTGCCAGTTTTACAGATTCTCTGATCTTTGATACTTCAGAATCAATTAATACAAAGATTAGTGCCGCCTTTTTCCTTCGTGACGCATAAAGGTATTCTTCGATTTTTCCCATACCTGTGGTTCGAAATGACTGTTTTAAAGTTTAATTGATATGATGGTATACAGATCTGTATAGCTATGGTAGAGATTGAGAATTCTAATTTAAACAATATTATTCGTCAAATTATCAAAAAATCACTGTTTACAGAGAAACAAGTTAAAATTATTTTAAATCGGAAGAACCTGTCCGAGTTCGACTTTGGCATCTCAAAGGGCGCTTATTTTAGGCAAGTAGGCCAGTCAAGGGACAAGCTAATGGGTCTATATTATTCAATAATTTTATTTCGAGGTTTAGGAGTTTTGCTTCCAGATGACATTGATGTGATATCTAGGCTCGCAGAACAGGTTTCTGTGATAAAAGATAGTGATGTTTTCCCTGAAAGAGAAGAACAAGTGATAAACATTATAGACAAATTGGTTACTCAGGCATGTGGAATGTGATGTGTCACATAATTTGTGCCAGCCTTAACTTGAGTGATGTGACAGTAAATGATATTGGTGTTGATGTAGAGTGTGAAATTATGTTGGCCAATCACAATAAATCACAACAATTTATCATTTTTAGTGATGTTAGTAGAGGTTCCAGACCCCCAGATCATTATAGGTGTGATAATTGCGTTCTTTGTAGGCATATTTGGCATGCTCATTTACAATAAAATCAAGTCACTTACGAACCAAAAAGGTCCAGATCCTTCCTATGTATCACGTATGGAGTACTATGAAAGGCAGTTAATTGACATGAAAATACGTATGGATGTGCTAGATTTGGAAGAAAGTCCTCCAGTTGAGACGGTTTTGGAGAAAATAGGGCCCATAATTGAGAAAAAAGAGGAGATTGTGGTCAAAAAGGAGCCTGAAAAGCCGGTTCAGAAGCCAAGAATGCCTAATATGGATTTTAGTGGTGTTGCAGAACATGTGTTAGGATTAATCACACTCAATGAAATGACGTCACATGACATCCAAGTCACAATAGGAAGGAGTCGGGAGCACACATCAAGGCTCATGAAGAGGCTTTTTGAGGAAGGTTTGGTAGAAAGGAATACTAAGATGAAACCATTCACTTACAAAATAACTGAAAAGGGAAAGACTAAGTTGGGATCCCCCGGACTGGCAGTTACAGTCTAATTTAGATAATCACTTAGTTTTGGTTTTTAGAATTTCTTGTTAGGTGGGTCATTTTTTGTTACAAAATTATTTTTTAGTAATTTTTAAATATTATAGATTATAAAATTATAATACATGTCAGAAAATGAGGAGTTGGTCAAGATCACGGCTACGGGAACCATATCCATACCAAAGCAGTTTAGGAAATACTTGGGAATGCAGAGGGGGGATTATGTTAAAGTCAGCCTCCAAGAAGATTCCTTGGTTCTAAAAAGGGCTATAATTTCCTAATCGGGCCGCTTTTGTGCTACTTTGGCTATCTGGTAAACCCATTCTCTGCCGTTTCGCAAGCGATCTATCCTCCCCTTGGTGTTAAACCTGGCTAAATATGTCGAAATTATGCTAAGTTTTATCGGCTCGTTGTACTCGTCCTCAAATTTCTCTAGTATCTCAGTTGAGGTAAACTTGCCCATTGGAAAATACTTGTCTACAATATGCCATATTTTTGCGCCAACCGAATCCAGTTGTGGTGCTTCCCCTTGGTCTTCAATGTTTAGTAGATTCATCATTTCAAATATCTTCAATACCTTATCTCTGGTGATGTTTCCTTCTATGTTGAAGTTGTACTTTGCACCATCCGAGTCTTCCAGATCAATACGTATGCGCTTCTTAGCCATCGTGATCGATCGTGTTAACTAGTTAACAATTGAACAGATCCTCTTGGAATTGTTAACAATTGGGGTTGTTAACGTTGACTGTGCGGCTCACACCTAGCCAACCTTTACATGTTAACAAATTAGCTTTCCCTAATTAACAAGAATGACTCCCGTTTCATGCCTGGAGTGGAAATAAAGGAGTCTATTTTGGCTTGTTAACATTGTTAATGCCATTCTCCACGCCTGGACTCGAAATTATGGGGTCAAAATTGGCTTTTCTTGGTGTTTTCTTAACAATTCCTTAACTAATTGTTAATTACCCCCCCACCAATACTTCCACTCTCTTCTTCTTTCAATTTTTTTTGAAAAATAAATTAAAAATAATTAATTACAAACTAAACTACAACTACTAATTGTATTCTAAACATAACTAATTCATTGTTAGATGAAATGGTTAAGGACTGGAAAGATAGGTGTGTGAGATTTATTGAATGATGATCCAATAGACAGACTTTTAGATGCTGCAGAGAGCGGCAAATCAATCATAAAAAACAGGAACGTTTTACATTTTACCTACCTTCCAGACGTGATTTTACACAGAAAGGACGAGCAAGAAAAGCTTACCCAATCCTTACTTCCTATACTAAAACAATCAAGACCGTCAAACCTTCTAATTTATGGAAAACCGGGCACTGGTAAAACACTAGTTGTAAAAAAAATACTAACTAAAATTCAACAGCGGGTCGAAAAATCAAACTTTCCAATAAAACTAATCTATACAAATTCTAAAGACGAAACAACCCTTTATGGATTACTTGTTAGTATTGGCAGACAACTTGGCTTAGAAAAAGAAGACCTGCCACCGACAGGCCTAGCAACAAGCGTAGTCTTCAACCGCCTCCTAAAATCAATCGAAGAAAATCAATACAACATCATACTTGTTATAGACGAAATAGACTATCTGGCGCACCTAGTATCAAAAACGGGGAAAGACATTCTTTACCAACTAACAAGGGCAAACGAGAGGCTAAAGGGGGGCAGCATAACACTAGTTGGGATATCAAACGATCTTACCTTCAAAGATAGGCTTGATGGACGCGTGATCAGTTCATTAGGCGAAGAAGAGATAGTCTTTACCAACTATGATGTTAATCAACTAAAAGAAATTCTATTAGATAGAATCAAGGCAGCCTTTTTAGATGATGTAGTTGAGGCATCAGCGCTGAACCTCTGTGCAGCGATGGCGGGACGTGAGCACGGCGACGCGAGGAGGGCAATCGACTTATTGAGGGTGGCGGGGGAGATTGCCGAAAGACAACAATCGGAAACCGTAAAAGAAGAACATGTGAGAATAGCATCTCAAAAAATGGAGGAAGATAAGGAAGTAACAGCCCTCAAATCATATCCACTCCACGAAAAACTACTAATTATAGCCGTAATGAAGGCATCTGGCTTGTCAACAGGTGCGATCTTTTCAGCCTACAAAAACCTCTGTAAGGCAATACGGCAAAAGGAACTCACACAAAGGAGGGTCACTCAAATGCTTGGCGAAATAGAAATGTCTGGAATAATTTCTGGTAAAATTGTCCATCAGGGAATCCACGGAAGAACAAAAAAATTCACACTTACCATTTCGCCTGAAACAGTAAAGGATACTTTTAAAAACGAAGTTACACTAGAAGATATTATCTAATTTTTAAATGTAAAGTCTTTTGTGTAAACCTTGAAGGTTTTCAAATTAACCAGGACTGCCATTCCCGGAGTCGGTACAATTCCAACACTTGTCTGAAATGGTGTTTGGGCCTGCCAGGCACCAGAATTTAGAATCAGAACTCCTCTATACAAGTCCAAATCCACAACATGAACGTGTCCCCCATGGAAAATGTCTGGGATCTCATCAATTACCATAAAATCCTCTAATTCTGGCGCGATCGGAGTTTGACTGCCATAAATTGGACTCATATGCCTTGCCTTGAGCAAATACTGCATGACTTTTGCAGGCTTGTCATAGCTTAATCCAGGTGTGGTCTTTACAATATCGTCAATACTTTGGCCATGGAAAATGAGTATCTTGACACCATTTAGTGAAACCATAGCAGGATTGCCAATCATGTGGAAGTTCTTTCTATCCCAAAGGCCGGGGTTGTATTTTGCAGGAATTGCTGGCTGGGGAAGCGCACGCCTTCCAGGATCATGATTCCCAGGAGATATGAAAACCTTAATGTGTTTTGGAATCTTGTCCAAAATATCAAACACCATTTGTAGCTGTACATTTGTATCAAGAGCAATCAATTCCTTGTCCTGGTTTGGATAGATTCCAATTCCATCTACGATATCACCGCCCAAGACTACAAATCTCACCCTTCGCGCAATTGGATCTGGGCCTGAAAGCCACGAAATCATCTCCAAGAATTCTTTTTCCATAAAATACTTACTACCTATGTGAAGATCAGACAAAAACAGGGCGCAGGTTTCAGTTTTTGAGCGGTTTGACAGATGGTCTGGAATGTCTGGCAAAATAATATCCTTGACAATAAAACCACCGTTTTTTGCAGCTATGATTTTTTCCATGACAAACTGATCCATCAGTAAGGAAGAGGCGACTTTTTGTAAGTCTTCATCAATAACCATGGTCTCAATTGATCCAGTGGCATCATCCATGGTTATCTTGGTAACATTTCTGTCTGTTTTTCTGTCTGTTACAAGACCGCAGACATAGGTTTCCTCCTTTGATTTTGTCGAAATTATGGATGAAATAGACTTGAGCATTTTTGACTCTGGGCGATTTGATATGATCCTTTTTAGCTTGGCATACCTGCTTGAGAACAACGCGGTAAACCCATCAACTCCCTCGGCTGAGGCAATTTTTGAGGTTGGATCAAACAAAATTTCATGGGAATCATCCAGAATCTCATCTTCCATAATTCCCAAAAAAACCTCAAGGTCTTGCTGGTTAATCAGAAATAGTTTTTGCTTTTCTTTTTCTCGAACAACCTGTTTGATGATTTTTTCTAATTCCTTTACATCCACCTGCTCTAGAATTCTAAGTGCATTTGGGTGGATCTGAAAGCCCCTGTTTAACGCAAAATCTAATGCAGAACCGACATCCTTTATCATAATGAAGGTTTCAACAAACAAGTTTTAATTAAATCTGTGGAAAACAACAGACTCAAATAATCTACAACAAAAAATTTGTTGTGCTAAAACGGAGAATATTGTTTTTCTTTGTCTTTTTAGCTGTGTTTTCAGCCGCTTTCTCTATTGGAGCAAAAACGGAGGTGTCAAATGAAGAGGCTGGTATATTCCTTGACGAATTTAACAAAATACTAGACACACTAAAGGGCGAAAATTTGGGAATTGAAATATTTCTTCATAATATAGAAATTGCATTACCAATGTTTATCCCAGGATTTGGTGTTGGATGGGGGGTCTTTTCTGCGTTTTCCACAGGCTTTGCGATTGCTGCACTAGCTACTACAACTCCACTTTTGGCAAGCATCCCACCAATAACAATAATCTTTGCCACGCCGTTTGGACTGATGGAGATTGCAGCATATTCCATTGGAATGTCACGAAGCTTTCTTTTGATAGTAAACATTTTCAAAAAAACACCCATCATACAACAATGGAAGCAGATAGTGTTAGAGATAGGAATTGTAATAGGACTGCTGTTATTGGGCGGAATTATCGAGGCATACATGATTGAAACATTTCCAAGCCCAGACATACCACTTCCAAAAGTAAACTAATCCAAGTGATAAAATTTAGTAGAATAGGCAAAAACAATTCATTAGTAAATTATAAACGAAATCATGGGGTGATTATACTATGAGACGCGCGTACTTGACAAGCTTGATCTTGCTTGGCGTTTTAGCTGGCATATCTACTCAAAGTGCAAACGCCCAACTTGCTGAAAATAAAGCGTTCTTACTTGAAGGAAACGGATTTGCAATATCTGAGAATTCTATCTTGACTGCAACTATTGATTTACAGTTTACTATAGCTAAAAGGGGTGCTACATCCGAATTTGCCTTACAAAATGGACTAATTGACATAAACGGAAAAGATCTTACTGTTTCTGGCTTTAGGGGGACAATTTTAAAAAATGGACAATTCTTTAAAATTTCTTCTGAGGCTTCAGATGCCGGTGGGAAAAAATTCACATTTAAGGCACTTGGAAATCTTGTGGAAAAAAACCCGGGCAATTCTATCTATAGTGTAACTGCAACACTAAGCGATCCTTCAAACAAAATAACAAAACTAATCTACACGACAAAAGTTTCAGAATTTACTCCAATCAAACCAACTGATAAAAATAAAAAAACCGAAATAACGGTTCGTATTTTGAAAGGCTCCTCAAACTCCGAAGTACCGAACTACAATGAGCAGGCAGGCAGATTTTTATTTAATTACTTCTCAGAGAATAGAATATCAATTATCTCTGGCGGAACAGTTACATTCGTAAACGAGGACATAGTTTCCCACAGTCTAAAGAGCGGTACATCCAACAACTACAACAAAACATTAAAAGAGGCATTTACCGCAGATGGGAAGATTTCAAGCGGCAACATACAACCAGGCAAGTCCTGGAGCGTGACATTCAAAGAACCAGGATTCTATAGAATTTTTGATGAAAAATATCAATGGATGGATGCAACAATTTTTGTAAGTTCGGACTCCAGTTCAAAAACTATTGGTTCTTCTAAAAATCTACTGAACTAGTCTTTGAAATTAATATACGATTCTAACTTTGACTGATTGATCACCATCACGGAAAGGTCCGAAAATTCTTTTCCCTCTAAATCCTTGACTGTACCAACAAACTCTGTTTCCTTATCTGTGGTCAAAAACTCAAAAACATGCACTCTTATGCTTGCCGTATCAAAACCATTCTTTCTGAGATAATGAGCAATCTCGGATTGCATAAAGTGTTTTTCTGGTACTTTTGGCCATGGTCGTGGAACCAAAACAACACTAAATCCATCAATGAGTGCCCTTTGTAGTTCGAGTTTTTCTTCTTCAATTGGTGTTGTAACATGCAATGTGATTACCTTGGATTTGTCCAACGGAACCTTGGCCTTTGAGGCGGCAACCTGAATTGCACTAACTCCAGGAATTATTTCAACGTCTCCAAAAATTTCAATCAGTCTATCCACAACTTCTGATTCAGAAAAATTCACATCACCAGTAAATGGAACAACTAGTTTTTTGTCACCGAGTGTTTTAACTACCTCTTGATATGCCTCTTCCTGGTTTTTCATTGTTACCTCGTAGACTTGTTTGTCTTTGATGAAAGAACCTATCGTGTTTAATGTGTATTTATAACCAATAACTACATCACAGTTTAGTATTACGTTCTTGACAACTTCTGTAACATAACTGCTAGAACCAGGACCAACACCAACAGCAAAAACTTGTGCCATTTATTCTACAGTCCTGTGTTTTTTGATAAATTCTACAATTGGCATCCAATTTATCTTGAGGAATTTTGTTGGGTCCTTTATTGGATATGTCACCCAATCCTTTACTATTGATAACTGGTAGTTTTTTTCATTGCTACCTTTTCTCAGTTTTAGTTTTAGAATATTTCCCCACTTTTTCTCTTTAGAATCTACACTAATAACATCATCAAAATTATATTCTTCGTTTTTCTCATTTTCTAAATCAAGTTTTAGATCTTTGACATCATATCCGTCATGTATGAGCATCGGTTCGTCTGATTTCATTAAAGTAACGACTTGCCTTTCAACTGTGGCACTCCACCACCGTGATTTGGCCTTAGTTTTAGTTACAAATACAATACGTCTATCAGTTAAAATGAACATACATTCTTTTGACCTGGAAAAAAGTTTCTTTTGCCCTCTCCACACGGAAACCAAATGAGCCTTGATTTGTTCATCAGATTCCATATTCTGATTCAAAAATCACTTGTTAAAAACTAATACAATTAGCTTTTATTTGTGAGTCAAAAACGATGAAATATTGAAATTCGAACTAGTTTTTTCTCTTACATCTGTAATTGTATTTTTAGGTGTCTTGCCTGTTTTTGCTCAAACCACAGAAATCTCGGACAAGGTGATAGTCTTGCACACCAAATCAGGCGACATGGTAATTGAGCTTTTTCCAAGCGATGCGCCAAAAACGGTTGCAAACTTTTTGAATCTAACAGAACAGCACTTTTACGATAGAACTGTTTTTCATAGAATTATCAAAGATTTCATGATTCAGGGTGGAGATCCAAAATCAAAACCTGGAGCATTTGAACACTTTTCGGAGTGGGGAACCGGCGATGCAGGATATACGATTCCAGGTGAATTTAACACAATCAAACACAAAAGAGGAATTGTCTCAATGGCACGCGGCTCTGACCCAGATAGTGCAAGCTCACAGTTTTTCATTGTTCATAAGGATTCGTTCTTTTTGGATCAAAACTATGCAGTCTTTGGGCGCTTAGCAACAAATGCTAGCTACGAGACACTTGATAAAATTGCCAACCTAACAAGTGCAGGAGAGCAAACGAACCATCTTCCATTTGATTGGGCAAAAGGTGAAATTCTAAAGGCTGAAATAAAAAAACGCACGGAAATCTCGGACTTGCTTGGTTTGGGTGAGCCAGAAAGGGTGAAAACAATTACAAAGCAAACTGCACAAGAATATTCCAATGAAAAGCTTGGCGTTTCATTTCTTGCACCGTCTGGCTGGCTAGTACAGGAACCACCTCAAAAAACTCCGAGCTCTCCAGACATAGTTGCAGTCGGCACCAAAACAGCTGGTTTTACTCCCGCTATTTCTCTATCTGTCAATGCTGCCAACGGAACATCACTTGATGATTATTCAAGCAAAATCAAAAATTTTCTGCAAAAGGCAATAAACTCAGGCAATCTCTCAATTTTGTCAGAGGATAAAACAGTAATTAATGGAAATGAGGCCGTTACACACATCGCACTAGCTAAATTCGGCGATGGTGATGGACAAATCAGCGTAAAATTTAAAGAGGTAATAATCAAGAATCAGGACAAATTCTATATTTTTACCTACACAAACAGTGAAAGAAATTTTGATGATACTCTTGACAAATTCAACGAGGTTATTGACTCCTTCAAGATCACAACACCAAAAACCACAAACACCGACTATTCAAAATCAGAAAAAACTGGTTGCCTTATTGCAACTGCAACGTATGACTCTGAACTTGCGCCACAAGTACAGTTACTTAGGGAGGTAAGAGACAGCATACTGGGTACAAGAACTGGAACTTATTTCATGACTGCATTTAACACAGTTTACTATTCCTTTAGCCCAACCATATCTGACTGGGAAAGACAGAACCCGATATTCAAAGAAGCAGTAAAGATTACCATAACGCCACTCTTGTCAACACTTTCAATTTTGAATTATGTTGATATTGATTCTGATCAAGAAATACTGGGATACGGCATTGGTATAATTTTGCTCAACATAGGAACATATTTTGTAGTACCTGCAATTATTATCATAAAATCAAAAAATAAAATTCAGAGATTCATTGCAAAAATCTAGGAACTTTCTTTAGTACGTGAGACAAGGAAACTCTACCCGGTCCAATTACAATTACGATTAAGGAGCCTGCGAGAAGCATGATCTCAAACTCAACTCCCCCCTTTCCTGAAATATCTGCTGCCTTTTTGACATAGAATATTGCGCTAAGCATCATAATTGAAAGAACTGATCCAGATATTCTTGTCAAAACTCCGACTATCAACAATATTCCAGGAACAAATTCGGCCAACGCCAAAAGAAGCTGCATTTCTGTTGGAACTCCAATCTGTGTCAAAAACCCAGCAAATTCAGGATTAAATTTCCCTGAACCATGTACGATAAATATTACGCCTATTGCTAATCTCAAACCAAAATGAGTAATATCATGAAATTTACTCTGTCGGATTGCCGCATCCATTATTTGTACAAGACTTTGACTATATTATAAAAGGTATTGTCATAAACTATAGAGAATTGGTAAGAACAAAAAAATTCACTTATTTGGAATACAAAAAACGATTAATCAAAACATGGGACGAAATTGCCCCAAGATATCATAAAAGATGGGCAAAAAATAACATCGGCCCATTCAGGAGCAGCTCAGAACTAGTCAAACTGGCAAACATTCAGACTGGTTATGCAGTTCTTGACTTGGCTTGCGGAACTGGCGCCATCACAAAAAGAATTACCACAAGGGTGGGTTCAACTGGAAAAGTTGTGGGGGTTGATAGTTCCATATCTGCAATTAAAATTGCAAAAAAAGAAAATAACCACAAGACTAATCTGGACTTTGTTTTGTCGGATGCAGAATTTATCAAGTTTAACAAAAAATTTGATGTGGTTACATGTCAATACGCATTGTTCTTTTTCCCAAATGCGCATAAAGTACTGCAAAACATCAAACAGTATCTGAAAAAAAATGGAACCTTAGCACTAACATTGCATGGGAATAAAGACTCGGTTCCATATTTTAGCAGTATTTTAGATGTAATAATAAAATTCATACCAGACTACACTCCACAAGGAACACCCAACCTTGATAGGTTTGGAACTAAAGAGCAACTGAAAAAGGCCATATCAAAAGCAGGCTTTACTAATATCAGAATACAAGAATACGTCTTCACATATCGTCCTGGAACATTTTCTGATTATTGGCAAAACTATCTCAAATATCTGTCGAAACCGCTAAAAGAAAAAATCAAAACACTATCTATCATACAAAAGCAAAAAATGAAAGACCAAATTAAACAAAAAACCATTCCCTATACAAAAAAGAACGGACAAATCATATTTCCGTGGAAAGTTCTCATATTAACTGCAAAAAGGCCTTAGAAAAATTGTTGGGGCCACAATGAATTATTTGGAAGCATGCCCCCAACAAATGACTCCACCTGATTTTATTGTCACAAATTTCTAATTAGACCCATGTGTGTGTAAAGTGAACAACATACGATAAACCGGGCGTATTCTAAATAATCACTAGATCTTTTGTAAATTTATGCAAAACCAATGGCCTGTCTTTCACAATAACAGAGTCCTCTATTCTTACTCCAAATTTTTTTGGGATGTAGATACCAGGCTCTATGGTTATTGCCATGTCTTTTTGCAAAACGGTCTGACTTTTCTGGCTTATTGTTGGGAACTCATGCACCTCAAGTCCAATTCCATGGCCAGTTGAATGAATAAAGTATTGACCATAATTTTTTTTGGCGATATAATCTCTACATGCATCATCAACTGATTTACAAGAAACCCCAATTCTTACAGCTTGTAGTCCTACCTTCTGTGATTCCTTTACTATCTCATAGATTTCTTTTGCATGACTACTAAGAGTTCCTAAACCAAACGTTCTTGTTGCATCACTGACGTAGCCCTTGTAACGTAAGGTGAGATCAACTACTATCAAGTCACCCACCGCAAATTTTCTTTTAGTTACCTGTGCATGTGGCAATGCCCCATTTGGCCCCCCTGCAATTATCAGAGGATTCAAAGTTGATCTATACCCAGTACTAAACATCTCGCGTTCCATGGCAAAAGACATCAAAATAGACTGAAGCTCAGATTCTCGTAATCCCATCTCTATTTTTTTTACACAAAGCTCATACATTTCATCAATTATTTGAGATGCCTTTTTTAGAATGGTAATTTCCTTAGAGTCCTTTACTTCGCGTGCCCGATAAAATGGATCAGTTGAATATTTTACGGTGGGAATGGATTTTTTGAGTAATTCCATCATGGGATAAGTCTGGCAATCTGTACACACTTTGCTGTTTTTTATTTTGGGCATCAAACCAGAAATCAAACCAACACCACGCTCTGCCGTAATTACATTACAATCGATGGATTCTTCCCTTGCCCTTTCCACTTCAAGCTCAGGTGCAATGATGGTAGTCTGACCATTTTTTTCTAATATTCCAACTGCCTCACCCCAAAAACCAGTCATGTAGTAGAGGTTTTCAGGCTCAAAAGATACCAAAGCATCACAATCCAGGTTGTGGGCGTATTTGAGGAGCCACTTTCGCCGTTCTTCCAATTTGAAATGATAAACGAGCTAGCAGATTTATGTTTGTTGGAAAGTTTGTATATTGGAAACTAAGCTTTTCTAATGTTGGAAGAGAATCAAGGAAAAAGAAAAGTTGTCGCGTTACTTTCAGGCGGGTTAGATAGTCAACTTGCAGTAAAAATGATGCAGAATCAGGGATTTGAAGTATCCGCAGTTGCGATCAAGACTCCATTTTGTGATTTTGATTGTGGGAGGGGGTGTGGTTTTGAAATTAGAGAAAGAGCAGATACACTTGGCGTTAATCTAAAGACCGTTTATCTTGGAGATGAATACATTGAGATGTTAAAGAATCCAAAGCACGGATTTGGATCGGGTATGAACCCATGCATTGATTGCAGATCGATGATGTTCAAGGCTGCAAAAAAACACATGGATGAGATCGGGGCTGACTTTATCATTTCAGGAGAGGTACTGGGGCAAAGACCCATGAGCCAACATGGACCAGCACTAAAAACTATAGAAAAAGAATCAGAGTTAGAAGGATACATAGTAAGACCGCTTTCTGGCGCATTATTGCCAAAAACAATACCTGAAGAAAATGGCTTGATCAAAAGAGAAAACTTGGGGATGATTCGGGGCCGCACAAGAAGAATGCAATTACAAATGGCACAAGAATATGGAATAGAAAACCCTCCAAACGCCGGCGGTGGATGTCTTCTTACAGATCCAGCATTTGCAATACGTGCAAAAGATCTATTCTCACACATTGATAATCCAACAACAAACGACATTGATCTACTAAAAATAGGAAGACACTTCCGACTTGATAAAACAACAAAACTTATCGTGGGAAGAAATCAGGACGAAAACAACATGATCAAAGCTCTTGCCTTACCAAATGATATTGTGTTTTACGCAAAAGATTACGTTGGGCCAAATACGCTTTTGCGCGGAGACAATATTGAAAACCATAAACTAATCTCTGCCGCAATAACACTGCGTTATTCTGATGCACCAAAAGAAACACCGGGAATAGTAATAGTTGAAAAAGGCAACAACAAATCGGAAATCTCGATAAGCAGTGCAGAAGAATCTGAGTATATCCAATACAGAATTTAGGAACAAAAATTACGTACCTTTTTACATTTGATGCGAAAGACTTTTTGAGGGAGTAGATCGCATTCATAATAGATGCAAAAGCAGGAAAGCCCAACATACCTAAAGGCAATTACGATTCGTGATCCAAGCGACATCCATTCAATAAAAGATGACATGAAAAAAAACATGATACTGATACTAAGGGTTACACCACTTGCGCAAAAAGATGTAGAGCAGCTACGAAAGCTAGTTGAGGAATTATATAGTCTGGCAAAAAATCATGACGCAGACATTGCAAGATTGGGTGAAGAAAGAATAATTGTTACACCGCCAGGCGTTAAAATCTGGAAGCCGGAATATGATCTAAAATAAAATTATTAAAACAAAACTTATCATTCTGTCGTACCTAATATCAAAACAACATCAATATTGTAAAATTTAGAAAATCTGTTTTATTATTTACATTATTATCCATCATACCTGTCATATTTAGCATACAATTAGCAGCTGCACAAACCTCTGATAACAAAGGAAAAAATTACTATAATTCAAACTTGTGGAAAGATTTATTCCAGATTTATAAAAATCAGGCAACGACAAGTTTCGTGAAAGAGATCACTATGATAGTTTTAGAGACTATCATATTGTATAATGATCCCATATGAGATTTCACAGAATCAGATCACACAAATAAACTAATTTTACTTTTGGAAAAACCAACACGAACCAAAATTAAACGAGATCGCTTCAATGATGCTCAAAACATTACACAATGAATAAAAGATGTCCTTGATCCAAGCGTATTGCGAGAAGAAAAAGACATGTTTTTCATATGGCATAAGATGCATGATGAATTTTAAAATAATATCAGCAAATACATTAGATTACAAAAGTTGCTCATATGAAAACATTTGTTTGCCTCAAAATGATTTTGTAAAATATTCAATTAAAAACAATAACAGCAACGATACTATCATATCAACACACACTTTTGCATATACATCCAGAAACATCATGTCTGTGAGCTCGAATCTTCAAAAAATTATAAAATCATTACAAACTTTCAAATAAACAAAACATCTAGCCCCTGTGATCTGACAAGAAGTGTACTTATCAGATGTTCGACAAATTCCTACGAATTTAGGAACAAAAATCAACCGAGAATACTCCACGAGGTAGTAAGTTTAGATAATTTTCTCGTTTAAAGACCTCAAAAGATCCCCCGTGCAAAAGACAAGGCAGGAAAATATTTGGAAATCATTGACAAAGAAACAAGAACAGTCTTTTTCAAAATATCAGGACAAAACAAGACAGCTGTTACAAATCACACAATTTATTGATACTAATATTATCAAAAAAAGATGCAATCCGATATAATGATACGAAAATATCATTTTAGTTTAAAAATATTGATAAGTAGTGGACGTAAGGAAAAATTTCAGACTCGATACAGTGGAATATCATATCTCTGCTAAAAACGACGTCTTACGTATTCGATGTTGTTAAAACAGCCTAATTGCTTCTTGTACCTGAGGATAATGTGCAGGAACTCTGAACATTCTACGGACAGTCATCGCGAGGTTTTCACACTTTCTTCTTTCACCGTGATTTACAAGGACTCTTCTTAGCTTTGGTCTTAGTTTATGGATGAATGAAAGCAGTTGATTATAGTCGCTGTGACCACTAAATCCGTCAAGCTTTATCATTGAACAATTGATGTTTACCACTTCGACTTTACCATCTTTTCCTAAGAGCGATACTTGTTTTGCACCATCTAGAATTCTGCGGCCAAGTGTTCCATTTACCTGATATGAGACAAAAATTATTTTGTTTTTACTTCCAGGTGCAATGTTTTTGAAATATTCCAAGACAGGGCCACCCTCTAACATACCCGATGTTGCAAGTATGATGCACGGCGTACCTTCTCGTAATGGCTCTTCTCTTGCATCAGAATGTTCTATGTTTGTAAAATATTCAGAATCAAATGGGTTATCGTCAGTTTCAAGAATTTTTTGTTTAAGATCACGTGCAAGATATTCTGGATATGCCTCATGAATTGCAGTTGCCTCTGCTATCATACCTTCCATAAATACGGGTGCTTCCATCATCTGGCCGGCCTTCATGTAATGATCAATTACCATCATTATCTCCTGTGCACGCCCAACTGCTGGAATAGGAATGAGTACCTTACCGCCATCGACAAGTGCATTATTGACCGCATTAATGAATGCAGATTCGACTTCTTGCCTTGTGGGTTGAATGTCTTCTTTTGCACCATATGTGCTTTCAATTAGCAAAGTTTCAACTCGTGGATAGTTCCATGAAGCACTCTCAAACAAAATACTTTTTCCATATTTTATGTCGCCAGTGTATACAAAATTATGATCACCATTACCAATATGGAAATGACACGTTGCTGATCCAAGGATGTGACCTGCATTTGAAAAGACAAGTTTGATGTCAGGTGAAATGTCTGTTACGGTTCCATATGGAATTGTAATTGCCTGTTTCATAATTTGCTTGACGTCTCTTTCTGCATATAGTGCAGCCCGCCCCTGTGCAGCTGCCACCTTTATTGCGTCTAGTTGAATTAAATTCATCATTGGGAGTGTAGGTTCTGTGCAATAGATCGGTCCCTTGTATCCATACTTGCAAAGAACCGGCAAGAATCCAGTGTGATCAAGATGTGCATGACCTATGACAATTGCATCAATTTCATCAAGTGTAACATTTGCCCAATCAAGTCTTGGGAAAGCTTCCATTGGACTCCGAGCCCCTGGATTAATACCACAATCAATCAAAATTTTACTTTCAGACGTAGTCAATATCATGCTTGATCTTCCCACTTGACCAAAACCGCCAAGGGTTAACAACGAAACTTCAGATTTTTGGGCCAAGCGCGGGCGGAATATGTTTTCGCCTATCTGCTTGAGCTGTTTTGCTCTATCTGATGAGGAAACCTTGAGATTGTAGTTTATTGCTTGAATTGTACTGGATGGAATTGTCGTTGCCTTTCGTATGCGTATTCTCCAACCCATACTTTCCGTCAATTGCGGACTGTTAAAGCTAGGATTGTTGTGCAGTAACCAAGGTCGCTTTACCTCAATTGAGACCTCGCCCGTAGTGGTATCAAAAAAAGTACCTTGAAGATCTGCCTCCTTAGGTAAGGCCTTTGCTATGATCTCCCTTGCCTCCTCTTCTGGTTTTCTAATAGACTCTTCGGTTCTTACCACAATTCTTTTTTTGATGACATTAACTAGATCAGAAATAATCTCATTATGCTCCATCAAGTATAGTGGCGATTTTGTGTATAATGCAATTCTTGGTCCCTCATAGTCAATTTTACTGACCTTGGCCTCTTTTGGAATACTTTGCAGTATGGTTGCCATTACATTTTGGGTTGTTAATTGTGTATCCTTTTCCTGTTGTCTTTTTTGCATTAAATCACTATAGTGCGATTATGGCTTTCTTTTGATCTCTTGTCAAAAGACGGAATCCATCTTTGTCGATAACTGCGACATTGATGCCATCACCAGTTCCAATATTTCTTACAATTGCTGCCTTTACAGCACGTAGTGCGATGATCTTGGCTTGTTCAGCTGTGAGACTGTCCTTATACTCTTCTTCCAATAGACCATATGCTACAGGAGATCCACTACCTGTAGTTACATATTTTTTCTCCTCAACTGAGCCAAACATGTCGATATTTACAAGCGCGGGACCTTTTTTGTCATACCCGCCAATCAGAATGTCTGCAATAAACGGATAACCCCTATTCTGATGGAATAAAAGCGAACAAAGTCTTGCAAGAGATTTGATTGGGATGTTTTCATTCTTTTGGATTTTATGTATGGCTGCATGATAGCGTAAGACATCAGTAATGTTTTGTGCATCGGCAACACCACCTGCCAATGTCAAACCAGCATGTTTTGCCAACTGCTGAATTTTCATAGTATTATTATTGGCAATAAAATAGCCCGCGCTTGCACGCATGTCTGCGCACAATACTACTCCATCAGTAGCCTTGATACCTACAGTGGTAGTTCCGTGTAAAATCTTCTCCTCTACATTAGTTGACAAATAAAATACTCCTAGATGCTCTGGAATGGCTTTGACCCTTTTAAATAACTTTTTGTTGCAGGGAGGTTGATAAGGAGTGAAACTATCAACAATTTGTGCTCAACTCTGCCTTTCATACGATGGAGCTACCACGATTAATTGTGATAGGTGACAAAAACATCGGAAACATCGGGAAATTTCTACATTCCTTAAATAAACCAAAAAAAGTCTCTGTAATTTCTGGCCGGCATGTTCAAAAAATAATTCAAAAAAAATTTCAAAAATCATTGCTTAAAGCAGAAATCAAAAGTGTCTGGCACAATGCCAATAACAACGACGAAACATCAATAGACCAAATTCAAAACGATGTTAAAAAAGACAAAAGCAATTTAATTATTGGAATTGGGGGCGGCAGATCAGTAGACATTGCAAAGATGATTGCATTCAATCTGGGAAAACCGTTTGTCAGCGTACCTACTGCGGCATCACATGATGGAATTGCAAGTCCTTTTGTATCCATACGTGGCGACAAACCCCACTCTGTTATGGCAACTGCACCGCTTGGCGTTTTTGTTGATATTGATGTAATCAAAAAGGCACCAAAGAAACTTTTGGCAAGTGGATGCGGTGATCTAATTGCAAAAATCACAGCAGTCCGAGATTGGGAAATTGGGAGAGACAAAACAGGAGAATATTTTGGAAGATATTCTGCAAATCTTGCATCGATGAGCGCAAAAATTCTCCTAGAGGCATCAGAAAAGAAAAAAGTTCCAGACATAAGAGAAATAGTTGAGGCATTGATTAGTGCAGGAGTTGCGTCATGTATTGCAGGAAGCAGCAGACCATGCTCTGGAGCAGAACATCTCTTTTCCCACGCACTAGATAAGATTGCCCCGGGAATAGGACTTCATGGAGAAAAATGTGGAATTGGAGCAATCATGATGGCAAAGCTGCAAGGACAGGATTGGAAAAAAATAACAAAGACTTTGAAAAATGTTGGTGCTCCTACCACTGCAAAAGAAATTGGCCTGGCACAAAACATGCTGACGAGGGCACTTGTTATTGCACAGTCACTAAGACCCGAAAGATACACCATTCTAAAAGAAATTCAAATGACTGAAAAAAGGGCCTTTGATCTTGCAAAAAGCACTAATGTGATATGATTAAGCTACTTTGGTTTCTTTTGTTTCAGAAGATTTTATTTCTGCCTTTTTATTGATATAACTTTCAATAAAGTTGATCTTCTCTAGATTTGGTATGAACTTGAACATGTCAATTTGAGTAAAGTGTTTGATTATTCGCAAGCCTTCGGCACCAAATATTTCTTCAGGTATTGTAACATCAAGTACTTTGTCGTTTAATTTTGATACTATCTTTGAATCCTCAACTGGCAGATGTCTTTTTAGAATGGCAGTGATCTTGTCTTCATCAGTTTCAAGTGATTTTATAATATTTACATCATAGATGATTGTCTTTCCGGCAAATCTGTGATTATAGTCAATTTGAACTCGACCAGATCCGATGAATCTAATCACGCCGACCTTTTGGTCTACCTCTATTGTATCACCGACTGAAACTTTTTCTGCATCTTCGCCAAGCTTTCGCAATGGAATCATTCTGACCTTTCCTGGATCGCGTTCACCAAATCCCTTGTCAGGCGTAACATCTACTGTAAGTTTGTCGCCTGCCTTGGTATTTGCTAACGCATCATCTAATCCTTTGATTACCCACGATTCTCCAACAGAAACAAGTTTTGGTTGATACTTTGCATTTTCTTCAAAAATAGAGCATTTTTTTGCCTCATCTACAACCGTTGTTTCAAAGATTTCGTTCGTGTCTTTTACTTTTGCAGTATAATCAATTAGAATAAGTGAACCTTTAGTGAAAGTCAACGCGATCCGTCATCGGATTTCCTTATATTAAGTTAAGGTGAGTTAAAGCGGTTTTAGTTTTTCTTCAGCTACTCTAAGTGCATCTGGATTAGTTTTGTAACCCATCATGTCAAGTGTGGATGAGATAGCAGAGATTGTTCGCATGATATGATATTTGTTGACCTCTCCCATGCAACCGACTCTGAATACTTTGCCTTTTAGATTTCCAAATCCGCCCGCTACTAGTACGCGGAATTTTTCTGCCAATGTGTTTCTAAATTTTTTATCCTCTAATCCTTCCAAGTAATTCAATGCAACAACCACTGTTGAACGGGCATCTTCTTTTGCAAAAGGAGTAAATCCAATCGCACTAAGTCCTGAGTATAATGCTTGGGAGCAAATTCTATGGCGTCTTATTCGTGCATCTAATCCCTCTTCTAAAATCATGCTCAGTGCCTCTCTATATGCATACAGTAATGGGAGTGCCGGAGTAAACGGAGTGTGCTTTGACTCTTCATAGTATTTGAAATATCTTGATAAATTAAAGTACATTGTATTTGGAGGATTCTCCATCATGTATTTTTTTGCTCTCTTGTTTACTACAATTGGTGAAATTCCAGGTGGTGCAGCAAATGCTTTTTGTGCACCTGTCATACAAACATCAATTCCCCACCTGTCAACATACAGCTCCTCTCCTCCTACAATTGAAACACCATCCACAACATAGTAAGAGTCATTACGTGAAGTAAGATCCTTTATCCTGTCTAGATACTTTATCATGGTTCCCGTGGAGGTTTCATTCCACACACAATAGAAAGCCTTGACATCCTTGTTATTGTCAAATGCAGCCTTTACATCTTCAAAAGTTGCGTTTTGCCCAGGCGTGGTTTCTAGTTTTACTACGTTTGCGCCAGCCCACTCTAACATCTGGGAAAGTCTACCGCTGAATTCTCCGTTGACAGGAATTATCACCTTGTCGCCCTTTTTGATTAAATTTATGACACTTGCCTCAACGGCACCAGTACCAGATGCAGATAGACAAACTGCCTCGCCATCCGTCTGAAATACTTTTTTTGTTTTCTCTACTGCATCTTCATATAATTCAACAAAGTCGTCACTCCTGTGATTTATCATGGGAGTGATCATTGAACGCATTACTCTTTCTGGTACATTTGTTGGACCAGGTAACATGACCAAATATTCCAAATAATTTCGCCTGAAGGGATGTTTTAGTGGCTTTATTTATAATTAAAGATTAGTTAATCTGTCCTTGGCGTTGATCTTTAACAACACTTTCTTTGTACCATCTGGCACTAACCCGGACCAGCCTTGATCATCTCTAATTTTAACTCGAATGTCAGTGCCAGACATAATCTCTCTCTGCTTTAGGGGAACCGAAATTACCTTGATCCCGCGTTTGCCAAAAAGCGTATGCGTAAATTCATCATTTGAAAACACCACGTCATATTTTGGAACTATCTCATCTATGTGGTATGTCCATTTGTCATGATCATTCACATCTGGAATATAGTAAATCTTTATTTTTCCAAGTGTGGATTCATCAAGAGACGACTCTATCATCTCTTTTCTTTCATCGGCAGAAAACGGATTTCTTTTTTCGCTGAATTTGTTAGAACTTCCTATTCCAATCAATAATTCGTCCACACTTGATAATGCAAATTTGACTGCATCCAAATGGCCAAGATGAAACGGCTGAAATCTTCCTATTAAGAGGCCAATCACATTTCTATTTTTTCTAGTTTACATAAAAACTATCATAAGCAGTTAAGCTGGAACGAACTCATGGAAATCTTGAAAATTGATGGCTCACATAGGGAGGGGGGCGGGCAAATTCTCCGCAGCGCAATAACACTATCGTCAATAACAGGAAGACCAGTCCAGATTGAAAACATTCGCAAAAACCGTAAGATACCTGGACTGAGGGCACAACACCTAACAGCTGTAAAATTGCTTGCAAAAATTTGCAATGCAAGTGTAGAGGGATTACAAATAGGTTCTTCCATGATCAAATTTTATCCAAATCAAATACATGATATTTCTTTACATGAAAATGTCGGAACAGCTGGAAGCATCTCTTTAATCTTACAAGTATTGATACCTGCAGTCGCACTTGCAAAAAAGAAACTAGAACTATCTATCACTGGAGGAACAGACGTACTATGGAGCCCAACTGGTAATTATACAAAGCATGTATTGAAAGAAGCATTCTCAAGAATAGGAATTGATTTTTCAATGGAGATACAAAAGCGCGGATACTATCCAAAAGGCGGCGGAATAGTTGACGTCACAGTATATCCGTCAAAAAAACTAAATCCAATATTTCTGACAAAACGAAACACAAAGGACACAAAATTATTTTGCTCACATTCTGGAATATCTGATATTACATTATACGTGAATAATGCAAATAATACTTTGAAGAAAAATGGGTTTTCCATCGAATCTCAAATTAACGAACAGTCTGCGCAAAACCAAGGTGCATCACTAGTTATTTTTAGTCATGATTCTACATCGGTTAACGGTGCAGACGAATTACTAGATTTTAAAAACAAAGATGTTTTTGGCAAAAAATGTCTCAATAACTTCCAAGAATCTAATTTTGGTGTTGACAACAATTTAGCTGATATGTTAGTAGTGCCACTAAGCCTGATAACTGAAACATCTGTTTTTACAGTAAGGGAAATTTCACAACATCTGCAAACAAATCTCTACATCACGTCAAAAATTACCGGGTGCAAATACGGCATTGGCAAAATTGATGGTGGTTATGAAATAAGAATCCAAGGAAACTCAAATTCCTGCATCCAATAATGCAGCCATAAATAAAATCGCAACAGAAAGAATTACTGTTACCTGGCCTACAATTATTATTTTTGTGCGTAATCTTGTAATTTGGGAATCAGACAACTGTTTTTCAGTTATTTTTTGTTCTACTTCCTTTCTAATTATTCTGACGTGAATCCCAAATGCTACGAGCAAACCCACAACAAAAACTATCTTGATGACAAGAAGCACACCATAGCTAGTTGAAAATAAAAAATCTGGCTTAATCAGCATCTGATGCGCATTAAAGATTCCAGTTGCAATCAAAATCATCAACGATGGAATTGCAATTCTGTTGAACTTCCTTCCAACTCTTATCATAATTTGCAGTCTATCTTCTACCGATGAAGACATTGTCTTTAAGACTGGGGCAAAAACCATTGCAATAAACAAAGAGCCTCCAACCCAAACGGCAGAAGCTACTAAGTGAATCCATGTAATGACAGCTTGTTCTATTGCCATCATGGTTGATGAATTCGTGTACAAATATTATCTATTTGGCTGAATACATTTTTTAGTTGTAATATTTTGGTACAAATGATTGATCCAGGGAAGAGGCATAATTTATGTGGCAATAGCAGGACTCTTGGCCATGCTTGGAGGAATTATTTGGTATGCAAGTCTTGATAATCCGCAGCTTGGTATGGCAGAAATCCAACTAACCACTGTCAAAGTTGTAAACACAAACACAATTGACAACCGAGCCAGCCTAGAAGTTAGTTTTCTAATAAAAAATCCAGGTGAAAAAACATTCACGGTATCAAACATAGATTATGAGTTATCTGCAAATGGCAAATCTCTTGGAAGAGGAGCGTACTCAACTGAAGACATTGCTCTCCCAGGACGAGCACTATTCATTCCTAATGGACAAATAGAACTGCCAACCACTTTTTACTTGACTTTTTCTGATAATATTGCTGATGAATACAATTCAATAATCAACGGTCAGGAGCTAAAATTTAATGCGAAAGGCAAAATGACTGTTGAATCAGCATTTAGCCTAGTAGAAAAGGAATTTGAAACCTCACAGTAAACGAAACGCAAAATTTGTGGTGATTATTTAGTGGGCCGAGAGAGATTCGAACTCTCGATCACCGCCGTGTCGAGGCGGTATCCTAACCAACTAGACTACCGGCCCAATGAAGTACAGAATCTGATGTCTACATTATTAATCTTTAAACAAGAAGGAACAAACTAGATTAAAATGACCACGTTTTCAAACCAAGAAAAATCTGGCCTGTACAAGGCAATTTACACAAGAAGGGATGTTCGTTCCCATTTTAACTCAAAACCAATAGACGATGAGATCTTGACACGAATTCTAAATGCGGCGCACCATGCACCGTCTGTAGGGTTCTCTCAACCGTGGAACTTTATTCTGATAAGAGATTCCCAAACAAAAATAAAAGTGAAAAAATCATTTGAAGAGGAAAAAAACAGATCCACAAACCAAGTTGATGATTCAAAAAAAGAAAAATACATTTCCCTAAAACTAGAAGGAATTTTAGAATCAGATGTTAACATTTGCATTACTTATGATCCAACAAGATTTGGACCGTTTGTGATTGGAAGATCAAGCATACCTGAAACTGGAATTTACAGTGTTTGCTGTGCCGTGCAGAACCTCTGGCTTGCTGCAAGATCAGAAGAGATAGGAGTAGGTTGGGTGAGCATTCTTTCTAATGACACGCTAAAGCAGGCACTTGAGTTGCCTGATCATATCATCCCAATAGCATACCTGTGTTTGGGTCATGTGGAAGAATTTGCAGAAAAACCTGATCTGGAAGCTGTAAAATGGCTGCCACGATTAGAGCTAAAAGATGTTGTATACTTTGAGAGATGGGGACAAACTCAAAACACGCCCAATTGGAGCCAAATCCACGAATTAATCAGAACAAATCTTGACTACGCTTTTAAATAATTACTTTGCAGTTTCTGGCTGGGCTTGTAGCGCAGAGTCAATTATGACGCGAAACATGGATAGCGCGGCAGCCTCCTAAGTTGCAGGTCGAGGGATCGAAGCCCTCCAAGCCCGCCTTATTTTTTTCAAATGTTATTTGACAGAGCCTGTTATTTTAATTTAAATACAGAACAGTCAACAAAAAAACGTGAAAATCGTAGTAATATCTGGAAGCCCAAGAAAAGCTGCAAACACCCAAGTTATGATGAAATATGTTTATGATTATACCAAATCAAAGAATCAAGACACAAAATTCATCAATCTATCCGAAGGTGGAATCGATTATTATCGTGGATCAAATGACAATTATAACCAAACAACACTTCAAGCTGCAAAAGATATCACAGATGCAGATGTATGGATTATTGGCACGCCGATTTATAACTCATTTTTCAGCGCCGCACTAAAAAATCTCTTTGAGTTCATCAATTACAAAAGCACAGCAGGAAAAACTGCAGGCCTAGCAATACTTGCATCAGGAAACATTGGCTTTATCGATGTTCAAACACTGCTGACACAACTAATGAACTACTTTAGGGTAGTTACCAACCCAAAAGCCGTTTTTATGACTGCTGATGTGATAAAGGACGACCAAATTGGCGAAAATGAAAAAACAAGACTAAAAGAACTGGTTGATGAAACGATGCTGCTTGCCTCTAGGCAAAAGTAGTGCTTTTATCCAAATACACCACTTTGAATATTTTGACAGTATAATCACCTTCGAAGACTTTGGTAACTATGTCGTTTGTCATATCTCTTACCCTAAACTTGTATTCATATGAGCCATCCTTGTGAACGTTGGTTTGGGCAAAATGAACTGCCTCGTCTACCTTGTAAATCTGTATGATAACTGGATGTCCCTCAACGGGATTTGCTATTTTTCCTTCAACAAAACCCCACGGTAATTTGTTTTCTTTTGGTGTATGAAAAGGTACAATTGTCTTTTCAAGTCCAACTGACGAATTGATTGGAGTTATCGTTGTCTGAGTATCGACGCTTTCAGCAAATGAAGGAGAGACTGCTGAAAAAACTGCAACCATTGCCAAGCTTGCAATGACTATGTTTAGAAACATTAGATGTGATCATGAAATAGTCAAATATTAACATGACGTATCAATTACACGTGTTAATGGATCAAGATCTAAATGATGGATGTGTGTGCAAATGCCACTTTGGCGGCGCAGTAAGTTGTCCAGGATGTAAACAAAATCATAAATCACATGTTTGCAAGCACTGCAGCTAGGCCCTTTCCTTTGCAAGAACTTTGAGGTTTGCAAGTTCTGCCTTGAGTGCCTCAATTTGAACTAGGGTTTCTAGACTTGCGATCTGTTGCTTTAATCGATCAATTTCGCTGTCCTTGAGCTTTACAGTATCGCGTAATTCACTTAATTCAACAGTAAACGTAGTCTTGGCCTTGATTAATTCATCATTTGTTGCTGTTTTAGCTTGTACTGTATGTGATTTGTGAGCTATGTTAGTTGAGCTTTTTTTTTCAGAATTACCATGTTTGTGGATATAATCTGCACTTTTTTGTGCAATCCAGCAAATAAACCAGATAACCCATGCTTATGTGAAAACCCTATCAAATATAACAGTAATGCTTGATTTTGAAATTTGATAATAAAAGAAAAGATAAGCGAAGTTTATTCGTCTTTTTCTTGCTTTACAGCAGATTCCAGTTGTGGGATCTCTGATTGTAAAATTTTAATTTTTGTCAATAGTTCGTTTCTGAGATCTCTTGCTACTCTTCGTACTGTAGGTCGTGGAACGCCAAGCTCATCAACAACCTTGGAGTAAATGTCCTGCTTGTCAGTTAACCCCTTTTCAAGATAAGAATTGATTGCTTGTTTAATGACGGTGCTTTGATTTGTGCGATTCACAATCTGTAATTTTTTTCGTTCTATATAAGACTATAACTTTTTCAAACAAACATTAGAGTTGCATTCCCACCTCAAAAAATTCTTATATTGTTTAATAATTCTAAATTCACTTTTAATTTCAAAAGGAGAATTCCGCAATTGAGAACTAAAAATAAAATTCAAACAAACAAAACTTTGTAATAATTACAATCTGGCTTGAATTACTTGACTAAAAATAGTAAGACTCTTATGATAAGAACGGAGTCTGCCATTGTTTGGCAAAGGTAACAATAGAAACCAAATTTGGAAAAATTGTATTTAAACTGTTGCCTGAACTCGCCCCAGAAACCGTTAGGAATTTTGCCAAGCTTGCTGAATCTGGATTTTATACCGGAGCATTATTCCACAGAGTCATTCCAAGTTTTATGATTCAGGGGGGAGACCCAAATACCAAAGGGGCAGACAAGAGCAAGTGGGGACTTGGCGGTCCTGGCTATACAATAAAGGCCGAATTCAATTCCCGTTCACACTTACGCGGAATAGTCTCAATGGCAAGAGCAACGGATCCGAACAGTGCAGGCTCACAATTCTTCATAGTTACGACCGACAGCACATTCCTTGACAGACAGTATACTGTATTTGGAGAAGTAATTGAGGGAATGAATGTAGCAGATGCCATAGTCAGCCAACCACGTGATAGGAATGACTGTCCTCTACAAGACGTACAAATGTCAAAGGTCATAATATCAGAATAGGGAAATTAATGAAAAAAGTCATTCTTGGAATAATATTTGCTGTATTATTTTCATCAAGTACATCATTTGCTCAAGAAATAACACTTGGCGCGCCTGCAAACCAGGAGGTAAAAATCATAATAAATGAAGATGGAGATGCCCATGTTATTCATGTCGTGGAATCAAACACGCGGGCTCAACAAGTAACTGTTATCCAAAATAACTTTACTAATTTACAAATAAAGGATGAGAATGGCGGCACTCCTCAATATGGACAAGTGGGCGGGCAAAACCAGAGCTTCATGCTCTTTTCAACAGATAAAAAAACTCTCATTGAGTATGATCTAAAGAATATAGTAACAATGAAGGATGGAATGTGGTCTTGGGACTATCAGTATCCTGAAGACACCAAATTCTATCTTCCAGAAAAAGCAAACTTGATATTTATAAATGGAAATCCAATTAATCTTGCCGACAAAAAAGGAATCAATTGTCATGGCTGCCAAATGAAACTAGAATATGAATTAGACATGACAGAAGTTGTAAAGCAAGTTAAATGGCAAGACAAAAAATTTGATGTAAAAATCATGACATCTGGCGATATTGCATCATTCAAATTTGATCAGCCAAATAAAAAAATCAGTTTTGATGTAAACGATGAAAACAAATACATTATACTGATCATACCTCTCGAATTACTTTGGAATCCTTACCAGGTACTTCTTAATGGGAATGCCACACTAGATCATGAATTTTATTCAGACGACAAAAACATATGGCTTGGTATAAAGCCTGACAAAACAGGCACGGTAGAAATAATTGGCGCTTCGGCAGTTCCGGAATTCCCACTAGCAACACTCTTGATATTTGGTTCTGCAATGATCGTTGTTGCAAGATACAAAAACAAATTTAGTCTCCACTAGAACCGCAGGAACAAAACCCATATTCGTCAATTCTTACATTACATATGGGGCATTTTTCCCCATAGTAGACTTCCCATGGTTCCTTACCATACAATTTGAAATGATCGTCAATTTCTTCTGGTATGATTCGTTTTTTTGCCAACAATATGTTATAGAGAAAAATAGTATAATAGCATTCAATGTTTTACAAAAATCAAAACTGTGAATCTATTAATAGAAATCACTTGAGAACAGTCTATGAAATGTGACTGCGGCTGTCGTTGCATAAGATGTAAGAGTACCAACCTTGAATCGTTTCAAGTAGGAAATACTGAAGCTGATGGGTATTTTGACATACACCATACCTGCAAAAAATGCAATACACACTTTGATCATCTGGACGGTACAATATTTGACAAATGCGATATCTGCAAATGATGTGATTAGCCGATGATCTGCGGTTCTTTGAAATAGTAGGTTTTGTTTTCCTGCGAGTTTTTCAAAAGTTCCTTATGAAAGGCCATCCTTGCTAGTGCTTTTGATACATCAAGCGGACTTGCAAGCCAACCATATTCTCTTAGGTGCTCTACTGTTTCTGAGACGGTCCTTGGCTTTGCAAAGAACATGTTCCTTTCTAACAGTTCTATCTTACTTGGCAATTCGTCTTGTTGTACTAGAGTTGGGGGTGAAAATTCTGGCTCGTGCACCTCTGCATCGTTTAGTATCTTTAGATAATCCAAATTTGCCTGGTATGTCTGCGTTATTTCCTTTGGCGGCTCTAACGAAATGACCTCATCACTAATAATTCTGGCTCTACCTTCTCCAAGCCTACTTGTAAGATCAGAAATTACTTGTCCTATTGTTTCATTATCGATGTAAAAATCCCTAGATTCGACCTCTACTTCATTTTCACCGAATCTGAGCCTAATCTTTGCCATTTGTATTAAAAATGATAAATTTTCATTTATTCTACTAGCTCTAAGTAGCTTTAAGATTGGATCAAAAATTTTACACATCTTATCGGAAATTTTTTGCCCCAGTTATACAAAAGCAAATTTTTGATCTACAGGCATGGGTAAAAAATCAGTCGCTGTCGTTCTAGCCATAATAGGCATTGCTGTATTTGGATATATTCAATATGCATCAGCTTCGCAGATAAGTGTCGCAATAACTAACAGCAAATTGATTGAAAAAACCGACAAAGGCTCATTATACAACTTGGAGCTAGAATTCAAAAATCCGACATTATTGATGCTTAATGCAGGAAAAACCGACTTTACATTATCCACAGAGGATAAAACACTTGGGGGTGGGATCTTGGATCCATTCATGCTTCCGGCAATGGGCAAAGTAACGACAAACGGCATCTTTCTAAAAGATCATAATACAGACTCCAAGAATTCACAGGTAAAAATCTCTGGAACTACAAAATATCAGTTGTTGTTTGCTACACTTGACGTGCCATTCACGTACTATCCAACACAAGACCAAACTAGAGAATTTATACAAGACTCTTAATTTTTCTAAATAATGCTTACTGTTTTTGGTTCAACTGCGCTAGACACCATAAGGACTCCAAGCAAAATTCTCAAGGATGTTTTGGGTGGTGCGGCAACCTTTGCTGGAATATCTGCCAGTTTTTTTGTGGACACTGGATTAATTGCTGTGGTTGGAACTGACTTTCCAAAAAAATACCACAACATACTTTCAAAATATCTTGATCTGCAAGGATTTGTGATTCAAAAAGGAAAAACGTTTCGTTATGACGGCAGCTATGATGATACTCTCAGTACCAGAACAACCAACAAGACTGAACTGAATGTTCTTGGTACATTTAGGCCAAAGGTTCCAGATTCTTACAAAAAATCGGAATTTGTATATCTTGCAAACAATGATCCGGATCAAAACTCATTATTAATACAAGAATTTGACAACGTAAAATTTTCAATGTGCGATACTATAGAATTTTGGATTTCAACAAAGCGTAACTCTGTTATAAAGATGATAAAAAATGTGGATGCTGTTGTAATTAATGATGAAGAGGCAAAACTTCTCACAAAAGAACACAATCTGATCAAATGTGCAAAAAAGATGATGAGTTGGGGTGCAAAATATATAATCATCAAAAAAGGTGAGCATGGCTCACTTCTCTTTTTTGAGGATGTTATTTTCCCATCTGTTGCGTTTTCACTTGAAGATATTGTAGATCCAACTGGGGCTGGCGATTCGTTTGCAGGTGCAATGATTGGATATTTGGCAAGCAAAAAAAGCACGAGACTTGACGACATAAAAAAATCTGTAATCTATGGGAATGTCTTGGGGTCATTTGCAGTAGAAAGATTTGGTTTAGACGGATTGTTCAATACAAACAAGAAAAAAATCCAAGCCCGAATACAACAATACCAAAAAATGATTGATTTCTGAAAGGTTATACACAACAAATCCAAAAACCAAATCATGGATAAACTAGAATCAATTTTCTCACTCCAAAAAGGACTTGAGGGAATGATGAACCTTGACAGATACCCAAAAGACGCCGAAGGTAAAATATCTGTATTATGTACTGCGATAATTCATGAGGCAGTTGAATTGCAGCGCACGACAAATTGGAAGTGGTGGAAAAAACCTACTCCGTTTAATGTTGTAGACGCAAGAGAAGAACTAATTGATATCTGGCATTTTGTGGTACAAGCATCACTTGAGCTAAATCTGACACCTGATGACATACTAGAAGAATACAAGAGAAAAAATGAAATCAACCGAAACAGACAGAAAAATGGATACTAGCTTTAGATAATTCTGTCTAGTCTAGCCTCTCCAATTTTATCAACAACTGTGATCTGTTGAAATTTTTCCACATCGGACTTTGAAACAGTAAGAAACGGGCTTGGACTGTGCGAGTTTACTATTCTGTTGTTATGGTCAATACCGTATTTGTATAATGACATCAGGGCGTGGCCTGTTTTGTGGCCAGAAACTTCTTTTCCACAAACAATGAGAGTCTTAATGTTCTGGTTTTTGATAATGTTGCAAACCAGCGCGTCAATTCCCTTGTTTTCAGAGAGTAATCTTCCAGCTATTGCAATTTTTTTCATTAATCCAGAACTTGATATCTCTTTTAAGAGATCCATGCTTGATAGAGTACAGATAGCAACCGATGATTCGTTATTGCCAAGAAAAACCTCCCCGTGTATGGGAAATACTAGCTTGCAAATTTCTCCTGCTATGTCTGATAGCGAATTCAAGCCAGTATACCGCGGATTATTCTAGCAGTCAGCCTCAAATTGTCTTCTGTAACCATCGGCTGTACTGGCAAGGAAATAACACTGCTTGCAGCCCAGTCAGTAACTGGCAGACTTAGCTTTTTACCATAATATGGTGTTTTGTGGACAGGTGTAGAATAATAAATCGCAGCGCCAATTCCGTTTGCATTCAAATCTTTCATTATTCTGTCTCTTGATTTTGTGGCAACTGTGTAAAGATACCAGTTTACCTCCTCGTACTTTCTTTTTTGCGGAAGAGTCAGATCCAAACCTAAAAGTAAGTCCGTTAGGATTTTTGCGTTTTTCCTTCGCTTGAGCAAAAATTTTGGCAACTTTTTCATTTGGACCTTGGCAATTGCGGCATTAATCTCTGGCAGCCTGAAATTTAGGCCAAGCACTCTTGTATCATATCCGTGAACCATTCCATGATTTCTTATCATGAGGAGTTTTTCCCACAATTTCTTGTTGCTTGTAACTATAACTCCGCCTTCACCTGATGTCATTACCTTTGCAGCATACAAGCTAAAGCAACCAAGCTCAGAAAATGTACCGGTTTGTTTTCCTTTGTAGCTTGATCCCATGGATTGTGCGGCATCCTCAATTATGTGCAAATTATGCTTGCTTGCAATCTCGGAAATTTCATCCATATATGCAACATTACCATATAGGTGAACTGGAATTATCGCCTTTGATTTTTTTGTAATCTTTTTTTTCAAATCGACAGGATTCATCGTGTAATTGTCCTTTTTGATATCAACAAAGACTGGCTTTGCGCCAACTGACACAACAGCATTTGCCGTTGCAACAAAGGTAAAAGAGGGCAAAAGGACCTCATCGCCACTTTTTATGTCTAGTGCGTATAGTGCTGCTTGCAATGCGGCGGTGCCTGAGTTTACTGCTACGGCATACTTTGATTTTACAAAAGAGGATACCAGCTTTTCAAACTCTTGAACATTTTTTCCGCCAAGATTTGCAGCGGAGGTAAGCGCACCATTCCTTAGGACAGATATAACCTCAGAAACCTCTTCTTTTCCAATAATTGGAATATTTACTGGAACCGCCATGATTCGCTTTTCTAAATAACGCTAATAAACTTGATTAATTTTTATAACTAGTACTTAGAGTCGTGACATAAATGAAAGTGAATTACTTGCGTGAAAACGAAACAGGCTACAAGGTATTTCTGTATATTTTCTATGCTTGCTCATTTTTGATGCTATCAATTACAGTTTATGGCGTCTATGCAATGCTGCAAGAATGGAGCGCACATGGAACATATGTGTTTGGCGAAGTCTTGGTAAAAACCGAATTCCCATTCCCACATTTTGCCAAGCTTACAACCTGGCTGTTCTTTTCCACAATTATCGGCTGGTACTGTTGTTCACGAATAGGTTGGAAAAGAACCGTAAGACTCTACACATGGAAGATGGCACTACTCCAGCTCTTACTTTTGGGATTAACTGTTATTTGCCTTTATGAGGTCTTGTACAACTTTATGGTGCTCAACGCGCAAGTTACAGCTGGAATCAGGGATGGAAACGTGCCAGACATTGACTCACTTACAATTGCATATCCTGATCCAGCAAGACCGTGGAATCTGATTTTTGCAACAAAGATGTGGCTTGCAGGATTTCTTATTAGCACTCATGCGTTCTATCTTAGCACAAAGCCAAGAAAATCAGTAGATGACATAGACCTGTAAATCTAAACTCGGAAAAATGTTTAAAACAAATGTTTAGACTTTCTTATCATGTCAGTAAAACCTATCCCAGATGGTTTTAGTACAGTTACGCCTACCATAACAGTACGTGAAGCAGTAAAGGCAATCGAGTTTTACAAAAAGGCATTTAACGCGCAAGAGATTTTTCGATTTTCAAGTCCTGATGGAAAAACCATAATGCATGCAGAAATCAAAATTGGAAACTCCATCGTAATGCTAAATGATGAGTTTCCACAAATGGACTGCCATTCCCCACAGTCAATTGGCGGAACTGGTACAATGATTCATTTGTATGTTGAAGATGCCGATTCTGTCTTTAACAAGGCTGTTTTGGCAGGCGCCAAACCTCTAATGCCACTCATGGATACGTTCTGGGGAGACAGATATGGAACTGTGGAGGATCCGTTTGGCCATCGTTGGGGAATTGCCACTCACAAAAGAGATATGCCTTCTGAAGCAATCAAGGCAGCCCAAGAAGCATTCAAGAACATATCTCAATGATATTTTCATAATATGGTCATTAGCTTTATAGGCTTACAAGTAAAAGTTGAACCAAATTGGATGTTACAACAAAGGTAGAGCTTGTCTCAAGGCCACCAACTGAGGAAATAGTAACAAAGGAAGAACTGACAAATCTTTTTGAAACAAATTCAAAACCAAAGCACTACATAGGACTAGAGATTTCCGGGTTTCTCCACCTGGGCAGCCTAATCAGTACGGGATTTAAAATTAATGACTTTATCAAAGCAGGTGTACAGTGCAATGTCTTTTTGGCTGACTGGCATACCTTAATCAACGACAAGCTTGGCGGAAACTGGGAAATAATTTCCAAGGTTTCAAAATATTATGAGGATGCCTTCAAAATAGTATGTCCTGGTATAGGAATAATTCATGGAACCGAATTATATGATTCCACAAAAGAATACTGGAAAGACCTGGTCCAGTTTACAAAACACATGTCACTTGCAAGAACCATGAGAACACTTACCATAATGGGAAGATCCGAAAGCGAGGAAAAAATAGACCTAGCAAAGCTTCTCTATCCTCCGATGCAGGCAGTTGACATTCATTCCATGGATATTGACATAGCACATGCAGGAATGGATCAGAGAAAAATCCACATGCTTGTTCGAGAAATCTTTCCAAAAATGAAGTGGAAAGTTCCAGTTGCAGTACACCACAGCTTGCTTCCAGGATTATTGGAACCAGTACCAGATGATGATTTAGGATCAAAAATGAGCAAATCAAAGCCTGGTTCAGGAATTTTTATTCATGATTCTGATGATGAAATAGGAAACAAAATAAAAAAGGCTTGGTGCGATGTTGCAAAAATACCAAATAATCCAATTTTACAAATAGCAAAGAATGTGATTTTCCATGAATTCAACGAAATCTATGTTGCAAGGCCACAAAAATTCGGGGGAAATGTAACATATGTCAATTATTTGCAGCTTGAATCGGATTTTGCCTCGGGAAAACTGCACCCGTCGGATCTAAAACAAACGGTTGCAGATCATTTAATAAAAATAATTGCCCCAATCCGAGACAAGCTTACGCTGGACCCGGATCTATATTCCACAATAAAAAATAGCGTTTAGCTCTGCAGATTATACTTTGATGTATAGCCGCGAGGATTAATCATAAGATTTTTGAAGTTATAGGTTGAAGAATTTCCAATTATTACGGTACTTATCATGCCAAGCTTATCTGCATGCTCTTCCATGTTTTCCAGGTCTGTCATGACTATTGTTTGGGAATCACGAAATGCTCCTTTAATTATTGCAACAGGAGTGCTTGGTTTGCGATATTTCAGCAAAAGCTTTCTTGTGTCTTGCAGCTGGTGAATTCTTTTTTTGCTTGACGGATTGTAAATTACAATTACATAGTCACCTTGGGCTGCTGCCTCTACTCTTTTTGTTATGATTTCCCATGGAACCAAAAGGTCACTCATTGACACAACTGCAAAATCTGTCATGAGCGGTGAGCCAACCAAAGCTGCACATGAATTAAGAGCAGACACACCTGGAATGATTTCTACTTCTAAGCCTGTTTTTGGATCCCATCCTGCCTCTGCTAGGGTTTCATAAATTAGTCCCGCCATACCATAGATTCCTGGATCGCCACTTGATACAAGCGAGACTATCTTTCCTTCCTGTGCCAACTCTATGCACTGCTTTGCACGTTCTACTTCCTGAGTCATTGCGTATCTATAGATGTCCTTTCCTTTGATGAGGTCCTCAACCAGACTAACGTAGGTATCATACCCAACTATGGTGTCACTTTCCTCAATTACCTCTTTTGCGCGAAACGTCATGTGGTCGTGGCTTCCCGGTCCGACGCCAACAACGTAGAGTTTTCCTGCCAAGCGATCCTAGTCTTCTATAAGATAATTTATCCTTTGTTTTGTAATCTAGTTAAGAGATTCTATTAATGGGCAATTCATAATATGGTCATTGCTCAACGGCCTTGCAAGCTGAACTGTTATCTTTTTTTCTGATTTTTTGTTGTTGATATCAGAAATTGTTTCAAGTATTCCCGCATAGATTGGATCATTCCACTCTACTATCGATACTCGGCAAACTGGAATGTAATTTCCCTCTAGAGTTGATGATAGAATGCTTGCCTGATATCCCAAAGGCCCCGGTCCCCTAACTCCATTTTTAAATTGGTACATTTCGGAAACAATAGAATTTGATAATACGTTTGCAAGCTTTGGCGCAACTGACACTCCCAAAAGATTCGCAGGTCCTGTTGGGGTTGCATCAGTTATGATATAGTATGTGGTCCTACCGTCAGGCCCCCACCCTCTATGTGCGACAAAAGTTACTTTTTTTGTATCATTACTAATTGAGAGAATCTGCCCTTTATCAAATGATGACTCATCCGTGATGTCAGTACTGTTTCTTAGCTGTAGCTGTCCTCCAGGCCACGATACATGTGGCGTATTAATCACCATGTTTGTTTTTACCAGTTTTATTCTGCTTTCTTTTTCTGCCTTTAGAACTGCCTCTACAGAATCTAGAATTTGGGCCTTTTGTCCTATCTTCCATGATACAGTGATCAGGGAATGAAGGGGACTGTACAAATCAGACTGGGCAGGACTATTCGAGAATATCTCTCCTTGATACCCATACATGCCATCTCCTTTGATACCATTTGTAAAAGAGTAAATCGTATCTTGCGCAGAAGATGGCACCTTTCCAAGCCTTGGCGAAAACCCTACTGGCCAATTCTGCTTGCCTGATATTCTGTCTCCGAATGTCTTATTACTTGAATCTGTAATAATATATGAAACAGGGCCACCTGCAAAAAATCCCAAATGCATTGGAATGCTTACTGGAACATGTGATTTTGGAAGCGCAAATGATTGTGATTTTGGCTCTATTTTTTGTAAAATCACCTCTGTTGGCTGCCCTCTTATCCAACCATCTACACTTGCAGTTGTAGTAAATGGGACTTTGCTCCTAAATCCAAGTGCTGCACCAGTAAAGTCAAGGGAGTTTGCCTTTGATGGCGGTGCTATTACAGAAATTCCATAAATGGTATTTCCATCAACACTCCATGTTGCCTGTCCCCTTACATCCTGCTTGCCAAGCTCGTGCAATACTATGATCTCAACTGGTTCACTCGATGTGTATGTTACAGAGCCGTGATACAGACTATTCTGGTTTGCAGACAGGAGTAGAGCAAATTGAAATCCCTCTTGTCCTATTCCGGGATCATGAGACGAGGTAACTGTCTTTGTAAATTGGATCTTTGTTTGCGATTTTGCAATTGCCATCTGATCAATGACAGATAATGATACTGTAATTGTCAAAATTATTAAAATTGCAGAAACAATGATAATCTTATTCACAAATGATCCAGATTCTTAACATCTTTAAGTTTTTCAACCCTTATTTGCAAGATTGAACTCATCATGTAACGCTTGTACAACAGATTCACAATCGTTGTCCTTTACGACAAATGCCAAGTTAAGCTCAGATGAACCCTGCGCAATCATGATAACATTTACCTTGTTTCTTGCAGCAGCTCCAAACACTTTGGAGGCAACACCTATCATTCCTCGCATTCCAGAACCAATTAGAGCTATTATTGCTACGTCTATTGTAACATCAATTTTCTTTATGACCTTGCCAAGCAGATTCATCTCAAGTGTGTTTACTGCCTTGTCAAGATCGTTTTTCTTTACCACAATTGAAATGCTTGATTCTGATGGGCTCTGAGAAATCATCATTATATTCACACCTGCCTTTGCCAAAAGAGAAAATATCGTAGCTGCAGTACCTGGTGCACCAACCATACTTTCACCGCGAACATCAATTAGTCCATTATGTCGTATGGCACTAACACACTTGACTGTCCTGTTTGTAGTCTCATCAGGCGTGGCAGTAACCAAAGTTCCTGAATTTTCTACATTGAAGGTGTTTCGTATTCTCATTGGAATCTTCTTTGATAGGAGGGGCTCAAATGAGCGAGGGTGAATTTGCTTTGCCCCAAAAAGTGCCATCTCCATTGCCTCAACGTATGAGACCTCTGGTATCACTTTTGCATTTTTGACAAGTTTTGGATCTGCACTCATCAATCCATCAACATCGCTCATCAGCCAAACCTCATCTGCCTTGATGCACGATGCGATGATTGTTGCAGTATAATCAGATCCACCTCTGCCAAAGGTTGTGATATGTCCGTGCTGATCTGCACCTGCAAAGCCTCCGATCACTGGAACTGTTTTCTTTTCAAGCAAGGGCTCTAAAGTCTTTGAAACCCTAAGTCTTGTTGTATCCATGAGTGGTTTTGATGAGCCAAAATTAGAATCAGTTACAATTCCTGCGTCCTTTCCTGTCAGTGTAACTGCCTTGCCTTTTAGATCAAATAATGCATGTGAAACAATCTCAATTGACAGCCTTTCTCCAAATGATATCAAGTAGTCAAGCGATCTTGGGGTAACCTCACCCAACAATATCATTCCATGAAGCAGCCCCTCAAGCTCTAATAAATTGGAATCCAGTTTTTCAAAAAGCTTTTTTCTTATCTTTTGGTTTGAAACAGAATCCTTTGCAAGCTGCTTGTGCAGTTTTATTATTTTGAGCATCAGAGAATTTGCAGAACCCTTGTTTCCCTTTTGTATAAATTCTGAAATATCAAGTAGCTGATCAGTTACATCATTTACTGCAGAGCAAACCACTGCAACTTGATTTTTTTTGGAAAGTGAATGGATAAACTTGGCAACATCTTTGATATTTTTTGCAGTAGAAATCGAAGTTCCGCCAAACTTTACTACTAATCTCAAACTAGTTGTCATTTGATTCTAAACCTTAAATGCTTTTAACTTTCGACTCGTGGTGCTAGGTAAAAATGGATTCGTCCCATGTTTGCCACCTTGAATTCTATACGCAACGGCTTGGCAGATGAATACTCACAAACAATTGAGCCTGAGGCTGTGCCTACTGCCTTTACTATTGGATTTAGGTATTCGAGGCTGTAAGTGCCAGTGCTTTCCTCTTTTACTGAAATTTCGGATAGCTCATCCTGCTGTTTTTGGAGCGATATTAGCACTTCGCCAGAATCGCCTTTACCTGAAAATTCTGATTTTGTAGCATTTGTCTTTACTGTCAGATAATCGGAAACAACTTGAACATCTCCAAGAATTTTATCAAACAGACTAGTTGCCAAAGTAATCCTTGTATCATATGGAATCTTTGGTAGCGGCGTGTCTGTTGCAGAGCTCTCAATTAGCCTCATCTTGTACTGTTTATTTTTTCCAATTGATATCCATAACATGTTGTCTAAAAGACTAATCTCAATTCCTTCTGTTTTGTCTGATCTTTTGATTAATTTTGAGAATTCGTCAATTCTTACACCAAATTTTATGTCACCGTCACATTCGTATTTTTCAAAAGCAGAATTTGGCCAAGAAATATCAATTAATGCAACGTGCGATGGATCCATTCCTCTAAATGAAATTCCTTCTGCGGTAGCTTCAAAAGTTGCTTCTTCTACTAGTGTGGAAATTGCTGAAAGTATTGCCTTCCATTCATCTGATCCGCTTGTTCTAGCTGAAAATACCAAAGCTAAATGAAATGTCTTGAAGCTTCCAGTTAAACGTTATGCGTAGTTGCGCCAGGTATGGTTACATTGTATGCAACGATAAAATTGTGTTGTTGGCTCATCTGCACTTCTTGTCTGCAACATCCACCAGACAGCTTCTGTATGGCCGCATTTTTCACAATCTATTGTTATTGTTGGTAAAGTTTGCTTGGGTTCGGTTTCATCTAAAATTGTTAACTCTGATTTTTGTAACTTGGGTTTCCTTTTTGTATCTTGTTTTGTTTCGCCTTCTGTATGGCCGCATTTCTGACAACTTCCCTTCTTTAGTCGTATGCCGCACTTGGGGCAAAACTGCATTTAAACACCTTTGAATTTTGAATGAACAAGTTGTTTCATTTGGCTTGCAAATCCAATTGCCGAATCTGTAGCCTTTACTATTTCTTTTATTGGGCTGCCCTTTGCATTTACACGCATCCAGTACTCGTTTGTAAGGGGATGTTTCAGAATTACCCCTGCAAAATCAACCTGCTGGTCCTTTAGTAGCTCGTGCTGCACTATGTACAAGGTACCAATATCAGATCCCTTTAGTGAGATGCTTGTCTCCTTTGTAGAGGATTTGATTATTTGGGCATTCATTCTATCGGAAAACCACTTATTGCGGATATAAATCATTGTTGGATTATGGGAAGCGAAAGTACACTATCAGACATTAGTCTCGCACCGGACAAGGAAGAATATTCACAAGACGACGAAATCACAATCGGAGTCAAATTTTCAATTCAAGGTGGGCTAAGAGACGCATTTAATGAAAAAAACTGGACAGAATCTTACAACAAATATGATAACCTATTCAAGCTAAAATACGGAATAAAACTGGCCTCAGGGGGATTTAGAAAGCACGAGCTAAAATCAGTCGATACCTACAGAAAGGCCTCGCTTTTTTGGACGCGCAATCCAAAACTTGTAAACCCAATGAAAGAAAAAAGAGTCTGGGTACAGGTAGCAAAAAACTTCGAGCCCATCATTAGACTAACAGAAGACGAGGTACGACAAGAGCTGTTTGACTTTGAAGAAAAGTTGACCTTTAAGGCATCTGAGCTTGGAGTAGGAAAACACAAGATTGGAGCAGAAGTGTATGCTTCCTGGCAAAAACACAACTATACCGAACCAGACAATGTCAAATCAAGCGCAAAGGAAATTGAAATAAAAATCAATTAAGGAATCGTCAAATCAATCAACAGTAGATTTGACAGAGTCATTAAGGATATAAAACAGAAAAAGTCAACAAAACCCATGGCAAAATATGATGGGCTTTTGGGCCAGCCCGTACTTGAAGTAGAAGAGCCAGATTCGGAGGGGGGCATCACTCTAATTTTCAAGGACAATCGATTTCTGTTTATCAAACTAATAGATGGAAAAATAGACACCATCTCAATTCCAGAATAAATATAATTTTTTATTTAGTCACTTGTGGTTTAGATATTTTTCATACATGGATACTGCCATTTCCTGTATATCTGACTGAACTGAACCGGGCCTTTCATTTCTTACTTTTTCGATTGCATCCTTTGCAGTCATTTTTTGGTATTTGATCAAATAGCTTGCCAAAATAGTTCCAGTCCTTCCAATTCCTGCGGCACAATGCACCATTACTGGCTCTTTGTCTTTGATTCGCTCATTGATGTAATCAACTGCACTGTCGATTTTCTCAAGGTCTGGCGCTGCTAGGTCTTCTGTTGGTACATGCAAATATTCCATTTCGTCTAGCCAGGAATTAGGAAGACTGTCTTCTGTCATTGTTACAATTGATCTGACGCCCTGATTTCGAATCCAGCTCATTTCCTCAAAGCTTGTCGGCATTCCACATCCAGCTAGTTTGTTTTCAATCAGCCACGAAAAGTTTGTCGGTCTTTTTGTTATCTTGCCGTGGATTTTGCGCCAAAGATTCCCAGGCTTGCTCATTTGAACTGTATGGTGTTTTTCACATATTTAGACGGTGAGCTCTCTTTATATTACAAATTAACGTAATAATGTGGTTTTGAGCAAAGAGGCAATTCTTTATGAAAAGTTACCTGATAACAAGGTAAGGTGTACTGCATGTGCTAGATACTGTGAGATCAAAGATTCCCAGATAGGCCTTTGTGGAGTTAGGGGAAATGTTGGCGGCAAGCTGGAGCTCTTTGTCTATGGCAAAGTAATTGTAGGAAACGTTGATCCAATTGAAAAAAAACCAGTGATTCATTATAGACCTGGAACCAAAATATTTTCAATAGCAACAACTGGCTGTAATTGGCTTTGTAAGTATTGTCAAAATTTTGACATTTCCCAGCGAAGAAAAGTAGAGGGAACCGACATGACGCCAGAACAGGTGGCAGAATCTGCTGTATCTTGTGGAGCAGATGGAATCGCATATACCTACAACGAGCCCTCAATTTTCATCGAGTTTGCACGTGATTGTGGCATTGCTGCAAGAAAAAAAGGCCTGTTCAATGTCTTTGTATCAAACGGTTACGATACTCCACAGACTGTAAAAATGATGGGGGAATTTTTAGACTGCATCACAGTTGACTTTAAGGGAAGTGCAGAACCAGAATTTACAAGAAAATACATTGGTATTCCAGACCCAAAACCAATCTTTGACTCGCTCGTAGAGATCAGGGACAAGACCAAAATTCATGTTGAGATAACGGATCTAATTGTGCCACAGGTAGGAGATAGTTTGGAGCATGCAAAAAAATTATCCAAATTTGTATACGATGAATTTGGGCCGGAAATGCCAATTCACTTTTTGAGATTTCATCCAGACTACAAGATGATGGAATTTCCACCAACTCCAATCGAAACTTTGGAAAAACATTATGAAATTGCAAAAAAAGAAGGACTAGAATATGTATACTTGGGAAACACTCCAGGACACAAATACGAGCACACATACTGCCCAGAGTGCAAAAACATAGCAGTTGGAAGATATGGATTTGACATCACGCAATGGAATCTAGATGAGCACAATAGGTGCAAGTTTTGCTCAAAGCAAATTCCAATTATTGGACCACTAGACAAAAAATACAAAAGAAACAGATTCCAGTTTGTAGTCTAAAACGCAACTGCGCGAACAGGAGAGCCGGTTGCCCCATGAAGCTTTAGCGGCAATGCGATAATTCCAAAGTGTATCTTTTTGATTTTATCAAGGTTGCAGAGATTTTCTAAAATCAAAATATCTGATTTTAGCAGTATTTTGTGAACTGAAAAAGATACATCCGAACCAATGTCAATACTTGGAGAATCAATCCCAACAAGGCTTATTTTCTTGGAGGATAGGTATTTTGCAGCAGATGCTGACAAGCCTGGATTTTTCTCAAAAAAGTCCTTTTTTGACAAATTCTCATTCCATCCTGTATTGAAGATGACTGCGGATTCTGCAGGAATTGAGCCGTTTTTGCTCTCAAATTGTATGATGTCGTTTTTTGTGACTTTATAGTTTGGTACTCCTTTAACTTTGATCAAAATGGCATTACACAGAAATCTACTTGGTTCAATTTGGTGAATTTTTTTGCCATTTTTTATAAAATGATACGGCGCATCAACATGAGTTCCAGTATGGGTACTCAAAAAAAGCATCTCTAGATTATACCGATCTTTTTTGATTTCAGCCCATGGGATAAAGTGAGGCTTGGGTGATCCTGGAAAACTAGGGATGTTTTGTGAAATTGTTAGTGTGAGGTCTACTGGCTTCACAAAAATTCTAGAATCCAAGTTCTATTTGACAATTGATCAAAGATATTAAATAACACCCATCCAAAATACTTCTACATTGCCAACCGCATTCATTCTTTTGAACTCTGATCTGGGTTCTGACCAGGAAATCATCGTAAAGCTAAAAGAGATTCTTGGCGTCGAAAAGGGCATCAAGTTTGATGTCCAGGGAGTCTATGGAATCTATGATATAGTAGTCAAAATAGAGGCAGACAATCCAGACCACCTAAGAAGCATCATCACAAACAAAATAAGAAAAATCGATAGAGTCCAATCCACTCTTACCATGATGGTAATCGAAGAACAAGAAAGCCTATAGCTTCTTTATTGTGTCAACCGTTCTTAGAATATCCGTTTCTGTGTTAAAAAAGTGGGGCGCTGCACGTACGATTTTTGTATCTGATATCTCCCTTACTGCCAAAACAATGCTTCGTTTTTCTAGATGTTCCACTATTTCCTGTGGTGATTTTTTGCCAATAGAAAATGCCATAATGCTGGTTCTTTTTTCCTGATCTTCAGGGCCATACAAAGTAACATCTGGAATTTTTGCGATTTCATCTCTGAGCAAGTTTGCCAGACTGATGATTTTTTTCCTTATATTGTCCAATCCAAGATGTAACAAATACGAAACAGATGTTTCCAGTCCTACAATTGCGGCATAATTTCTAAATCCTGCCTGAAATTTGTCAGGAATATCCTTGTATGCTATTTTGTCATTGTCATATATCATTGCCGATTCTCCGCCAATCTGTATTGGTTCAAGCAAATTAGCAGAATCTTTTTTGCAGTAAAAGATTCCAATCCCCATTGGACCGCAGAGCCACTTGTAACCGTTAAAGGCCATAAAATTGCATTTTGTTCTACTAAAATCATAATCCCCAATACATCCAACTGTTTGTGCCGCATCTAAAAAGTATGGAATGTTTTTCTCTTCAAGAATTTTGCCGATTTCCTCAACTGGCATGATTGCCCCCGTATTGTACAATGCGTGACTCAGTGCAACTACTCTGGTGTTACCATCTATTAGTTTTTCAAATTCGGAGATTTTAAAAAAGCCATTTGTATCAGCAGACACACTTCGTAATTCGACTGATTTAGCAAGGCGTAACCACGGATAATAATTAGAGTGATGTTCATGTGTGGTTCCTCTGATTACAATATTGGAATTTTTTGGAAAAGACAATCCGCTTGCAACCATATTGATTCCCTCAGTCGTACTCTGGGTTAGAATTACTTCTTCTGGCCTGCATCGTATCAATTTGGAAATGGTTTGTCTTAGCTGATTGTATTTTTCTGCAAGCTCAATACCAAAATCAATTGAATCAGGTCCTAATTCGTTGTATTGTATGATAAAATCAGTCATGGCCTTGATGCTTTTTAGGGGAATTAAGGACGACGAGGCGTTATTCAGGTAGGTCTTGTCTGAGCTGATAAATGCGCCGGCTGTATCCAAATCGAAATTCATTATTATATCTCACAAAGAACTATTAGTTGTTGCATAAAAATCATCAGACCGGTATCATAGAAAAGATCCAAGAGATGATTTTTTCTCAAAGTCTCAACTCTATATCATTTGATGACGCAATAACAAAGACATATTTTTTTCACAAATTGATTTCCACTATAGACATTCCAACAATCTATCTTGATTTTGATCTGTTATACAGTGGATATGTAGCATCAAATATTTTACCGCAATCCGAGAACCTGAGACTATACCAACCATCAGAGCAAACATGGAATACATTGCTTGTGCAAATACTAGACGAAATATCAAAAGAACAACATATCATTATAATTGATTCACTAAACGGATTCTACAACATATTCACGAATGAAAAAGATGCTGGTAGACTGATTAACAGCTTTATCATGCTTCTTGTTAGCATTGGACAAAAAACAAAAGGCTGGGTTTTGTTAGCTATTGGGCGTCATGTAATTGAAATCAACAAAATGAATCGGCTGGTTCTACAAAAACAAGACTCGGAATTTTATCTTACATTATTCGATCAAAATAATTCAAAAAAATCCATATTGAAGTTATCTCATCTTGATTTGTTTTAGGATATGATTTTAAAAAATCGAATTTAGCGATCAGAATTTTATAACAGCGTTAAAAATTGTCTAACGCCGTTATAATTCGAACTTTTTAGGGAAATTATATTAAGATCTAAAATCAAGTTAATTTGAAATAAAATGCCAGTAGCAATTTTACCAGACATTGGTGAACAAATGTGCATCGGATGCGCACTATGCGTTGAAATCTGCACAACCTTGGGACCAGATGTACTTAGAGTAAAACCAGTCGAAGGCTGGAAAAGAGGAAAGGCATTTGTCTTTTACCCAGAAAGATGCATCTCTGACGGAGCATGCATTGGAGTTTGCCCAACAAAAGCAATCTTCTGGATGAGACCAATGGACTTTACTGTAGGTCAACCAGTTCCTCTGTACAAGAACTCAGTCTTCGTTAAGGGTTGGACTGAACTCATCGATTAAGTTCAGTCATCATAATTTCTTTTTAATTATTAACTGACAGTGGTAACTGAGCTAGTTTTGGCATGAGCATTTTTGATGCAAATTCAATTTCTCTGTGGCACAAATTGTCTGAATATAAGAAAAACTCCAATTCCCATCAACCCTCCCGCCGTCAATCCGAGTGCAATAAAATAAACATGAATTTCATAGTCATGAAAATATGGCTCAATTGCAAAGAGAGCAATTCCTAAAAGAAAAGATATGATGGAAACTACTAGAATTTTCAAATTATCTCAAATTAGAAAAAGGAAAAGATTAAGCTACTGCTGATGTAGCTGTCGGAGCAATTCGAACTTTTCGAACTGCGTCTACTAGATCATTCTGGGTAATCTTGATTTCTTTGACTAACTTTTTCTCGTTGATATAGCGTTTTAGTGCAGAAAATGCAGCTCTGTCACAGACTGCAGCAATCTCTGCACCACTGTATCCGTTTGTCATGTCTACAACCTTTGCCAAATTCACATCTGATTCAAGCGGCTTTTTCTTTGTGTGAATCTCAAAGATGTGTTTTCGTCCCTTTGCATCTGGTTTTGGAACCTCGATTATTCTGTCAAATCTTCCCGGTCTCAACAATGCAGAATCTACTATATCTAGCCTGTTTGTTGCGCCAATTACCAGTACGTCGTTTAGTTCTTCTAGGCCGTCAATCTCTGTAAGTATTTGTGATACTACATTTTCTGAAACATGCGAAGAGTCCATTCCGCTTCTTGTTGGAACGAGTGCATCTATTTCATCAAAGAATATGATACATGGTGCAGCTTGCCTTGCCTTTCTGAAGATTTCTCGTACTCCCTTTTCTGATTCACCAACCCATTTTGACAAAAGCTCAGGACCCTTTACACTGATAAAGTTAGATTCAGTCATCTTTGCAATTGCCTTTGCGATCAAAGTCTTTCCAGTACCTGGTGGACCGTGCAAGAGAATTCCCTTTGGTGCTGCAACATCGACATACGCAAATGCCTCCTTATGCTTTAGCGGCCACTCGATTGCCTCGCGCAATTCCTCTTTGAGCGATTCCAATCCCCCTACGTCATCCCATGTTACGTTTGGTATCTCTACTAAGACTTCTCTTAGCGCGGATGGTTTTACCTCTTTTAACGCATCTTTGAAATCTTCATCTGTTATTTTGATTTTCTGTAATATCTCAGATGAAATCTTGTCTTGAGATAGATCAATTTCAGGCAAGATTTTTCGAAGTGATCGCATTGCAGCTTCTTTTGCTAGTACCTCCAAATCCGCACCTACAAATCCATGTGTTACTCTAGCAATTTGTTTTAGGTTTACCTTTTCCTCAACTGGCATTCCACGTGTGTGGATGTTTAGGATTTCTAATCTTCCTTCTTCGTCCGGAATTCCAATTTCAATTTCTCTGTCAAATCGTCCAGGTCTTCTAAGTGCTGGGTCAATTGAATCAGGTCTGTTTGTTGCGGCAATCACTACTACTTTGCCTCTTGCCTTCATTCCATCCATTAATGTCAAAAGCTGGGAGACAATTCTTTTTTCTACCTCGCCTGATACCTCATCGCGTTTTGGCGCAATGGAATCAATTTCATCGATAAATATTATGCTTGGAGTGTTTTCCTCTGCCTGCTTGAATACATCACGTAGTCTTTCCTCACTTTCACCATAGTATTTTCCAAAGATTTCAGGGCCGGAAATTGACGTAAAGTGAGCGTTTGTTTCGCCTGCTACTGCCTTTGCAAGAAGGGTTTTTCCCGTGCCTGGAGGTCCGTACAAAAGTACGCCTTTTGGAGCCTCTATGCCTAGTTTTTCAAAAAGTTCTGGATGTCGCATTGGCAATTCAACCATTTCTCTGATCTTTAGGACCTCTTTTCTTAGTCCCCCTAAATCGTCATATGTTATCCTTGGAATCGAATTGTCAACTGCCTTTGTCATGGAACCAAGCTTGAATTCTGTACTATCAGTTACAATTACCGGCTTTGAAGGTATAGTCCCAGTTACAACAAGCTGGGTTTTTCCACCAAGCTGTGTATTTACTATAATGGTATCTCCAGTAGTAAAGACATGCCCCTCATACAGAGATGACATGTATTCCTGCAATCCTCCAATCGTTATCTTTTCAATTGGAGACAAGACAATTTGTTCAGCCTCTACTGCATTTACAATTTTGACTGAAACTTTTTCTCCAATTCCTGCATCAATGTTGTGCCTTGTTAATCCATCAATTCTAATGATTCCAGTACCAAAATCCTCAGCTGGGCCAGGCCAGATCTTTGCATGGGTTTTCTTGTTTGCCAAAAGCTCTACAATTTGGCCTGATTGCCACTTGTTGTCCTTTACTAGTTTTGGATCAATTACTGCTATTCCCTTTCCAACATGTCGCTGGGAAATTTCATCAATTTTTAATATTATTTCGCTCATATAATCACCAAAAAAAAATTAGAGGTTAGTTAACCTCCACCATTTTACTCTTTGGCTTTTGCTCCTTTAGCTTAAAGACCAGTTCCAAAATTCCGTTTGTGTATGTGGCCTTTACCGAGTCCTCGTCTACCTCATGTCTGATTGGCGCCTTACCGTGGTATTTTTTCTCACCATGTTCCGCGTCTATGTGGACTGCATTTCCTTCAACCACTACCTTGATGTCTTTTTTTTCAACACCGGGTATCTCTGCAATCAATTTTAGGACGTTTTCCTTTTCGTCAACAATTGCGTCAATCAGTGGTTCCCTGGATTCTGAGCTTGGGAGTAGCCCTGGCTTTACGTTTCCGTATTCCTTTATCACAGGCTTGCCGTCTTGTCCAACGGTCATTGAATAACCGTAATAGAATGGACCAAAAGTCGTGCTACCTGATTTTTCAGATTCCTCAAAGACGTTATCCAGATCCATAAAGGAGCTAGACATTCTCTTGAAGATCCTATCAAATTCTTCATCAAAGAACATTGTCATATTCACTTGCTGTATGTAATGTACATGACATTATTTAAAGATTATGTAATTTTGGTTGATCTATTACATAAGACTAATAAGTATGACACCAAATAATAATCATTATGAGGGCAACCAGTCTTTCCGTGCCTGAAGCAGTAAGGGAGATCATAACTAAAAATCGCTCAATTTATGACTGCATGAAAATGGACGTCATCAATTATACGGCGCTCGCTGTAAAAATCCAGCCAGACGTTGAACGCCAACTTGGCAATCCGGTGAACCTCAATACAATAGTTGTTGCAATAAAGCGCTATGCAGATTCGTTTGCAGAAAAAGATGAGATAAAGGCAGAATCCATACTGAAAAATGCAAGGCTTTCTTTGACTGATGGAATTTTGGATGTCAAGTTTTCAATAAACGAGATTAGAGCAGATGAGGCAGCTTCCCTTATGAACAAATTTTCAGAGCTGAACTCTGATTACGAATTCTTTAGACTGGCTGATTCATTTAGGGTTCTAACAGAGGACCTAGTTGATGTCAGACGACTCTTTGAGTCATTTCCACACGAAAAGGATCTGTTTAGTACAGGACTTGCAAAAATCAAAATAAGAATATCACAAGAACAGAACCGTTCCGATGTGGTATCCTATGTTGCGGAATTACTCCACAGCAACGGAATAGAGATTGAAAATGCATTTTTTTCCCAAGATGATATCATTTTGGTCCTAAAGGAGGAGGACGCATCAAAAGCATATGAAATTTTGAGAATGGAAATTTCTAGATAAAATCATACGCCTGATGATTCGGCCTTAGAGAGTTCCAGATAAACCTTGTCGCCAACTGATATGCCAAGATCCTTGTATTCTCGCATGTCAACTTTGAGTGATGTGAGTCCACTCGGTCCTCCAAATGATCCGCCTGACAACATTTTGTTTAGGTTTTTCATCATGTCATCCATGTTTGTAAATCCCATAACTCCTCCGCCAAATGGAGTTTGAAGTTGCTGATTATTTTCTTTGAAATCCTTGGTTAGTGACAATGAAAGTATAACATATGGTGCGC
>JAENJF010000009.1 GCA_016844685.1 Candidatus Nitrosotenuis sp. | reverse complement strand
TCCTTGAATTTTGAATATGTAGTCGCTCCCCATTTTTCGTTTTGCAGCAACAATTGTACTGTCTGGATTAGTTACGGCCTGTCTCCTTGCGGGCTCACCCACTAAAAGTTGGCCGTCTTTTGTAAATGCGACAACTGACGGAAAGGCTTTGCCTCCAATTGAAGTACCCTCTGCTGCTGGAATAAGGGCAGGTTTTCCTCCCATCATTACAGCCGCAGCAGAATTACTTGTTCCTAAATCTATACCGATTATTTTTGCCATGTTTTCACCATATTATTTTGATTATTGTTTTTTTGATATTTCGACTAGTGTCGGTCTAAGTGTCCTTTTATGAGAAATATATCCCTTCCTGATTTCTTTGGTGATTGTGTTTTCGTCCAAGCTTTCATCTACTATAACTGAGATGGCTTCGTGAAGATTTGGATCGAATATTTCACCAAGGGCATTAATTGGAGATATATTGTATTCAGTCAACAGGCTATCAATATTTTTTAGTATGGAATCAAGTCCTTGTGCATTTATGTTCTCTTTTATGAGAATGTCCTTTGCTCGCCTCAGATCATCGTAAATTGTTAAAAATTTTAGCAGGAATTTGTCCAGTTTGTCGTTAATACCGTTTTCTATATCGTTTCTAGTTTTTTTTTCTAGATTCAGAAAATCAGCAATGGATCGTTTTAGCTTGTCTTCAGATATGGCAAAAAGTTTTTGTGATTCTTCTAATTTGAGAGTCAATTCCTCAATAGTTGGTTTTGTGTCTAACTCGGCATATTCCTTATCGGATTGGTCCACATCTGAAATGTTTTGTTCGTTATCGTCGGAATTATACAATTAAGATGTTTTTTTGCAAACTAGTTTTATTCTTTGTGTGTGATTTCGCAAAGAGGGTTTCCCTTTATTATGATAAGATCATTATCTTGTTTTTTGCGAAGATTTTCATAGTCAGATTTTGAGCAAATGACCAAAATTGTCGTCTTGTCATTGTGGAATAAATCTAGATTAGGATCAGAATATGCCTCAACGTCTCCAATGTAATCTCGGAGTCTTGTGATAAGGCTTTGCAGCATTTCAATTTTGTCACCACGCATTTCATGTTGATCCAGTGACCAAGAGAGTGCAATTTTTGTGCGGCTTGCCTTCAGATCGTTTTTCTTTAAAGTAGATCTAATTTCGTCAATCAATCTTTTAATGTAACCGTCAACACCCTTGAGACTTCCATTAATTAAATACATCAACGTGTTTGCTCCCTCAAAAGACGTACCGAGCGAACGCAAGTCGTACAAGCCGCTCACCATATCATCTAAGAATATGTTTTGGAGTTCGTTTGATTTAAGATCGGCTTTTGTGTTGTCATCTTGGGCAAATTTGCATACTTCAAGAATGCTGCACAGGCCTGAGAATCTGGACAGTACGTTTATTGCGTGAAAATGTTCTGCTGATGAGACTCCAACTATTGCTATTTCTTTTTTGTTGCTTGTCAGTAATGTGATGAGGTTCTGATCCTGCTTGTTGTTGTATGACCCTATAACTTTTGGCGGCTGATTGCCCCCACCTAATGGATAATAATAATAAAAGATTGACTTGCCAGTCTCAAGTCCAGTAACATGTTCTAGTAAGGATATGTTTTCACTGTTGCCGCCAATTCCTGTTGGCAGATTGTAAATTACTGAGCTCCCCTTTTTGAGTGAGGAAGTTGCGTCCTTGAATTTTGAATGGACCTCGGTTTTTGTTTCTTGGCCAGTTTTTCTAATTCTTGGGGCAAAGAAGAGATACTGTGCCTTTGATATTGCCACATCGATAGGCTCCATTGCCAAGAGTGGCTCGTCTTCCTTTAGAGAAGAGACATTTGGGTATGTTTTTGCAATTTCCGGTTTTAATGATATGGCAGACTGGGTCGATTCATCGATGATGGACACATTAGCTCCGTGTATTGCCATCTGACAAGCCAAAGCATATCCCTCAGTACTTAAGCCGTAAACAACTACTCTTTCTGCTCCCAATTCATTGGTGCTAGTATAAGGACTAAGAAAAACTTATTGCATCATAGATCACATTGGACGTATCTTGAAGATTTGGTTTGACATTCTAACACCAAAACAGGTCTTGTTTTTTGAACCAATGATTAAACAGCTGCAAAAAAGTAATAAAATTTTTTGCACAGCCAGAAACTATAGAGAAGTAACAGAGCTTGCAAAGATCAGAAAAATGAAGCTTGTAATGATCGGAAGACATGGTGGTTCTCTCAAAGTAGACAAGTTAAATGCCGGCCTGAAGCGGACCTTACTCCTTACAGATAAGATTCGGCGGTTCAAACCCGATTTGACAATTAGTTTTTGCTCTCCTGAAGCTGCCCGTGTTTCGTTCGGATTGGGAATAAGACACATTGCCTTTTGTGATTCCCCGCATGCAGAGGCAGTGATGCGCCTATCCATACCGTTAATTCAAAAATTGTTGATTCCCTGGATAATACCAAAAAACGAGTTCACAAAATATGGGATAAGTGCAAAAAATATCATCCAATACAAAGCAATTGATGCATCTGTTATCATTAGATACAATGACTATAACACTAGTTCCATTCCCAAAAAGAAGAAAAATATTCTCATCAGACTAGAGGAGGAGCAGGCAGCATACATACAGAAAAACAGACAAGATACCCTAACAATTGTACGTGAAATTGTTAAAAAATTTCATAATCACAATGTAATGATATTGCCAAGATATCACAGTCAAATTGCAATGCTAAGACGCGTTGTAGGAAACAAGGCGAAAATTTTGGATAAGGTCATGGATAGTAAAACCTTGTTGCAGGATACGGATATTTTTGTTGGTTCTGGAGGAACCATGACTGCAGAATCTGCGCTGTTAGGAATTCCGACAATTTCGTATAATGCTGTGCCCAATTTGGTGGAAAAATACCTAGTTAGAAAAAAACTTGCCATACGAGAAACGAACTCAAAAAGAATTGTTTCAGTTATTGAAAAACTATTGCGTTCAGATAATGTGCATTTTAGGAAAAATGCAAGATCAGTAATGGATTCAATGGACGATCCCGTAAAGAAACTTGGCCAAATCATAAAAATGAAAGATTGAAGCAATCAGATGTCTACAAAGAAACAGAAAATATCAATAAGAGGTCATTTTGAGAGTCATTAACAGAAGCCCGGTAGTGTAGCGGTCAAGCATAGGGGCCTTTGGAGCCCTTGACCCCAGTTCGAGTCTGGGCCGGGCTACTTTATTCTACAGATCAAGTTTTGTAAGCAGTCTAATTGCAACAATGAACATCACAACTGCAATGCTCACCAATACAATCATTTCAATCATAACAAATTCAGTAAATGTGCCAAAGATTCCAGCCCTGATGATATCAACAAGATACGTAAGAGGGTTAAGATAAAATGCGGTCGCCAGAGGCTCTGGTGCGCCAGATGCTGGATAAAATGCAGTACTTACAAATGCAAAAAACAGAAAAACCGTATTAATGATTACGTTAAATCCTTCGCTGGATCGCATGCGTGTTGAAATTATGGATGCTATTGAGCCAAACAAAATGGAGCCAGCTATCGATGCAAAAATCAGAAACGGTATGGTAAGTACATTGAACTGAACGGATTTGAAAAACAGAGGAAATCCAATTGCGGTAATTATGGTTGCGCTAATTATGCCAACGATTCCAATTGTGTAGACATTACTTAGGATGTAATTAGTCCGTGTGAAAGGTCCGACTAGGATTTGCTCAAACATCCCATGTCTTCTATCATTCCAAATTATTATGCCAGAAACAAGAGTGCTGTTCATGATGTTAAATCCAATCATTCCAGATGCGATGAATGCAGGATAGTCAAGTGTGGTATTGCCAAACGGTACTGACTTTATCAGTGCTGTATATGCAAAACCTGCAACAAATATGTAAATCACTGGAAAGATGACCTGCCAGACAAGAAAGCCGGGATTGATGGAAATTGTCAGATTCCTAACTATGAGTCTAATTGTTGGGTGCATTCGAGTCCTTTACCATCTTGAGAAATATGTCTTCCAGAGTTGTCGGAATGGCCGACAGGTCTTCTACAGAAATATTGTTTTCAATTAGAATTTGAAGAATTTGTGACAGGACAACTTCTGATTTGCTTGATTGGATGGTTATGTTGGTGCCCGTATTGAAATCAATTATGCAATCTGTTATTCCAGACAAGAGTTCTGATAGATTATCATGTCTTTCTGAGAGATGGATTGTGATGGTTTTTTCCTGTCCAAATGTATTTTTGAGATTATTGGGCGAGTCTACTGCTAGGATTTTTCCCTTGTTTATTACCGCTATCTCGTCACACAGATATTCTGCCTCGGTCAAAACATGAGTCGTATAAAAAATAGTAAGACCAGTCTTTACCTTGTTTTTTAGATAATCAAGTAGATTTCTTCTTGCGGTTGGATCTAGGCCAACTGTAGGCTCATCAAGAAACAGTAGGTCCATTTCATGCATGAATTCTCGCGCAACTTGGACTCGGCGCCTTTGACCAATGGACAGATCCTCGTTCTTTCTTTTTCGAATTTCATTTAGGTCAAAAACGTCAATTAGTTCCTCAGACCTTTCTTTTCTTGTTTTCCTGTCAATATCCCACATCATTCCATATTTTTCAAGTGATTTTTCTACGGAAAGATTTGGCTCATAGCTTGGCTGTTGCAGGACAACTCCTATTCTCTTTCTAACCTCTAGTGGGTGCTTTATTGCGTCAATGCCTAGGACTTCAATTGTTCCAGATGTTGGCGGAATTAATGTAGTTAGTATCTTGATTGTAGTTGATTTGCCTGCTCCATTTGGGCCAAGAAAGCCAAAGATATGACCTGATCGCACATCCAGATCTATTCCATCTACTGCAGGAATAGTACCATATGACTTGTGAAGCGATCTTGCAGTTATTCCTGACACTGATTTTTTAGATCGACTCTCTAATTTAGATTAATGAAATTTTTATTAAGCGATTTTCCTATCAGAAATTGACTTGACTGAATTTGATTTATTGCTGACTAAGCTTCTTGAGCAAAAACCCGAATTAACAAAATCTGATGTTGATAATATGATCGCACAGAAAAAGGAAAAGATCGGTTCAGGCTATCTTACGGACCAAGGTGCACTGTTTTTGGTTGCGTCTGACCTTGGCGTGGCAATATCAGAGTCAGTAAAAAGCGAAATTAGCATAAAGGATCTGTATGCAGGAGCAAGAGAGGTAACCCTACAAACAAGGGTACTGAATGTCTCGCCCACAAAACAGTTTTCAAGAAAAGACGGTTCACAGTTCATGCTTAGAAACATGACTGTTTACGATAATGAATCGGCAGTCACAGTAAAGATGTGGGATGAAAAGGCCAATCTGCCTGACATTGTCAACCTAAAGCCAGGAAATCTCATAAAAATAATCAAAGCCTATGTAAAATCCGACCTCAACGGCGAACCAACCATCAATATCGGTTCAGGCTCCACCATAGAAATTGCAGATGCAGAAAGCAGCATTCCTTCACTAGATTCACTAACAAAGGACGTTAGCGATGTAAAGGAAGGAGAAAAGAATCTCATAGTTTCCGGAATAATTGATGGCAATATTAGTTACTCTGAATTTACAAATGTTCGCGGTCAACAAGGCAATTCATTACGGTTCAGACTACAAGGAAAAGACAATCGCTCAATGAGAGTTGTACTGTGGAACAAAAACGAATCAGAAATTCCAAAGGTTATACCGTCCCAGACAAAAGCTAGACTTTTGGGAGTCAAGGCAAAGCTAAATCAACAGGAGTTGGAAATTCATGGAAACGAGTCAACCATACTAGAGATAGCAGACATAAAGGTTGAACCCATATCTTTTAGAATACTATCAACATCGAAAAGTGAAAATGGAAATACTATGGTTCTTGGAGTCAACAAGGAAAAACAGCTCTTCAACATAGTTGATACTGCAAACATTATGAGCTCATTCAATCAGAATGATATGCTTGAGTGCATGCCTTCAAAAGTATACGGCAACAACATCACAATTGATTCAGATTCTTTTATACGAAAAATTGAGGGTGAGAACATCCCACAGTTATCAGATCTCAGGACAAAAATTGTAAATGTAAAGCCCGATAACAATTATTGTATTGAAGCCATCATACTCAAGGCCCCAGAAAGGCGTAACGTGCAAACAAAAGCAGGCGAGTCAATTTCACTTTCTGAAATGTTCGTTGAGGATGACACGGGTCAAATTTGGATAAAGGGATGGAGAAATCAGGCAAGGCTCCTAGATGAGTGCTTAATAGGCGAGATAATTTCAGTCACAGGAGTTACCGCAAAGTCAGGATTGGATGGAAGAACAGAATTATTCTTAACCTCGTTTTCGTCAATTAAAAAGAAAAACTAGTCCCAAAAACCCCTAGTCATCACATATTGCCTTTCGGCTTCGTATATCTGTCGGTATAGGTTTTCTTCATCTACCATGTTTCTGAGAATTCTTGACGCGGTGTCTGCGCCAACCCCATATCCTGATAAAACAATAAGCGCCGTTTTGCCAAAATTTGCAAGAAGTGATGCTGCTTTCCAGGCTCGCTCAAACCGGTGATTTTCCTCAGATGATATCTTTTTGCCTGTGAATTTTTTTTGTATAATTTTCCCAAGATCATAATCAGAATAAAACGTGGTTGTGATTTGTCTTCCCTTGCAGTATGGACAGAATGGTATTTTTTCAATGTCTGTTGTTTCTATTACTTTTTCCCATTTTCCACATCTTGCACAGATTAATCTGTGTCTTGTCTTGAGTAAACGATTCTTTACTAAATCAAGTAATCCTTTGTCAATGCTTGCTGGTGATGAATAGTATTTTGTGGTATGATCTAGTATTGGAGTCGCAAGCTTGGAAAAATTATTTACATCAAACCATTGTATGGTAATTGTGTTGTTTTGAATTTTTTCCAAAATTTTCTTAGAGCCCTCCAAATCGTATTTGTCATGGAAGAGCTCACGTAGTGCTTCTTTTACTAACGCAGTTTTCAAATATCTGTCAAAGAGAAATCGCGCTGATTTTTTGTCATAAATTGCACCTCGCCCCACAATGCCGAATTTTTTTGCGACATTCCATGTTCGCCAGTTGACATTATGTGTTCCATTCAGGGATGCTGTAACAATTTCACGCAGATCATAATTGTCGTTTAGCGTTTCACGTATTTGATTTTCTGGTATTCTTCCTTTTGATGATATGACTATTCTATAGGCATCAGATCGTGACTCTACTTGAAATCCAGTCTTGGATGACAGCATTGAAGAAAGGAGTGTCGCTAGGGTTGCGTTGATTTTTGTGCCAAAACAAGAATGCATGACTATTGAGCCTTGGCTTTTTACCGACTCTATGACTATGGTTTTTTCATCTGGAATGGTTGGTAAATCGAGGTTTGTAATCACATTGTCTGGGAGTTTTAGCAGGCCAGACTTGACCTTTGTGCGGAATCGCCCGACCTTAGAGGCAGTCTTATAATCTACAGGTATGTTTTCGCCTTCCCAGTATGGTACGGTTATGCCGCCAGAACGGATTGGTTCGACATTTACCTTAAGGCCAGATTCATCCACATTGATAATTCTCCATTGCGTTCCACGTAGAACAAAGATATTTCCAGCTTCGCCAAAGTCTCCAACAAACCTTTGATCCAGGCTTCCAATCAATTTTTTAGAGATCGTATCAAATACTTTGAATTTTAATATGTCAGGAATGGTAGAAAGGTTTTCAAAATAATACCTAAAACATCGTCCAGTTTTTCTAAAGACCATTTTTTCCTTATCAAATGTCACCAAATAGTTAGAGTCGAGTAATTCCAGTACGCTGATTAGATCGTCAATTGTTAGGTTTCGGAAAAGATATGATTGTGTAAATGTATTAAATGCATTTTCAACAGTAATTGAGCCTAATTGCATTGAGAGGCCAACTAGGTGGTGTGCCAGCACATCAAGTGAGCCATCATGGATTAATTGATCTTCTATGGAGCCTTCCTGAATTCGCTCCAAGATTGCTTTTGTTTCTAGCTCATCGTCTATGTTGTTGGTTATGATGATTCCTTTTGCAGAGGATTCCCTGTTGTGTTTGCTTCTTCCTATTCTTTGCATAAATTTTGAGACCTGCCTTGGCGAACCATAATGCATGACTAGCTCTACTGAGCCAATATCCAATCCAAGCTCAAGTGATGATGTGCATACCACAAGTCGGGATCTGCCCCCCTTGAGATTTTCCTCGGTTTCCTCACGCACCTGTTGTGATAAGGATCCATGATGAAGTTCCACGCTTATTGGGGATTTTTCTCCAAGTATTGATGCCAAAAATTCTGACTCGCCCCTAGTATTGGTAAAAAGAAGTACTGGGGAGCTAAGATTCAACTTGACTAGATAATCAACTATAAAGTCTGCTACGTCACTAATTGTCCCATTTACGTGTTTGATTTCAACATCGTACTTTCTTATTGTTTCATCTTTGATGATTTCGTATTTTCTTTTTGTTCCCACTAGGAATTTTGCAGCATCAATAGTGTTGCCTACAGTTGCAGAAAGGCCTATTCTTGTCATGTTGTGTTTTGAGTTAATCTGTAACCTTTCAAGACTAAGTGACAATTGCGAGCCTCGTTCATTGGATAATAAATCGTGAATTTCATCTATTATGATCCAGTCCAGTTCAGATAATGCGTCAAGCATTTTTTGCTGGGTTAGTAAAATTACAAGTGTCTCAGGTGTTGTGATTAAGACGTCTGGAGGCATGGCAGAAATTTTTTTCCTAGTTGCTTGCGACGTGTCCCCGTGTCGAATTTCTATTGTAAGGTTTTCAGATTCTGCATACCTGATTATTCTCTTAAAGATGTCTCTGTTTAATGCCCTTAGTGGTGTTACGTATAGCGCTTTTATTTTTCCAGTTGACTTTGAAGTTCCAATAAATGAGAAAATTGGAATTACTGAGCATTCTGTTTTTCCTGAACCTGTTGGTGCAATTATGAGCGAGTCTTTTTTTTGAATGATTAGTGGGATTGCTTTTTTTTGAATTTCGGTGAGTTGTGTAAATCCCAAGGAACTAAATTTGGCTAGTATAGAATCAAGCTGTTTGTTCTGTGTCTTTTCTTGATTTAGCTCGTTCATATACAATTATTCCAATAACTCCAATTGCAAACAAAACCACAGTTATAATTGGAATAGAATCAAAGATGCCTGCCATAATGAATTAGATCATTCTCACAGTTAAATAGGTTAAGTTGAGTTCGTCAATCCATATTTTTCAATTTTATAATAAAATCGATTTTCCCCAGAACATGGAAAGACTTCGCCCATGTAGTTAGTTGATTTTTTTGATAGTTTGATTTTGATATGTGTAAAAAGACTCATGATGGAATCAAGATTTTCTTGTTCTGTGTCATTAATTTTTCTAATCATGTTTACTACAACTACTGGAATTTTTTTCTCAAATGCTACACTGGCTAGTTGTTTCATGTATTTTGTGAATTGTTTATTTTTTTCTAAAATTTGTTCTTCCCTTGAATATTCAAATGAAAACAGATCAGTTATGTTGTCAATTATGACTAGTGAAAAGTTTGATTGTTCGATTTTTGATATAGCGTTGAGTTGCTCTTGCGTATTTGTTATTCGTCCAACTGTTATTTTGTCAAGAAGTGCTGCATCGAGTTCTTTTGGTTTTAGCATATCGAGCAATCTTTCAGGTCTAAAATTTCCTGTTGTGTCCTGATACAATATGGTGCCTCCCTGTGAAAGAGAATTGACCGCTATTTGCAATACTAATTGGGTTTTTCCAGTACTGCTTGCACCAAAGATATCTGTGATTATTCCATTTTTTATTCCGCCCCCAAGTAACTCATCTAATTTTTCTAATCCGGTCGATATCATATACAACAAATTCTTAAAAAGTGGAAAAATAAACAAATCTAATATTGATATAATAAAATAGGCAAGGCTTTTATTCCGGTTATCAAGCTAGCATCAACAAGAGAACAACAATTGTCACAAACAAGCGTGAAGAAACCACTAACAACTCTCCAAAAAAATACAAAAAAGAAAGTCACAGTTAGGCTAAAGAACGAAGTAGAGTACAGGGGTAAAATGGACAATGTTGATTCCTACATGAATTTAATCATGACAGACGCAGAAGAATTTCATGACGGAAAAGTATCTGCAAACTATGGCAGAGTCATCGTAAGAGGAAACAACGTTTTATTTATCAAACTAGAAAGCGAACTATAGGTAAGAATCTCCAATGTCAAGAAGTTTTCTTTTTACTTCAGAATCAGTAACAGAAGGACATCCTGACAAAATTTGTGACAAGATTTCAGATGCATTATTAGATGAGTTTCTGCGACAGGACCCAGATTCTCGTGTTGCTATAGAAACCATGACAACCACGGGGGTTGTGATTGTTGCCGGCGAAGTTACATCAAAGGCAAGATTTGACATTCAAGATACGGTGAGAAAAACCATAAGAGAAATAGGATATGACAGACCGGAGTTCGGTTTTGATGCAGATTCTTGCAGCGTACTAGTTTCATTACATGCACAAAGTCCAGACATATCTCAGGGTGTTACTGCTACTGAAAACAAGGATCAGGGAGCAGGTGATCAAGGATTGATGTTTGGTTATGCGGTAAATGAGACTGACGAATTAATGCCACTGCCAATTCTTCTTGCTCATAAACTGACACGAAGGCTGGCAGAAGTACGTAAAAGCAAAGAGCTTGCTTGGGTAAGACCTGATGGTAAATCACAGGTAACCATAGAATACGAAGACGGTAAACCAAAAGGAATTGAGACAATAGTGATATCAACTCAGCATTCCCCAGATATTACAAATTCTGATATTCGAAACCAAATAATTGAAAAGGTCATAAAACCAGTCTGCGGCAAGTGGTGGAATGACAAGATAAAGATTCACGTCAATCCAACTGGACGTTTTGTGATAGGCGGTCCTCCTGGTGACGCAGGTCTTACTGGAAGAAAAATCATTGTAGACACATATGGTGGACAGGGAAGACATGGTGGAGGAGCTTTTTCCGGAAAGGATCCATCAAAAGTAGATAGATCGGCCTGCTACATGTGCAGATACATTGCAAAAAACATTGTTGCAGCAGGCCTTGCCAATAAATGTGAAGTTCAGGTTGCATACGCAATTGGAGTTGCAGAGCCAGTTTCATTAATGATAAACACTTTTGGTACAAGTAAAATGCCAGAAGAAGATATTGAAAATCTAGTTAGAAAGCATTTTGATATGAGGCCAAGAGCCATCATAGCACATCTTGATCTCAAAAAACCAATTTACAAGGACACTGCGGCATATGGACATTTTGGAAGAACGGACATTTTGTTCCCTTGGGAAAAAACTGACAAAGCAGAATTGCTAAAAAAAGCAGCAGGCTTATAGAATTTCTTTTAGCGGTGTGAGTTTAAAGCCGCACAATTGCTCTAGTTTTTTGTGATTACCTGTAAAGTCACCAACAAGTATGTTCAAGTCATCCAATCCATAAATGGCGTTTCTTGGTTGATTTAATGCGGTGTGATAGGCTTTTTCCAGATCGATTTTCTTGATTTTGGCTCTTTTCTTGATAAATTTCTTTATGAAGTTCTCAAAGGTTATGGTTTGTGGTCCTACAAGATCCACAATTTTATTTAAAAATTGTTTGTTAGTTATTGAGACAAGAATTACTTTTGCTACATCGTTAACAGATATTGGCTGTAACCGGTATGAACCAGAACCGGGAATTATTATTGAGCCGCTTTTGATTTGTTTATTCAGGTTTTTTGTCAGTGGATCATTATTTCCAATTATATATGATGCTCTCAGAATTGTATAATCAAGACCAGATCTGATTATTTCTTGTTCCGCTTTGAATTTTGAGATAAAATATCCAAATGTCGTTGATTTACTGACACCAAAACCGCTTATGTAGATAATTTTTCTAATCTTTGCATTTTTGCACAGTTGCACAATTTTTTTTGTTAGCTCAACATTGACATCCTCATAAGTGACATCAGCACTTTGTGTTCCTTGGCCAATCAGATGTATTAATGCATCATAGTTCTTTAGTTTGGCAATCAGGTTTTTCTGATCAAGATCAGAATAACGAATGTTTGTCTCATATTTGAGATGGGGATATTTGGTCCTTGTCAGACTAGCTACTGATATTTCATTACGGCTGAGAAACTTTCTGATGTTTCTTCCAACAAATCCATTTGCGCCAACAATAGCTATTCGTGATTTTTTTTCTTTCACAAATATCACACTACCAGTATTATTTTAAATGTGTACTACCAATGTTAGCCATTGGATGCATTGCAATGCTACCAAACTCTTGGCTTGGATGAAAGTGCCTCACTTAAGGAGATAAAGCAGGCATACCGGCAATTGTCATTAAAATACCATCCAGACAGGAATAAGGAAAGAGAATCGGCTAAAAAATTCAAAGAAATTACTGAGGCGTACCAGTTTCTAAAACAGGAGCAAAAAAGAAGCAATGCCTCACATAAAGATGCAGCAACGGCACATGCTGATTTTTGGAATTATTACGACAAGAAAGCAGGTGATGATTTCAGGTTTAATCGTCAGGCCAACTTTGAGGAATTTACTCGTAATTTTGGCGCAAATTTTAATGAGTCTCAAACTCACAATATAGAAAAGCCGGTTTCCCATAAAATGACGCACGTTCTACTTTATGGAGGTCTCATAGCACTGGCACTGTGGATAATTATTTCAGAAATTCTCAAGTAATCTAAGAAGAGTTATTACGTAAAAATAATAATATCAGTTTGTGAGTGATGTAGGAAAACCTAAAGATAAACTAAGGACGGGTTTTACAACTGGCACATCTGCTACGGCAGCTGCAAAATCAGCGTTACTTGCAATAATAAATCAAAAAAAAATCGAGTCAGTCGAAGTTTTGTTACCAAAAGAAAAAAGAATTACAATTAAAATTAATAGTTGCCAGTTTGATCCTATCTCTGCTAGATGCTCGGTAATAAAAGACGGGGGTGATGATCCTGATGTAACGCATGGTGCAGAAATTATTGCTGATCTAAATCTTACAAACAAAGTAGGCCAAGTTGACATAGACGGTGGCGAGGGAGTAGGCAGGGTAACAAAACCAGGCCTTGGTTTGGAAATAGGTAGCGTAGCAATTAACCCAACGCCTAAAAAAATGATAATTGAAAATTTGACTCTAGTTGGAAAAGATATTCTTAAAAAAAATGGAATTAGGGTAATTATTTCTGTTCCCGGGGGAAAGGAAATTGCAACAAAGACAGATAATCCAAGGCTTGGTATTTTGGGCGGAATATCTATTCTGGGAACAACTGGCATAGTAATTCCTTATTCCACAGCGTCATTTGCTGCTGCAATTAGACAAAGTCTTGATGTTACCATTGCGATGAAAAACGATACTGTTGTGTTAACTACAGGTGGACGAAGTGAGGAGTTTTCTAGAAAGGAGTTTAACTTGCCTGATCACTGTTTTGTCCAAATGGGTGATTTTTCAGGTTATACAATCCAGCAATGCGCTAAAAAGGGAATACGAAAGGCGCATGTTGCCGGTTTTATTGGCAAGCTAGCAAAAATGGCAGCAGGTGTCAAACAGACCCATGTTAAAGGATCCAAAGTAGACATGGATTTTTTAGCTAAAATAGCCGGTACTTTAACTACAAATGAAATCGTACTGGAACAAATTAAAAAAGCAAATACTGCAAGACACGTACAAGAGATAATTATTGAAAACAATGTTGAGGGATTTTTTACTGCAGTTTGTACCGAGGTGTATAAACAAATGCGCCAGCATTCTGAAGATAAAGTGGAATTGGACGTGATTCTTTTTGATTTTGACGGCAAGATACTTGGAAGGTATATTCATCCTAAAAAATTTTATTGAGCAGGAAAAGAGATCATTTATGGAAAAAACAGCAATTCTTGCAATTACAAAAAACGGAATTAAGATTGCATCTGCAATAAAAGAGATTTTTCCCACATGGAAGATATTTGCACCTTCAAAATTTGCAGATACTACAAATGCAAATTGGTATGATGATTCCACAACTGCCAAGATTGCTGAACTTTACAAAAATAATGATGCAATAATTTGCATATTTTCACTTGGTGCAGTAATTAGACTAATTTCACCTCATCTGGTAGATAAAAAAACAGACCCGGCTGTAATTGTAATAGACGACAAGGCAAACTTTGTCATAAGCACATTGTCTGGGCATTTGGGAGGGGCAAATGAACTAGCTAATGAGCTTGCAAAAAAACTTGGCTCTACTGCAGTCATCACTACAGCTGCAGATGTAAACAAGACAATTCCAGTTGATTTGGTAGGCAGAAAATTTGGATGGGATATTGATGATGATTCTACCGTGACAAAGATAAGCGCGTTTATGGTAAATGAGGAGAAAATTGGCGTTTATCAGGATGCGGGCGAGCGGAACTGGTGGGAAGGGGATCTGCCAAAAAATGTGACAGTTTATGATACAATTGAAAAACTAGAACAGTCAAATTCTAAGGGCTTTTTGATAATATCGGACAAGAAAATTACTGGTGAAATTTTAAAAAATGCAGTAGTTTACAGGCCAAAAACATTGGTTGTTGGAGTGGGACTACATGGAAATACCACAAAAGAAAAGATACGGGCTAGTCTTAATGCATGCCTAGAAAAGTTCGACCTTAGCTCTAAAGCAATTGCAAGATTTGCGTCAATAAAAAAACCGCAAGAGATCAACAGTCTAGTCGAGGTTGCAAAAGAGTTTGGGGTGTCCGTTGAATATTTTGAAAGGGATGAATTGGCAAAGATTAGAATTCCAAACCCTTCAGTTATGGTCGAAGCATTTGAGGGCACGTCAAGTGTATCTGAGGCAGCATCAATACTAAGCTCCAAGGGAAGTCTTGCTGTTGAAAAACAGAAATTCCCACCAGATCTTACTATTGCCATAGCAAGGATTGAAAAATGAAACGCGGTTTATTGTTAATTGATAGGGGTAGCAAAGAAAGAGAAGCTGAAGAAGAGCTTGAAAAAATTTGCTTAAAAGTAAAGGAAAAAGGCAATTATGTTTTTTCCGAATATTGTTTTTTGGAAGTGATACCGCCGTACATAGAGGATGGAGTTAAAAAATGTCTAAACCAAGATATAGATTCACTTACTATAGTTCCCTATTTTCTATATCCTGGTAAAAAAGTCAAAGCGGCAGTAACTGAGGTAATGAAATTTCAAACTAAAACCAAAGTGAAATTTCTAGTAACGAAACCCATGAGCATGCACAAAACACTACTCGAGTTAGTAGACAGTAGAATATCTACGGCTTTAAAGAAAAATGATGTAGATCTTCCAAAAAAAGATGTTGATGTATTAATTATCGGTCATGGAAGCATGGATCCAAATGCTCAGATCTCAATAAACTACATAGTAGACGGCATGAGAAAAATCTACAGAAATGCAAGTTGTTGTTTCTTGGAAATTGAGCAGCCCGACATAGCCTCAGGAATTGAGAGCGTTCAAAAAAACAATCCGCAAGTCTTGGTAATAGTATTTTATTTTCTTCATGAAGGCGCTCATGTTAAAACAGATATCAATCAGGATCTCAAACCGGCACTTGCAAGATCGAAATTACAAAAAACCTACATTACCGAACATATAGGGGTTGATGAAAAAATGATAGATTTGATTTTGGAAAGAGCACAAGAGGTAGAGAATGCAAACTAGGAAGGGTCAGTCCATAGAAGACGAAAGTATGGAAATTATTGAGCAGGAGATTGGTCCCCACTCATACAAAGGGCACGAATGGCAGATAGTAAGGAGAATAATCCATTCTACTGCCGACTTTGATTTTGCAAGGGAAAACAAGATAATTTTTCATAAAGATGCAGTAAAGAGTGGGTTGGAGGCGCTTCAGAATGGTAAGAACATCATAGTTGACGTAAATGGAATTATTGGATTGTTAAACAAAAAGAATCTTGATGATTTTAAAACAAATGTTATTTGCGACATATCAAATCCTGCTGTGATAAAGGAAGCCATGAAACTAAACAGGACAAGGGCCCAGACAGCCATGCGCATAAGGGCCTCAGAGATGAATGATAGTATAATAGTAATAGGAAATGCGCCTACTGCACTTTTGGAAGTGATTAATATGATAAAAGAAAATGTCACAAGGCCAAAACTTGTAATTGGGGTACCAGTTGGTTTTGTGTCTGCTGCAGAATCAAAAGAGTTGCTGCAGACTATAGATCTTCCATACATAACAAACAAGGGACGAAAGGGCGGTTCTCCCTGTGCTGCTGCAATAATAAATGCACTTTTTAAAATTATACGGGAATCATCTTGCTGAGAATTTTATACAATTGTTAACAAAATTCTTTGAATGGTTATTTCGATCAAAATAAAGATGCATGTATGAAGCAAGCGTATTATATTCAATCAAGCCATCCTTTTTACCATTAATCCCAACGCCAATTGATAACTCGTAAGCAAATTTAGAGTCCTTTGGAATTGATTTGAGCTCAGAATAATGAAATTCATGGCCAAGTAACTCTGTTGACTTTTTTGCAACAATACAATCTGAAATGACTCGTGCCTTTGTGTAGTTTAGTGTCATTTTTTTCTCCATGGTAGTTTTGGCATCAAAAAGGCCAACTGTTGAATATTTTTTGTTTCCATATTCTATTGATTTTGTAAGATACATCAATCCCCCACATTCTGCATAAATCGGCATTTCTTGTTCGGCAAGACTTTTAATGGATTTTTTCATGGTATGGTTTTTTGCCAAGAGTTGGCCTAACACTTCTGGAAATCCCCCTCCAATGTAGAGGCCATCACATTTTGGAGGCACAAGATCTGAGATTGGGCTAAAGAATTCTATCTTTGCGCCTTCACGTCTCAGTGCATCAAAATTATCATAATAATAGAAATTGAACGATTTGTCCAGCGCTACGCCTATTGTGACCTTGAATTGCTTCTGTGGCTGTCTGCTGGCTTGCAAAAATGGAGATGTCTGTTTTGCTATTGAAACTATTCTATCAATATCAAGATAAGATGAAATCCTTTTTGCAATTTTTTTTATTTTTTGTTTTAGGTCATTTTGTTCAATTACTGGTACTAGTCCCAAATGCCTTGACTGTATGTCAAATTCAGAATTTTTTGGTATGACCCCGAGGATAGGAATCTTTAAGCTAGAGAGTGCCCCCCTGCACATTTCTTCGTGTTTTTTACTGCCAATTTTGTTAAGTATAAATCCAACTATTCTTGAGTTTCGGTGAAATTTTGTATATCCTAATGCAGTTGCGGCAATTGACCTTGCTGTCTTACTTGCATCCAGAATCAGAATAACGGGAGTTTGAAGTATGCTTGCTATGTGGTGTGTACTAGAAAAATTCGAAGTTCCAGAGAATCCATCATAAAATCCCATTACTCCCTCAATGACAGATATATCGGAATGAGAATTTTCCAAGAAACTTTGGACTACGGCATCTTTTCCCATTATCCAAGAATCCAGATTTCGCGTACTGTTACCAGATATTGCAGAAAGATAAGTCGGATCGATATAGTCAGGGCCAACTTTGAATGGCTGTACAGAATAGCCCTTATCTTTCATTCCATGAATAATAGAACATGTTATCGAAGTTTTACCCACTCCACTGGTAACTCCGGCAATCAAAACACGCGGAATTTTGTTCTTTCTTATCATATCGGGCACAACTTCGCGGTCTATACCAATGTTTTTAGTATTCGATCTCGATTTTTCATTATGGAAAAAGACGGTCTTGTAATAGTATACACAGGTAAGGGAAAGGGTAAAACAACAGCTGCTCTAGGCATGGCGCTAAGAGCAACAGGATACGGTCACAAAACATGCATGATCCAGTTCATCAAGGGATCTTGGCATTATGGAGAAATGACATCATCAAAGAGACTAGAGCCGGAATTTGAGCTGACAGCAATAGGCAAGGGCTTTGTTGGCATACTGGATGACAAGACCCCCAAAGAGATTCATCAAAAAATTGCAGATGAGGCAGTTGAAATAAGTAAAGAAAAAATTCTTTCTGGGAAATATGATATTATAATACTTGATGAGATTAACTATGCTGTAAATCTTGGTTTGGTATCTGTGAAAAAAGTTCTTGAGTTGATAAAAATAAAATCAACACATCTGAATTTGGTTTTGACGGGAAATCATGCTAAACCGGAAATTATTGAAGCTGCAGATTTAGTAACGGAGATGAGAGAAATAAAACATCCTTTTCAACAAGGCATAAGAGCAAAAAAAGGCATAGATTTCTGAGCAACAACATTAAATTATGTACTCCAAGCCAAATTTGCATGGCTACCGAATCGCAGGAATTACCAGAAATTGGAGAAATTGTAATTGCAACCATAACCAAACTTACTGACCATGGAGCTTATGTTAGCCTTGATGAATACAATGGACTGCAAGGATTTCTTCACATATCTGAGATAGCTCCTGGATGGGTTCGTTCTGTAGGCAAATTTGTAAGAGAGGCAGAAAAAAAAGTATTGCTTGTAAAAAAAGTAAACCCAAACAGATCAGAAATAGATCTTTCACTAAAACAAGTTTCAAAAGAACAACAAAAGAAAAAGCTGTTAGAAGTCAAAAGAATTGAAAAAGGCAAGACCTTCCTGCAAAACGTTAAGGAGATAGCTGGTTTATCCGATAGCGATATGGAAAAACTTGAAGATGTAATTTTTTCAAAATATGACTTTGTATATGATATGTTTTTGGATGTGGTAACAAAAAGCATTGCCGTTTTAGATGAACTAAAACTTGCAAAAAAAACCGTTTCAGCAATAGAGGAGGTAAGTACAAAAATCAAGCCTCCGTCAGTTGAAATTCGAGGAATTTCTGAAATTACTTGCAATAAATCGGATGGCGTTGAGGTAATCAAGAATGCACTTTTGGATGCTATTGGCGATCAAAAAGCAAATGTAAATGTCATATACATAGGTGCACCAAAGTACAGAATAACTGTAAAAGGTCAAGACTTTAAGACTGTAGAAAGAATGTTAAAACCGATACTGGATAAATTACAAAAAACCGTTGAAAAAAATCATGGCACGTTTAATTTTACAAGAGAAGAGTCAAAGAAAACAAGAGAAGGATAGTATTGAAATTTCAAATTCGCAAATGCCCAAACTGTAAAAAGTATACCCTAAAAGATGCGTGTACACTATGTAATTCCAAGACAAATACTGCGCATCCAGCAAAGTTTTCTCCTGACGATAAATATGCAAGATATCGCATAGCAGACAAATTCAAAGAAGAGTATTCTAACGAGATATAGCTAAGAAATTTTTATACTTTTGATTCGTGCTTGCTCAATATCCACTGGTTGATCAGCAGAATTTGTTTTTAGGGAACCTAATTTATCTACTATATCTTTACCGTCGACTACTTCACCAAAAATTGTGTACTTTCCATCCAGGAATGGCGCATCACCCAATACGATGAAAAATTGCGAACCTCCGCTGTTGACATCTTGTCCCCTTGCCATAGACACAACATATTTTGTGTGTTTTAGACTGCTGAATTCAGCAGGAATTGTATAGCCAGGTCCTCCTATCCCCCAAGTTTGAGGCGAACCAGATATGGTATTTGGATCACCTCCCTGTATTACAAATCCAGGTATGATTCTATGGAACAATGTTCCATCATAGAAATGTGAATTTGCTAGCTTTTTGAAATTATCAACTGTTTTTGGTGCCACATCTTTGTTGAGTTGGATTACAATATTACCTAGCGTTGTTTGTATTGTGACAGATTCATTTTCAGTGGAAGTCTTGGTGATTGATTCACTAGATGTTTTTGCATCTGATTCTGTCTTTGTAGTTGATTCTGATTCTGTCTTTGGCTTGTAATCTTTGTTTACCTCATAAATTAAAACGCCGTTAATAGGTCCAGAGTCTTTCCGCAAAAAGCCAGAAGACATGTAGGCAAGTTTTAATGGGCCGTCGCCATCTTTAGGAAATTTAATATCATTTACATAAATTGGAGTAAAACCTTGCGTATACATCTGTGATTGTTTTTGGGTGTTAAAATCTAGATAGAACATTGTGGAAAATGGAATCATTTTGCCCAGCAGTGTTTCGTTCCAGAACTCACTTGTCCCACTTAATCCATCACCATAGATGTATTTATCAACAGACAGACCTGCGATTCTCATAAACCATTGTTTTTTACTTTCGTCTCCACCACCTTGAACAAAGTATAGTGGTGGATCCTCACTGTTTACCCTTTGTGCAGCAACATAGATTAAGACATAATCTGCATCGAGTCCCTCAAGAGGTTTGTTGCTAGTGAGTATCTTCCATGCTTCATCAGGAGTACCAAGTAACATTTTTGCAATCAGCTTTATTTGCCAGTCAATTAAGGTGGCATTATCAGCTAATGTCTTCCTTTCTCCAAGTGTTGTAATCCAATACCCATAATCCCACCAAGAGGCAATAACTGCATCCTTTGGAGTGTTTTTCTTGATCCAGTCCATTGCATCAAGCCAGTCACTTGTAGCTATGTTGTAGTTACTTCCACCATTTAGAATGGTAGGAGGCACTTTAACACTGTTTACCCAATTAGAGCTTGCTGGAAGCATTATTGGAATGATCAACAAGACAGTAATAATTACAGTAAAGGAAATTTTGAGTGCTGTTGGATGAGGTTTGGTAAGTTTTTTATTTTCTTTTTTTTCACTTTTGAAAATTTCTTTAGTAAGAAGGGATAGTCCTACTGAGCCCAAAATGATAAGAGAGAGTGAGGAATAGAGCTCTAATCTTACAAATGCAGAGCTGATATAAACTCCAAATAACCCAATAATCAAAGCAAAAATCTGAACGTCGCGATTGTTGTTTGAATTATTTAGAAGATTTTTAAAAATTAGCCAAACTCCTAATGCTGCAAATATCATAAAAATAGAATTATACA
>JAENJF010000033.1 GCA_016844685.1 Candidatus Nitrosotenuis sp. | reverse complement strand
ATTATGGGAAGGGAGGTAATAGTTGCTATCACAAATGGGGAATTGGATTTTGGCCCATGGGAGCAGATTTTTTATGGCGAGTTTGATGGAATGCGATCAAAAAGAGTTCTAGTAAAAATAATAGGCGAATAGTTCAACCAAAGTCAACGTCTCTTTTCTGGCTCTGACCCTCATTTTTTCTTGCAGCCATTCTGAATTCCTCATCATGGTTCTGAGCTCCATGATTACATTTGACACAGCCAACCTTGAAACCGTTGGGATCTTTTTCAAAAGTTTGACAGCCACAAAAACATGTCATGGTATAATCATCGCATACTACGATATAATCCTAGACATTATCGAGTCTTGTGAAATACCCATCATTACTCATGTGAATTGTTTTTAAAGTTTGTTTGGTATTTTTACGGGGGAATGGTCTAAGACTAGTGTACTTTCAAAATGAGAATGAACATTTGAGACTTGCTTTCATTACTATCTCCGTCCTTTTGTCAGGACGTGCTACAGTTAGAGTCGGGATCTTACCCTCACAGGATTGTAGTAGATTTGTCATGACTGCGATTTGTGATATTTTCGTATTTTTGTTTTTGTTTACATACAGCTAAAGGATATAGGCTTTTTCACTCGTCATTTAGAACCTATTTCTTCTGTCTGATATGGCTAAGCTTGTTGAGCAGTTCTTTTGGTGATATGACTTCTAGATAGCGATCGGCTTTCTTTAACTCCTTATCATGTGTCACAAGATATTGTGCGCCTTTTGCCAGTCCAGCAGCAATTATTATGGCATCAGGCAATCTAAGACCTGTATCCGCGCGGATCTTTGCTGCTGCATCAGCTATCTCTAGGTCAAGATCTACAATTACAAAGTCCTTGTTAGAAATTAAATGAGCAAGCAACTCCTCCTTACCCTTCATATCTCCTTGGGAATAGTATCCTGTGCACAATTCTGCGATTGAGATTATGGATATGATTCCACGTATGAGGCCATCCTCGACTGCATCCAATATCTGCAAAGAATTTGTAGAATATGGCTCGTTGACATTCTTGGCATTCAATATGATGTTAGTGTCAATCAGTACGGTTATTGCCATTCTCTACGTATTCTCTTTTGGAACTTGATACTGTGTTCTCTCCACGGTTTCTGCCTGCGTAGAATTTCAGAGAACTTTTCCCTTGAGGCCTTTCTTATTGTTGCCTGTCCACCATCAATAGCAAAAATTACTCTATCGCCCTCTTTTAGATCCAACCTTTCTCTAATCTCCTTTGGAATCGTTATCTGACCCTTGGTGGTGATGGAACCTACACTCATCTCTGACATTTCCTTACCTTATAGTAAGGTTTTCCTTGCTAATAAGTATTACAAAATATGATTTGGTATGTATGCAAGGGTCCTATGATGATTCTTAAAAATAGGGCGATATCCTAAAAATAAGACATAGTTGCTACATCAATACATAGATCAGGTACCTAATACTAATCAGTACAACAAACGCCACGTGGAATGGAATGACCATGTGGACATTTTCTTGGATGCTTTAACATTGTACAAAGTGCATCGGTAAATTGCTTATTCATGTGGTGTTCTATTCCGCAGACCATCTCTTCGTCAATTTCCACTTTGAGTGCACTATCCATTAATACCTCCAAAAGCCTGCTATTTCGCATCATGGCAGAGCCGACCTGCTCTCCAGATTCTGTCAATGATACCCCAGCCTTGTTGTAGTTGACAAGATTCTGTCCATTTAGCTTTTTTAGCATTTGAACCACGCTTGGCTGCCTGACATTTAACATCTTGGCTATTGTGCTTATTTTTACTGGCTCGCTTCTTTCCTTGATGTGCCATATTGCTTTGAGATACATCTCCACATGTTCCGCTTCTGCGGTTCCAACAAACAAGACCTCGTCGTCATTTATCGAGTCCATTATTCTACACTCTTTGCATCTTTCAACAAATATTCAAAGTATTCTCTTGCAAATCCTGCAAGTCCTGCGTGATCTGCCCATATTGCTACTGCTTCAGTACCCTCAGACTCATTTGCCAGTGGACCCAATAATATCACAACATATCGCTTGTCTGAGATTATGCCTCCTCCAAACAATCCCTTCTTTACCTTGATGCTGGCAACTCTTGTCAAGGCCTTTAACGAATCCTTGCCCATCTCACTTGACATCAAAATTGTGATAACTACGCCCTTGTCATGAAGCTGCCTTAGCTTTGGGAGCGCTTGTTTTATTAGCTCTTCATTTGCCTTTGGCAGTGCGATTAATACCTCATTTCTGCATGTCTCAACCATTTCTAGTATTTTTGATGCAATATTCATTATACCTGATAATACCCATATGTCTGGCCTTTCACTAACCCCGCTTTTCTCATACATTGGGATCAATTCCCTTAGAACGATGTTTTCATTTTCCTTAAACTCTGATTCTGCCTTTTGTTTTGTTACTTCTAGGGCAGTTGCAGGGGATTTTGCGAAATATTTTGTCGGCCTTGAATCATCGGAGCCAATCCAGCCCTTTTCTTCTAGCGATCCAAGTACCTCGTAAATTTTTGAATAAGGCACGCCAGACTTTTGGCTTAGATCGGATGCGGTTAACTCGCCTGCCTTGAGGAGTGCAGAATACGTCCTGATCTCATAACTTGTTAGTCCTATTTTCTCTAGTGACTTCTTTGTATTATCCGAAATACTCATCCGATCTAGTCCTGTTTTTTTAGTATTTAAAGACCTAACGAAGATATCTCCTAAATCCCACGGGGGCTAGTGTGAAATATGTTAAATACCATATCAGAAGATTTCACTTTGTTATGTCGCTAATTCAGCTATCTAGACAGTCAAACAAGCAAGTAGGTAAAAAATCTACGATTAGATTTACTCAAAGTATCTGCCCTGACTGCAACATGATTCTGGACGCCGAAGTTTTTGAGCGAGACGGACGCGTATTCATGACAAAGACATGTCCGACACACGGCGAATGCGAAGAACTCTATTTTGGCTCTTATGACATGTACAAGAAATTTAGTACCTATTGGGCAGATGGCAAAGGCGCACATGCTCCAAATGTAATGATTGAGAAATGCTCATGTCCAAACAACTGTGGATTATGTTCTAACCATCTTTCACACAGCGGACTAGCTAACATGATAGTTACAAACAGGTGTGACCTGACATGCTGGTACTGCTTTTTTTACGTAAAGAAGGGTCTTGAGGGCGCATACATGTACGAGCCATCACACGACCAAGTACGTGCAATGATGAAGACACTAAGATCAGAGAGACCAATCCCTGGAAACTCTATTCAAATCACTGGTGGCGAGCCAATGTTAAGAGACGATATTGCTGATATAATCAAAATAATGAAAGAAGAAGGCGTTCAACATGTCCAAATGAACACAAACGGAATCAGACATGCCATGGATCCAGAAGCAGCACGCGAGGTAAGACTTGCAGGATGCAACAATCTGTACCTGAGCTTTGACGGTGTCACAGCAAGAACAAATCCAAAGAACCACTGGGAAATTCCGTATGCTTTGGACAGCTGCAGAAAAACTGGTACCACAGTAGTTTTTGTACCAACAGTCATCAAATCAATTAACGATCACGAATTAGGCGGAATAATCAGATATGCACAAAAGAACATGGATGTAGTTCACGCAGTCAACTTCCAGCCAGTCTCATTAACTGGTAGAATGGGCAAGTCTGAACGCGAAAAATACAGAATTACAATTCCAGACTGTATACAAAGAATCGAAGAGCAAACCCAGGGCCAAGTCACAGTAGACGACTGGTTCCCAGTTCCAAGTTGCATGCCATTAACAAACGTAATTGAGGCATTCTCAAGCAAGCCAAAATACGAGCTTTCAATTCACTTTGCCTGCGGTGCAGGAACATATGTCTTTGAAGACGAAGAGACCAAGAAATTCGTCCCACTCCCAAGATTCTGTGATATTCAAGGAATGCTAGAATTATTTGAGGACAAGGCGGAGGAAATCCGCTCAGGCAAGAACAAGTACTTTACAATGCTTGAGGTGGTAAGAAAACTTTCAAGCTTTGTTGATAAAAAGAAGCAGCCAGCAGGACTGGACTTGGCAAAGATGTTTGGAAGCATTCTGATGAAAAGATCCTTTGACTCTGTCGGCTCTTGGCACATAAAGGGATTATTCTTGGGAATGATGCACTTCCAAGACAAATACAACGAAGACCTAGAAAGATTACAAAGATGTGATATTCATTATCTGACACCAGATCTTAGAATAGTTCCATTCTGTGCGTTTAACGTAATTCCAGAATGGTACAGAGACAGAATCCAAAAGAAATATTCCATTACGGTAGAAGAATGGGAAGAAAGAGAAGGAGTCAAACTGGAAGATGGTCTGTATAGGGGATTGATGAGAAGAGGCGCAGGCGATGAGCTTGCAGCGGGCTGTGCAAAAAGCCAGATGATGCACGAAGCATCTCAGGCTGTACAGTAAAACTAGAATTTAATCCAAGACCTTAAAAGGTCTACAAATAATTTTTCATCATTGAAAATTCTTTTCATTTCTCCGCGATATGAAGGTGGAATAGGCGGGCATGCGTTTAGAGTCGCAGAAAAGCTCAGAGAATACGGTTATGATGTTAAACTAATGCATGTTCCACATGTACCGATAAAAAATATCAAAAATCCAAGCTTTGCATTATTTGGAGTAACCAAAGCACTGTTTGATAGAGAAAAATATGATGTGGTGCATGCTTGGAATGCCCCTTCAGCATTTGTAATGAAATTTATCAAAGCAAAGAAAAAAATTCTTTCAGTTCATGGAATTTATTCTGCTCAAGTAGAAATACTGCACTCCAAGACTACTAGTACTGCAGTCAACATTGGAGAGTCAAAGGTATTGAAATGGGCAGATAAACTTACAACAGATTCAAAACTCGTGCAAAAAACCTACAAGGAAAAATATGGTTTGAATTTTATTTACTTGGCGGCGCCTCTAGATACTACAAAGTTCAAGGAAATTCCAGAAATACCAAGAAAAGAAAATCAAGTTGTTTATGTTGGAAGAGACAGTTTTGAGAAGGGTACTGATATTTTACGAAACATTGAATCAAAAATCAACGGGAAGGTAGTATACTGTACGAATATTGCTTGGAAGGAAGCAATGCAGATTCTCAAAGAATCAAGTCTGATTGCCATACCGTCAAGAATGGAAAGCCTTCCACAGGTAATCAAAGAGGCCTTTTACCTTAAAACTCCAGTCGTAGCAACTAGTGTGGGTGGCATTCCAGAAATAATAACACACAATGAAAATGGAATCCTAGTACCACCAAATGAACCAGAGAAACTTGTTAATGCGATTAACGATTTGTTGACAAATAAAGAACTCAGAGATAAATTGGTTGAAAAAGCCCATGATTACATAATCAAAAATTTTACTTGGGAAGTATTGTTACCAAAATATATCGAATTATATGAACGGTGAACTACTACCGGACTTGTCCGGTAGCCTTTCCTGCTTCAACGACCAAGCTTCTGATCTCTACAGGCGTGCATTCCCGCAGTTCCTGCGGTAATCTGTCTGAACCCAATCCTGTTTCGGCTTTATAGTGACAGGTAGAAGTTCATATCAATACCTAGGCAAAGTGGAAGAACGTCTAGCTCTGACATGTGCATATTATGGATTCATCAGATTTATGAGGATGGTTATTGTGTTATTACCTGCAATTCATCTATAGGACAAGTCCGGTGATCTTCTTGCATTTAAAATATTACAAAATAATTCCAATCTCATTATTAGTTTTTATTAAACGATAAAAAATTGCAAATTACTCATGAAAGTAAGCCTGATCACACATCTGGTATGTCCTTTATGCCATAGGGATCTTACTATCAAAAATGTAAGAAAAGTAAAAGATGAGATCAATGAAGGAAGTCTTGTCTGCCCAAACAAACACAAGTTTGCAATAACTGATGGCGTTCCAAGATTTGTAGTAGACACGACTAAGGATTTTGTTAGAACTGAAGATGCATTTTCAGCAAAATGGACTCAGCATCATGAGAACCATCACGCAAAAGACTGGATTGATTTTCAAACAAAGTGGTTTTTAGAAAGATACGACTGGAAGACGCTTGAAAAATTCAAGATGTTTCTAAACACAAAATCCACGATTCTTGATGCAGGTACAGGCATAGGAAACAGTGCGAAGCTTCTTTCTGCAAATCCCAACTCTCAGGTATTTGCCCTAGATGCAAGCCAAAGCATTAACTTTGCTTACAAAAAATATGGCAATCTTCCAAATGTTCATTTCTTGCAAGCTGATTTGAGACAGCTTCCATTTAGAAAAAGATTTTTTGATTTTATTTATTCAGATCAGGTTTTACATCACACAAAAAACACTGGCACCTCATTCAAGTATCTAACAAAGTTTCTGACAGACACCGGCTTCATATCCATATACGTTTACAAAAAGAAAGCACCGATACGAGAATATGTTGATGATTACATAAGAAAAATAACTGTTAACATGTCTGTAAGCGAATGCATAGAATTTTCAAAGGACATGACATACTTGGGAAAAAGCCTTGCCGGACTAAAAAAGAAAATAACAATTCCAAAAGATATTCCAATCCTTGGAGTAAAAGCTGGAACTTATGATGTACAGCGTTTCATTTATTGGACTTTTCTGAAATGCTTCTGGGATGAATCTGGTAACTTTGAGAGAAGCGTTGGAGTGAATTTTGATTGGTATTATCCCAAATTCGCATACAGGCACACTCCAAAAGAGGTGCGTAAATGGTTTAGGGATACAAAAATCAAGATTGTTACCTTTAAAGAAATTGAGAGCGGAATAAGTGTAACTGGTAGAAAATAAGACTTTATAACGATAAATATTTTCTAGCCGTTTCTAAAAATTTTTTTCCAATAATTTCCCAGCTAAAGTTATCTGCAACAAATTTTCTTCCAGCCCTGCCCATTTCTTTTGCTTTTTTGGCATCCTCAAACAAGATGGTTATTTTGTCAATTAGTTGTTGATGATTCCCTTTTTCAACTAAAAACCCAGTCTCGCCGTCTTTCATGAGTTCTGAGACTCCGCCTACATTTGTTGCCACAACCGGCTTTTCCATTAATTGTGCCTCAAGTAACGTTAATGGCGACATGTCTATTCCAGTAACTAGTGCGTAGATGTCTATCTCACTGAGATATTCTCTTACTTTGTCAGGATATTCCAAAGCGCCAAGCCATTTGAAATTCTCATATTTTTTTAGAGAGGAAAGGACGTATTCGCGGTATGGGCCATCTCCAACCCAGTAAAAGGTTACATGTGGAAGTGCTTTGAGCACTTTTTCTAGTGTCAACATCTCTTTTGCTTTCTCAAAAATTACCGCGCCCTGCAACAAACCAACACAAGGATGGTTCAGATTCATTCCTTCTACTTGATACCAGTTAGATGGTGTTATTCCCTGATGTAATGTAGCAACATTTTTTGTAGAATAACGCTCTCTTACTATATTTTCTAGATATCTGCATATGGGCAAAATTAGACTAGAGTTTTGAAAACATTGTTCTGCTATTTGATCCCATTTCCAAAGTGCAAGTCTTTTTGGAGGTGATTTATACAGAGTTTCTCTTGCCATCTTGATTTCTTTCCAATAGTCTCCTCTCAAATGAACAATCAACGGTATGTGTGTTTTCGTGGCGGCCGATCCAAAGTGTCTTTGTCTATCAACAAAGATTGCATCAGGTCTGAATTCATTAATTAATTCATTAAATTTAGAGCGTGTCTGAAACCAATTTTTTATTTTTCTACTTGGAAAGCCATCATATATCTGAGCGTCAAAAACCACCTTGCACTCAACTCCAAAATTTCCTAGGACATCTGCAAACTCCTTCAAATGAAATAATTTGGAGCTCGATCCTCCGATCAATAATCGCTTCATGACACATCAGATATGGATTGTATAAAAGACATAACGGTTACTAATCTGTGATCAGATCAAGATTTGTCTTGGCAGCAATTGTGGATTTTAACCATTCTTCTATTCTTGTTTTGGGTTCCCAATTGAGCATTTTTCTGGTGCGTGAAATGTCTGCTTTTGTAATTTTAACATCACCTGGCAACTCTGGACCATGAACCGGCTTTAAGGAAAGACCAAATGCGTCTATTATCAAATTAGCCAATTCCAAGACAGTAATTGTAGAATTTGTACCTATGTTAAAAAATCCATGATCCACATTACTCTTCATAGCCAAAATGTTTGCCTGTACAACATCGCCTACATACACAAAATCCCTTGTCTGTTTGCCATCTCCGTTTATGATGGGCGGCTCATTATTTCGTACTTTTTTTACGAACTTTTTGATTACTCCCGCATATGTTTTTGATTGTCTTTCCCCAAATACGTTAAAGTATCTTAATCCGATCACACGGACTCCCATATGTGCGTATTTTATGGCCAAACTTTCATCATCAAGCTTGGTTTGGGCGTATGGGTTGATTGGATTTTTTGGATCATCTTCCTCTATTGGAATTTTTGCTGGGTTTCCATATATGCTTGAAGAGCTTGCGTATACGATTTTAAAGCCAAACTCTTTGGCAAGCTTCAAAATATTCTCCGTGCCGCCGACATTTACATCGTTGTATTCTTTAATTTTGGAAAAAGATTCTTGCACTGATGCAAGCGCTGCTTCGTGAAATACCCCATCTGCGTCTTTTAATTTGTTTTTTAACAATTCAATATCCCTGATGTCTCCATTAACAAAATCAACCTGACTCAAAATTTCTTTCAGATTTTCGATTTTACCCGTATTGAGATTATCTATGATTGTGACTGTGTGACCTTCGTTTATCAGGGACTTGGCAAGGTGACTTCCTATGAATCCAGCTCCTCCAGTTACTACAAATTTCATAATTTGTTAACCAAACTCATAAAAGTGATTATTAACATGTTTCCATACAATTATCATTTATTCAAAATCTAAAATGAAAACTTTTGGCTTTTCGTCATAAAAGAAAATTACAACCTCTAAAATCATAAACAACCAAATAACTAAAACAATATTTGTACTAAGGTTATAGACTCTATCCTATGCCAATAGGATAATAACGCATGTTCAGCTTACGACCACTTAGCATTCTTCTGCTATCTACAATGATTCTTTTCTTCATTACCTTGAGATGTTTTTCAGTAAGTTTAGAGTATTCCTTCCAAGGTGTAACTAATGTTTCCAAAAACCATTCTGGTATTATCAATTGCTTTAGGATCATGGACTGTTATTTTTGCCCCATTCTTAAGTAGCAAGCTAATTAGTTTGATTGAAACTGAATCTCTGATATCGTCAGTATCTGCCTTGAATGCAAGCCCTAGGACTGTGATCTTTTTACCTCTGATTTTACCTAATGCCTTTTTGATAGTCAAAACAAGATTCTTTAATTGATAATCATTGACAGCCTCTACTGCATCAAGAAGGACAGGACTTACGCCAATTTTATTGGAAAAATTAATTATCGCTTTTACATCCTTGGGCAGACATGATCCTCCATAACCTGGACCTGCATTTAGAAACAATGAGCCTATTCTAGGATCTAAACCAATTGTTTTTGCCACATCTTCAACATTTGCACCAGGAATAGATTGGCAGATATTTGAAATTTGATTGATAAAACTAATTTTTGTGGCCAAAAAAGAATTATTAGTATATTTGATCAATTCTGCAGTTTGACTATTTGTTATAATGATTGGAACTCCTCTGTGTAATTTTTGATAAAATCTCTCCATTGATTTCATAAAGCTATTTTTGGTACCGCCTAAAACCACAACGTGTGGATTTATTGTATCGTTAATTGCCATACTTTCTCTTAGAAATTCAGGATTCGTGATCACGTCAGAGTCTTTTCCTACTTTTTTACCAGATTTTTTACTCAAAATAGGTAACAAAGTATTGACTGTTGTTCCTGGAACAATGGTGCTTTTTACTACTATGATGGGTCTGTTTTTTGTCGATTTCAGTAATTTGCCAATCTGTTCAATTACAGATCTCACCATTGACAAATCTATGGAACCGTCTTTTCTTTGTGGTGTGCCAACAGTTATGAAAATTAATTTACAATTATCTATTATTGGTGAAATATTGTCCTCTATGGTGAGTCCTTTCCTCAAAGCCAGCCTCATAGTATCTTCAAGTCTTGGCTCATAGAATGGGGGGTTGCCATTTTTTATTTCAGATGATTTTGTTCTATCTGAATCAAATCCCATAACGCGATAATTTTTTGCACCTAACACTGAGGCAAGGGAAAGACCAACAAACCCCAACCCTATTATTCCAATTCGCATGTTGTCTCGAACTAATTTTTAGTTAAAAACTATGCTTTTTTATAAGAAATTTCTTGTGCATATCTATAAGATTCAACTGTACCGACATCGATTTCAATTTCGTTACTACCTATGGGTATTGCGACAACTTTTTGGCCGTCTTCTATGAGTTTTTGTATTGCATCAGTTAACTGGTATTCGTTACCCCTTCCCCGTTTAATTTTTCCAAGACAATCAAAAATATTTGATTTAAAATAATACAGTGGCAATAACCCGAAACTTGATTTTGGCTTAAGTGGTTTTTCTTCTACTTCTTCTACGACATAATATGAATTGGACATTTTTCTTAATTTTGGAACGCCATATCTCTCAGCATCTTTAACTTTTTTACACAACAATACTGCAGAAACTGTCGGATCTTTTTTTGCAGTGTCTATGAGACGCAAAACTGGATGTCTTGATTTACTTAAAATTGCTACGTCTCCAGCATGGACAACAAAGTCATCTCCTCCGATATATCTCTGAGTTAGTTTTACTGCATCACCAAACCCCTCTGGTTTATTTTGATTTATCCATACCAAATGTGATTTTTGTAATCTATCATAAAATTTTGATATCAGTATTTTGTATTCACCTGACAATTCTCTAAGATATGCGTCATGAGGAGTGAAATGATCTTCTATGGACCTCTTTTCTCTTCCTACGACAAAACAATAATCTCTCAAATTTATTGCATAGAGCTGCTCGAAAATATACTGTAATAATGGGATTACAACCCGATTTTTTCCATAAATCTTTGTAAAGATAGGCATCATCTCCTTTGGCATCTCTTTTGTTATGGGCAAAAGCCTTACACCCTTGCCTGCAGCAGTTATAACACATTTCATAAAAGACACTTTTTCCTTAATCACTGTGTTTTTAAGTTTTAAAATTGCTTTATGATGTAAATTTATATTAATTGTTCCAAGTTTATCACACTTACCTTGCAACCAACTGGAGCACAAACTAAAAAACTAATACTGCAAGATATTGCATCGATTAAAAAATTCGTAGAATTAGGACAAATCCGCGTTTGTGTAATCGGTATTGGAAGAATAGGACTCCCAACAGCACTATCTGTAGCAAATGCAAAACTACCAACAATAGGAGTTGACATAAATGCTGATTTGGTAAACAAAGTTAATTCAAAAATTTTTCCATTAAAGGACGAACCAGGATATGAAGAAATTTTCAATAGTGTGATTAATCAAGGATTGTTCCATGCAACAACTAAGATAGAAGAAGCAGTACCAATTTCAGATCTAATTTTGTTATCCTTGCCAACACCTATGGACGAAAACAATGTACCTAATTAT
>JAENJF010000102.1 GCA_016844685.1 Candidatus Nitrosotenuis sp. | reverse complement strand
AGCGTTACATCATATCCCAAATCTGAGCAAATCTTTGCTATTAGCGTGCTGTCAACCCCCCCTGAAAATGCAATCCCAATTTTCTTTTCTGGAACAATTTGAGATATACTGGTACGGATTTGTTCTAGTAGAATATCTATATCCTGCATGACTCTGTCAAAGAAATCCCATACAAAGAAGTTGCGATCATAAAATCAGGAATGAGTTAGTTCATAGATTAACTTTACTACAGAATTTGCTTGATTATTAAATAGAAAGAAATTTGAAATCTACAAAATGCATCACAAGTGCCCCGAAAAGAGAGCAAAATTATCAAATAGGAAAGGAATGTTTCACATATAGATGAAAGGAATAATAATTTTAGGCATAGTGTTAGCTGCGTCGCTTTTTGGGAATTATTTCTTGTTCCAAAACATCCAGATGTTAGGCCAAGATATTGAAGATTTGAATCGGCAGGTGTCTTTGTTTGAAAAGCAATCAGCAAAAATCCAGGAGAGACTAGACTCTGTCATTTTAGAAAAAGAACAGAGTACAAAATCGCAAAGGCCTGAAATCAAAGCGCCTCTTTCTGATTCTTCCAAATCAATAACAGCGGTGGCAGTTAGGCCAATCATCATTACTGATGGATTTTTCCAAGATGTTCGCTATGAGGGAACCGTAATGAACATCACAGTTGACATCCGTAACGGAACTGGCCTCGTATTGGTAAATACCGAAATCCCGACTGGTGTGGACTTTCAAACATCCGCAAAGACAGCAGTACAGGTTGCCCAAGGATATACTGATGCCAATATCTCAAACAAAGACATCATATTTTCAATTACTGCAAAAAACAATGACGAGCTGCAGGCAGTTGATGGGCAAAGTGCCGGAATGGCGATGACTGTTCTACTTGTGATGGAGATTGAGGACAGGCCAATAAATGACAAAGTCTTGCTGACTGGAACGATTCAGCCAGATGGCTCCATCGGGCCAATTGGCGGAGTTGCAGAAAAGGCGGATGCTGCAGGAAAATATGGTGCAGATACATTCATTGTTCCAAAAGGACAAGCGATAACCCTAGTCCAAGAATGTCAGGAATCACGCGAAGGCCCATTTTTGTATAAAAGTTGCAAGTCTGAGGCAAAACCACTTTCTCCAATAACTGAGGAAAAATACGGAATGAATGTAGTTGAAGCAACTGATCTCAAATCAGTTTTATATTATTTTGAAAATTAATTGGTGTTGTTGAGCTGGTTGTGACTTAATTGCCAGCACTGCAATAGGCAGACATGTTGTATTATTCCTCAAAACTTATTGGAAAATGTTCACATTACGTGATCTATAGGACAAGCCACGTAGTATTCTCGCTCTTTCCATAAATCACTTTATTTGGAAATGTGTTATCTTTCAGATATCTCCAGTACCAAGGCGTTTGGGAAAATTTTAGAGTACACACGGCAGTTGAATTTTTTTTCAAGCATATTAGAAAATGCAGAGGATAAGATCTTTGACCATTTTATTCCATATTTGTGCTCCATTACTAATTTTCTTGAATTCATACTATTAGAATCGCAGGTAAATCTGTCAAAGGTTCCAATTCGCAGGCCAATATCACCAAACATGTAATTTATCACATTATCAAGTGTAAAATCAACATTGTGCATTGCAAAGACTTGCGGGGTTATTTCGGAAAGCGATATAGTCCAAGCATCAAGCCAGATTTTTTCATCAACCTTGTCAAGAAAGTATCTAAATATTGGCGGAGTAAACATCACTGGCCTTTTTTCTGCAAAGTATTTTCCAAACAATACATAGTCATTTAGAATTCGGTTTACTTTGGCACTAACGCTTGTGTTGCCAATTTCTGCCTCTTGTTTTATGTTGTTTATTATTTCGTTTTCTACGGAAAGTGTAATGTTGGTTTTGTTGTTAATTTTTGGATTTCCCCTCATGTTCTTGCATAACTTGTGATGGTATGTTATTAAGATCCTGTTTATTCGATTAAATCAGATTATTTTGCGGCTTTGATTTAACTGTGAAAACATTAGGGAATAATTGAGGTTTGAGCTCAATTATACCGATTTAGCAATACCAAAATTTCATTCCAGGGATGCTTTTATTCCCCTTGGCGTGACATGCTCCAGATCTGGGCGTATTCTGTGATTATAATCCCAGAATGCACCGCAGTTGCATTGTATCAAATGAATATCCTACCCACCAACTGGTTTTCTTTGTTTTCCCCCCTTTTGATAAAAACAGGCATTACGAATAATTAACCAGCCCCGAGTTTGTTCATCTTACCAATAACCTTGAATATTTGGTAACATCATGATTTCATAGATTTGCAGATAAATGATGGTAAAAGTACAAGAATGAGCGACAAGGAAATCAGCAAGATTCACAACATTGCCGAAATTCTCGGGATGCTTGATGAGACACATCGTGGAAAGGACTGGCTCCTCCAGGAAATAAAAAAACACCACGTAAAAGTCGAGATAAAATATGCAATGAATAGTTTTGAAATATTAAAAATATGTCCAGATGACTTTGTTTCCCTAGTAGCTCGTGCATTGAAAGGAGAGGACATTGAAGGATTTGAAGACATCAAAATATTGACAAAAACATATCACTGGTTTTTTACTGACATAGTTGCAGGCTCCAACCCAACCATCCCAACCAAAGACCAGGTGCGCAAAATAATTGTATTAAACGAAGTAATAGCAAGAACGTCTGTATTTGCAAACAAGGATCCCAAATCCACTGTAATACTGCCAACTGGGGACGGCATGGCAATCGGATTTTCTGACAGTCCTGAAAAGCCACTAAGGCTTGCAGTTGAAATACACAAGGCCCTGTCAAGATACAATCAATCAAAAATAGGAAAGGAAAAGCTTCTCATACGGGTGGGAATCGACATGGGTCCGGTGTATGTAATAAAAGATTTGAACGGGCAGGACAATGTCTGGGGTCCTGGGATCATACTGACAAGGCGTGTGATGGATTTGGCAGGTGATATGCAAATTTTTGCGTCAGAAAGAATCGCAAATGACATTCGAAATCTTTCCCCAGAATACAAGGAAATAATGCACCCAATAGGTGATTATGCCATAAAACACGGAGAGCAGCTGAAACTTTACAACATTTACGGCGAAGGGTTCGGCAACAAGAATGCTGCGCGAAAGAACAAGCTGCAAAAATCCACACTGGAAAGAGACATCAAAAACGTCAATAATTTTTCTTTCAATAAAATTGAGGTCATAATTGAGGTGCAAGACCTAGCCACCATGATGGCCCACCACGCATGGGTTTGGAATGTAATGAACATATCAAAAGAGCCGAAAAGCCAGATTTTTTACTATCTTGATGGGGATGTCCCAAGGGACTTTGCTGACATGAACGTAGCAGTAAAGGACGAAAATGGAAACAAGCTAGACATACTAAGTGTCAATGTGAATAAACCATACCACAAAGAGTTCATCGTACAGATGAACAGGCCAATAAAGCCAAAGCAGAAAAAAATCCTAATACTTGAATACGACTGGGAAGAACCAGAGCGGAATTATTTCTACAAGTTTGCGTCAAACTGCAAGGAATTCAATTATCGATGTACGATACCAAAGGGGATGGAATTGAAAACACGAGTCATAAAGGTCGATACTGAAACAGGATACAAGATACATGCAACACCCCCACCGTCTGT
>JAENJF010000032.1 GCA_016844685.1 Candidatus Nitrosotenuis sp. | reverse complement strand
GAGAACACATCAACAGATACCAGTTCATCAACTGTCACAGCATCTTCTAGCAGAGCCGAAAAATTAAAGCGGGATACGGAAGAAAGAAAACAACAAATTCAATCAAGGGTAGACGATAGAGTAACACAACTAAAAGAAAAAACCCTGAAAAAACAACAGACTCTTGATGAACAAATTGCAAAAAGAACACAAAAACTGCAAGAACAAAAAGCGGGGAGAGACACAAAGATGGCAGAAAAGAGAGCACAATTCGGAGAGACATTAGCAGAAAAGAAAACAAAGTTCGACGAAAAAATGGCAGAAAAGAGAGCAAAATTCGAAGATAAAATGGCAAAAAAGAAAACAAAGTTCGAAGACAAGATGACAGAAAAGAAAACAATGCTCGACGAAAAGATGGCAAAAAAGAAAACAATGCTCGACGAAAAGATGGTGGAGCAGAAGGTCAGGGCTGAAACAAAAGCTTCAGACAAAACAACAAATGCAACAAGTTCATTCAATAACAGCACGTCTGTAAACCCATAACCAAAAATTATCATTTTTTTATATTCTAATCTGTAATTCTTGATTTTCCTTGTCGTTATCCATTTATAGTGAAAGCACAATATTCTGATATGCAAAAAACAGGAATTACAATTTCAATCCTGCTTTTAGCATCTCTAATTGTAATTCCGTACAATTCATCGTTGGCAGATTCTACAAACTCAACTGATTCGACTAAAGCAAAAATGAACGTTAGTGTAAAACCAGCAAAACAGAGTCTAGCCGAAAAAATAAGAGAGTATGAATCAATCCAAGAAGAAAAAGCAAAGATAATTGAAGCAAAGCAAAAAGTATACCTGGACGATGATGCAATAAAAAGCAAAGAATTGATGAAAAAGAAAAAACTACAGCAAGAAGAACTAGATGCAAAGAAAAAAGAACTACAAGAACAAACAGAGTCTAAAAGAAAAGAGGCACTTGCAAAGAAACAAGAAAAACTAGATGAGATTAATGCAATAAAAGAAAGGGCTCAACTACAAGTCGAAGAAATGCAACAGAAGAGACAACAAACACTTGAAGCACAAAAGCAGGCAAGCACAAAGGTTGAACTTGAAAACCAAAAAACAGAACTGGATCTCAAATTAAAGCCTCTTAAAGATAAAGTACTCTTTGAGCAAAAGACAATGCAAAAAGAATTAGAAAAGAAACGCTTGGAGGCCACAAAGGCAATCAAAGAGCAAAGACAATTGCTGGAAAATCAGGCAAAGGCAAATGAAAAAACCCTACATGAAAAGCAAGTAGAAAAATACAAACAAGCCCTTGAAAAGACAAAGAAATCCGTAAAGTCAAAACCCGTATCTGCAAACAAGACATCCGATGACTGAGAATTTGATCTTATTTCCACTGTCAGTTTATTTTATATTTGTTGCCTGATTCAAACAAGCCGTTGTTACGGGATTTAATCAGCGAATCAAAAGCACTAGAGCGCGTTTTTTCTGGAGAGGAGATGTCCTACAATGATGGGCTGGAACTGATGAGTAATGACAATTTATTCACGGTTGGGGCTACAGCAGATTTAGTAAGAAAGAAACTGGTTGGAGACAAAGTAACGTTTGCAGCCTCCTACTACATGAACTATACAAATCTGTGTACGGCAAGCTGCCAAATGTGCGCGTTTTATAGAAAAGGCGACGAATCCGATGCATACACTTTGACTCCAGAACAAATTGAACAAAGAGTATCACTTGCAAAACAAATGGGTGCAACAGAGGTCCACATAGTGGGCGGGTTTCATCCGACGCTATCACTTGATTACTATGAAAACATGATGAAGATAATCAAAAAACATCATCCAGAACTTACCGTCAAGGCATTTACAGCTGCAGAAATATTCTACCTTTCCAAACTGACAAAAAATTCTGTCAAAGAAATTCTATCGCGACTAAAGGAGGCCGGTCTTGACTCTATGCCTGGCGGTGGAGCAGAATTGTTTCATCCAGAAATACGAAACCAAATAGTGCGTGGAAAATGCTCCGGTCAAGAATGGCTTGATACTATCGAGCAGGCACATAACCTGGGGATAAAAAGCAACGCAACAATGCTTTATGGCCACATTGAAAAGCCGCATCATATTATTGATCATCTCATAAAGATTCGTGAAATGCACAAAAGAACAGGCGGATTCATCACATTCATACCGCTAAAATTTAGTCTTGACAACACCGAGCTAGAACAAAAAAATCTCGTAAAGCACGAATGCTCTTCGATATATGATCTAAAAATCATTGCAGTATCAAGACTGATGCTGGCCGGCGTATTGAACAACATTTCAGTTTACTGGGTGGCACTTGGGAAGAAACTTGCACAGGTTGCACTGTCTAATGGCGGAAGCGACCTTGTGGGAACTGCTTTTTCTGAGGAAATATATCGTGCAGCAGGAAAACCAACCAATTCCTCAATAACGGAGCTTGCAACAATGGTTAAGGAAATTGGAAGGCAACCAATCCAGCGAAATACGTTCTTTAAGACACTAAGGACCTTTTGACTCTAGGTACTTGGTTACTGCGCTTACCTTTGATTCTATTGTCTGATCTTTGTCTGTTCTAGAATCTATTTTGAGTATTACCTCTACTCGTTTTACTCCCATTCTGTGAACTGTATCAATGATTATCTTTGACGCCTCAAATATTTTCTCGATTTTATCTGATTCAAGGACAGTCCCCATTGGAGTTAGCTGATACCTAATTTCTTTGAAATCGCTGATTGCCTCAATTGCCCTTGCAATGTAGATGCTAATACTAGTGGAATCAGTGCCGATGGGATATATGCTAATTTCTGCATGAATCAATAATTCTTTTAGGAATTAAATTTGATTAAAATCTTTAGGCTTTTTGATCTTTTTCTATTGCTTTTGCGTCCCCTTTCTTTTTCTTGCACCAAAACTAATCAAGACAAGCAAAAACCCAACACCCGATATCATGCCTACAAGATTTGAATAGTTCTTGTTTTCCTCCTGTTTTGTTAGGAGATCATCTATTTGGGTCTGTGTCATGTCTGCCTGTCCAATTGGCGATGTGGAATTGAGATAAAACAAAAGAACCAGCCCAACTGAAACCATCGATATTCCGCCTGCTAGTATTTTTTTGTCTACTAGGACCATAATTATGAGTAGGTTTGATGACTATTATACTAATTCTTGGCTCACTTGTCCATTATCTCAAGAAATCTTGCAATAGATGAATCCCGAGTAAATTCTCTCAAACCTGTTTTGAGCGACTCGGTGAGAACATGGGCATCTCCATAAATATAATTTAGAACTCTTTTTAGGTGTTCGGGATGTTCATAACAATCTTCCAGACAGCAATTGTATTGCCTGTATAATGTTTCAACAACCTTCTCATAATCTACATTCCCAATGCCAAAAAGGGCTTTTTCTATATTTACATAGACTAGTATTCTCTCTAATTTATCATCCTCGCTTTCAAGCCTCATAACATGTATTGGCGTTAGGAAATAAAAGAAGATGATTTAGCTAAGTACTTAATTATAAAATGACGAGTGAGAAAACCCGCCTGCTTTAGCAGAGGCATTTCACAGATTTGATTATGACAAAAAATTGTAATGGAGTTAATCCGAAACTTGTTTCAGCTCAAAAATCATTCGGGAACTCTATCTACAGTCCTACTGTCTGTTATGTCTGTAATGTCTAAACCCCTGCTGACAAACTTGGTTGTTTTGATTTTTCCATTGCGTACTGTATCTATATAAAATTCTACATTTCTCATCTTTTTCTCAAAGACTCTGTCATGCACTTCGGTGGTCAAAAATGCGCCTTCTGATCCCGCACGTGCATTTTTGTCAGGATTTCTTCTTGCCGCTCTTTTGTTCTTGTAGTACAGATAAAGTAACATGTGCGCCAGCTCATGATAAATGACCTGCAGACTTTCCCTGATTCTCAAGTCTCCTGCTCCGGACGGAATAAAACAGATCACTCGTTTATCCGTAGTTATTGTTATGCCGTGAGGAATTCCCTGGTTTAGTTTTTCGGTCGTAAGAGCCTTAAACACAGCAAGATCAGATTCCGAAGTATGCCTTAATTCAATTGTCCATTTGTTTGCTTCAGTAATTTTAGATGTATCTTTGTAGTAAATGCTGCCAAAGACATATTCCAATATGCCTCTTTGATATGTAGCAACATCAGAAGCTGGAATTTTGAGCATGTCTGAAAATATTATGTTGATGGTTGCCATCTCATCTTAATTTTATGTGATCTGCTTGATTATCTTTTTGGTTTTAGAGATTCCTCAATATTTGATTTACATTTACCTGAATTGGAAAAATCAGAATTCAGCTTGACTAATTTTAAGCTCGAATTTAGGCACCAGGTTTTTCTCAGACGCCATTGCAAAGAATCGCTTGATTGACTCCTCGCCTGGCTTTCCAATGTCTATTGTGACATTATTTACATACATTGAGACAAACTTTTTGATTAGATCAGCCGGCTTGCCTCGGCTGTACTGCATTGAATAGTCCAGTGCTTCATCTAGGTGGTCTAGTCCATATTTTATTGAGTCATGCAGGTATTTGTCAAATTTTTGTATTGTTTTTTGGCCAAATTTGTTGCTCATGACATTCGTCCCAAGAGGTACTGGAAGACCGTTTGTTGTTTTGTCCCACCATTCCCCTACGTCAAGAATCTTTAGCAATCCTTCATGCTTGTAGGAAAGCTGCGTCTCGTGGATTACCAGGCCAGCATCAGCTTTTCCGCTGTTTACTGCATCTGGAATATCGCTGAATTTCATTTCGGTATAATCAAATTTTCCAATCATTAACTGTAGCAGCAAAAACGCAGATGTCATTTTTCCAGGAATTGCAATTTTTAGATTTTTTAGATGTTCTGGGGTAATGTCTTTTTTTGCAATTACAATGGGGCCATAACCGATTCCAAAACTTCCGCCGCTGCGCAAAATTGTATAGTCTGGAATGTAAGCACATGCATGAATTGATACTGCCGTGACATCAAGCTCGTGTCTTTGCGCTCTTTTGTTTAGCTCCTCAATATCTCCTATGACGTGTTTTATGGTAAATCCTTCTGACGGGATTTTTCCTGTTAGCATTCCATAGAACATGAATGCGTCATCCGAGTCAGGTGTGTGACCTACGGAAATTTCCATGCTTGCTGTCTAAAATTTAGCTCTAAATAACGTATTCTAAATCCCGCGTCTTGCCAATTCTCTGATGATGTCTTTTTCTGTGACAAAGCCAATTATCTTGCGACAATCGGTTATTGCGACACCGTGAATTCTGTACTCGAGCAGTATTTTTGCAATCCTTGCTAGATTTGTCTGGGCGGTGACTGTGATTATTTGCCTTGTCATTATCTCTGTTATCTTGCACGTTCTTCCATAATCTGCAGAAAAAACACTTGACGAATCTCTTTCATATCGGAATACTTTGCCCAAAAAATTCCCAAAGGTAACAATTCCTACTGATTCGTCTTGTGAATTTCTAATCAATAGACGAGACACTTGATTTGATATCATTTTTGTTAATCCGTCATAAAGGCTTGAATCATCCTGCACAAAAAAACTACCATACGTCATTAAATCTTGGATTCTTTTTGTTTCCTTGGTGGTTTCATGATAGTATTTGACCAGATCATGCTTTGTCATGATTCCTTTAATTCCATTTTTGCCTCTAATTCCAATGACGTTTGTCTTTTTACTGAGCATCATATTGGCACAGTTTGGAATTGGCGCGTATTGATCAACTAGGACTAGTTCCTGCATTACACTGGATATTGGAATTTTTTGTGCATTTTGATTTTTTGAAACAAGGGCTCTGCCTATGTCTCGTACTGACAAAATTCCATTTTGGGCATTTTTTGAATCTACGACAATTCCTGATATTCTGTTGTCGATGATTTTTTCTATTCCGTCGTACATTGTAGAATTGTCGCTAATGGAAATGGGAACCCTGATAATGTCTTCGGCAGTTACCAAATAGCTGTGTCTTTTTTGTTGGCTTAACAATAACTCTGAAAATTTGCTCAAAACCATATAGTGTAGCATGTTCGATATGCCCGAACAAAATTTTCAAATTTGTACCATGAAAAATAAAAACCATCATACAATAGAAACAAACATGAGAACAATTCCTGCATTAGGGCATGACATTGCATTACAGCTGGAATTTTTGCGCACATTCAAGCCGCAAAATCCAATCGGCCCAAGAAACGTGCTGTTTTGCGGAAGCGGCGACTCGTTGGTATCATCTATGATGGCAGAGTGTTTTTCTGATTATGTTGCAAGGGCAATAGACCCACTTGATTTGGTAAAAAATAAGAATATTTCAAAAAACAAACACGTCTATTTTGTTTCGATTTCGGGAAACACCATATCAAATGTTCGGGCAGCCAAAATTACAACAAAGTCAACCGCTATAACAAAAAACGACACCAGCAAACTTGCAAAAATATGCAATGGAATAATCAAGCTGGACTATGTTGATTCCAACACTCTTACATCTGGCAGCATAAGCTTTCTTGCCAGCATGCTTACGTGCATATCACTAGTCAAAAGACTTCGTCTGAGAAAACCGTCCCAGTTGTTCAAATACGCTCAGAATCAATCAAAAAACATTCAACTAAAAAACAAAATCTACTATATCGGCAATCAATACACCTATCCATTATGCATGTATGCAGCTGCCAAGCTGCACGAAGTTTTGGGTTTAGACGCACACTATGAAAGAATAGAACAATTCTCACACATGGGTTTGTTTTCGGCAAAACGTGGCGATACCATAATAATATTTGAAGGAAAAAATCAACACAACAAGCAGCTTGTCACGAATTTGAAAAAACTTGGCCTATCCGTGCATAACCCGTCAATCAAATCAAACGATATGATTTCCCAAGTTATTTTTTACACCTTTATGTCGCAGCTTGTGGCACTGAATCACGCAAAAACAAAACGCCTTGTAGATTGTTATTTTATTACAGAAAAGAAAATTAGAAATGTCAGCTCGTCAATGATTTACTAATTTTTACAAAAATCATGCCTAATTTGCAGAAGATTTAATATGTGTTCTAGAAGGATTTCATTCAAATATGAAATACAAGGCAACCGAGCAGATCCTAAAGATCATCAAAGACAAGAACCTGATTAGGAACTTTGGTGTAATTGCTCATGTAGATCATGGAAAAACAACCATGAGTGACAGCTTGCTTGGATATGCGGGAATCATTGCACCTTCTGCAGCAGGACGAGCACTTGCCTTGGACTCGATGAAGCTTGAACAAGACAGACAGATGACAATTGTTCAGGCAAACGTTACTTTGCTTTATGAAAAAGCAGGACAGGAATATGTCATAAACATGATTGATACCCCAGGCCACATTGATTTTACAGGCAGAGTCACAAGAAGCCTGAGGGCAATCGATGGCGCAGTGGTGGTATCAGATTCCGTAGAGGGAATCATGACCCAGACTGAAACCGTAACCAAGCAAGCGCTAGAAGAACGCGTACGACCAGTTTTGTATATCAACAAAATCGACCGACTCATAAAAGAGCTAAGACTTACTCCGGACAAAATGCAAGAATGGCTTGTAAACATCATTACTACTTTTAACGGATTAATCGATACATACGCAGAACCAGAATACAAGGAAAAATGGAAGGTATCAATCCAAGATGGCAGCGTATCGTTTGGCTCTGCAAAGGACAGATGGGGATTTAACATTGATATCATGAAGGAAAAAGGAATTTCATTTAAGGACATTTTCACTGCATATTCTGAAGGCGGAAGCATCGAAGAGCTTGCAAAAAAGGCGCCGCTTGCAGAAGCCATATTGGGAATGGTCGTAAAACACCACCCGCCACCCCATGTGGCACAAAAATACCGAATTCCAAAAATTTGGAAGGGTGATCTGGAATCAGATATCGGTAAGGCGCTTCTAAACTGTGATGATAATGGACCTGCCGTAATGATGATTGTAAACATGGCAATGGACCCTGCAGCGGGACCTGTTGCAATTGGAAGATTATTTGCCGGCACACTAAAGGACGGCCAGACAGTTAATCTCATTGACACTAAACGAGAGGGGAAAATCCAGTCAGTCAACTTTTTCATGGGAAACCAAAGAGAAATGGTGGGTGAGCTTGGTGCTGGAAACATTCCAGCTTTACTTGGACTAACCGAAGCTCGTGCAGGACAAACGCTTTCTTCTATCAAAGACGTTGCATTATTTGAGGGAATCAAGTATGTTTCAGAGCCTGTAGTCCAGATTGCAGTTGAGGCACTGCGCAGAATAACAATTGAAGATCCAAACCTTGTTGTAAAAATCAACGAGGAAAGTGGAGAAACCATAATTGCAGGAATGGGTGTTTTGCACCTTGAAATCGCAGCATCTCTGATTGCTGACGCTGGAGTACAGGTAGTAACATCGCAGCCTTTGATTAACTATAGAGAAACAATACTGAGCGGAACAGACGCTGTCATGGCAAAATCTCCAAACAGACACAACAAGATTTTCATGCGAGTAGAGCCACTAGAGCCAGAAATTGCTGACCTGATTAGAAGCGGCCAGCTCTCAGAAATGAAAGACAAAAAGGAAGTAGCTACTATTTTGCGTTCAAAGGGATGGGATTCCGACGTTTCAAAAAATATACTGAGATTTGATCCCCGTGGAAATGTGATGATTAATGGAACAAGAGGTGTCCAGTTTATTCAAGAGTCATCTGATTCCATTCTGTCTGGCTTTGAGGATGTAATGAAGGAAGGACCACTTGCTAAAGAACAGGTAAGAAACTGCAAGTTTACATTTACTCACTTTGTACCTCACGAGGACACTGCACACAGAGGCTTGTCCCAGTTGGGTCCTGCATCAAGGCGTGCATGCATGGGCGCAATGCTGAAATCCAGTCCTATTTTATTGGAGCCACTCCTTGGAATCGAGGTTAGGGTTCCACAGGACATGATTGGAAACGTTGCATCAGTTTTGTCTGGAAAAAGAGGCAAGGTCTTGGACATGCAGCAAAAAGGAATCACAAGTATTGTTACTGGCGAGGTTCCGGCATCTGAGACATTTGATTTGGCTGAAATAATGAGAGGGCAAACCGCAGGAAAGGCAATGTGGAATACTTATTTCAAGGCCTGGGCACCAATTCCAAAGTCAATTCAGGCTACACTAATTGCAGATACTAGAAAGAGAAAGGGCCTGAGCCCAGAGCCTCCAACTGCAGACGAGTTTATCGACAAAGAGTAAAAATAGAACACCCCCAGTTTGCGCCTAAGAATCTGACGCTTTGTCGTAAGGCTTAAGGTTTTCTAGATGTTTGAGACATCGTG
>JAENJF010000008.1 GCA_016844685.1 Candidatus Nitrosotenuis sp. | reverse complement strand
GGCGATACAATAATTAACTTTTTAAAATATATTCCAAAAATCATTATCTGAAATAACACATTATAGTTTCAACTGTTTTAAAATTTCTTTAAGAATTTCATTATTTGCAGCAGCTATAAATGAAAGCCTAGTCTCGTAAGCAAGGTCCGAATCTAACGGTTTCATTTTTTGATTCAAAATTATTCCACCTGCTTCTTTTGCAATAAGATATCCTGCAGCCATGTCTGTCACGCGAATCTTTTCTCTCAAATCAATGTAAATGTCAATCAAACCCCGTGCAAAAAGTGCAAGCTCTAGCGCATTTGCTCCTAGGTGCCTTGAGTGATTCGAATTTTCGAAAAGTGGCTGAATTCTTTTTATTAATTGTGGTTTTGCACCTGATACATTAACTCCAACTATCTTGTACACCGGTTTTCCCTTATGAACTCGAATCTTCTTTTTGTTGCAAAAGGCACCTTTTCCTTTTGTTGCCCAATACATATCGCCTGACGACAAGTCAGTTACGACTCCTGCGGTAATTGAGCTAAGCTTGTTTTCTGTTGCAAACGCAAGCGAGCAACAAAAGAAAGGAATTCCTCTAACTGCGTTTGCCGAGCCATCTATTGCGTCCATTATCACAAACCCCTTTGGCTTTTTTGACAGCTCTACTCTGCCGCATTCTTCACCAAGAACAATACAATCAAATTTTATTTTTTTTAGATAATCAAGAACAGTTTTTTCTGCAACAATATCTATTTTTCTTGAAATATCTCCACCCGCACCAACTCCACAGTTTTTTCCTGCAGCTTTTGTTCCTGCCAGATTCTTTACATTTTCATAGACTAACCTTGAAGCTTCTTTGAGCACTTGGATTGGTTGCACAATCGCCTTTGATTTTTTTCGTAATTTAAGTTAAGAAATATTGAAAGGATAAATAATAAGAAAAGGGGTGTGCTTGTGTGAGTGGCAAGGACCAGTCTGTTGTCAGTAAAGAAGCATTAATGTCAACAAAATCTGGAAAACAAATCATAAAGCAAGGTCTTTTCAAATCAAAAGGTTTTAGATTATTTAACCAATACAAAGAAGAAGCAGAAAAACAATTCCCAAATTTTGCAGACAGGTTCACAGATGACCTGCTCAGAGAGATAAAATCAGACCCGTCACCAAACTCTACACAAAAAGAGTTTGCATTAGAAGTTGGCTCTACAGAAATCATTCTACAAGAGTCTGAAATCAATCCAATAAAGTCCAAACTTGAAAACCGTGATGTACTAAAGGACAGAGTACTGCGAATCCTAAATTCTAATTTTGTAAAGATGACGTTTCCAGTGTTTAATGCGCTTTATGACGCATCTGCCGATTACTCTGGGACCACTATGGTCATATAATAGCAATTGATCTTAGTGAGCCAATGGACAGAATTGTCGACAAAGACGAAGATCTTGACTATCTTGACGATTACAAGCTCATGAACCCGTACATTCTGAGGCTTGCCCGCTCTAAAATAGCAAAAGGTGGCGCAGAGGTTCTAGAGGAATTTGAAGAAGGATTCAAGGATGCACGAGTTGGTCAGTATATAGATACCAAACTAAAGACAAACCCAAGAAAAATCACAGAAGAGCAAATGAATCAGTGCTACAAAAAGTATAGGGCAGTAATGGGAACTGCTGGCCGTAACATGGCACTTGGAAAAAACCCTCTAGGTGAAATCTTTTATCTTGGCATGGCAAGAGCCGCAGAATCAGTCGGATGTGGAAATGAAATCGAAGACTCGATAAAAAACAAGTTTGTAAAGATCCCATCATGGCCGCTCTACTATTCCTTTTTGACAAATGATGTCAAAGAAGGATTTGATTTTACGATGAAAAAAAGTGAACTGTACCTTAGAGAGGCAAGATTAGCACTTGAACTCTTACCAAAAGAATTTACGCACACAGAATTTTTGGAATTTCTATTTTTATCAGTAGAGCACTATAACCAGTATTGGCATAACCAATTAAGCAAGGTAAATCTCTGGTCAGAATTTTCTGCCAATCTACCCAAGTGATCAAAAAATGATGTGGTCTGAAAAACATAGGCCTCAAAAGATTTCTGACATGGTTGGAAATGAAGAAGCTAGAAATTCATTTGTTGATTGGCTTGTAAAATGGAAAAGGGGGGCAAGACCAATTCTTTTAGTTGGGCCTCCAGGAATTGGCAAAACCACACTTGCAGGAATTACAGCAAAAGAATTTGGCTATGACATTGTGGGACTTAATGCAAGTGATGTTAGAAACAAGGCAAACATTGAGGAAATTTTGACTCCTCTTTTAGGAAACATGACACTACTTGGCAAATCACTGATTTTCATAGATGAGGTAGATGGAATTCATGGCCGCTCTGATTTTGGTGGAGTCGAAGCACTTCTAAAGATTCTCAAGGAACCAACAATTCCAATAATTTTGGCTGCAAACTCTGATCAATCCGACAAAATGAAGGCAATCAAAAAGACAACAAAAACAATCTACCTAAAACCTGTACCTCCAAGATTATTGGGATTGTATCTTGAAAAGGTGCTAAGAGATGAAGGAGAAAAACTCAGTCCAGGATCTTTGGTCAAAGTAATCACGGAATCAAGGGGAGATATTCGATCAATGCTTAATCTAACACAAGCACAGGTGACTGGATTTGATGCTCCTACAGACAAGTCCTTTGAAGTATTAGACGTGGAACCTGCAGTAAATGCATTCTTTAAGGCAAAGTCAAAAGAAGAAGCACGGATTGTCTTGTATTCGTTAAGAATAGATCCGCGAGAAAAAATTAATTCATTTTATTCCAGTATAATAACAAGCAATCTTTCAAGTAAGGACTTGGCAAAAATGCTAGATATCCTGTCTGAAGCAGATGTTCTGTATGGAAAAATAATGAGAACACAGGAATGGCGACTCCTCAGATACCTTGATAACATTTTGCTCAAACTATATGATGGGAATCTCCAAGTCCAGTTTTCACAATACAATCTTCCATGGCCCCTTCTCAATAAGATAAGATGGGATGGAAAGACAATCAAATCACTTGCATCAGTACTTGCAAAAAGATTTCATGTTTCGCAAAGCACTATTGCCACGTTTTATTTCCCATACATTCTGTTTTGTATGAAAAACAAAAAACTAACACTTGAAATCAATCCTGAATACAACGAAATCCTAGAAAAGGAGATTGCGCTACTAAAATGAGCTGGCGCAAAATTACAATGAAGTTTCCTGGAGCATGTATAGTATGCAACCAGAAAATCGAAGCAAATGAAATCGGTCTGTGGGCAAAAGGACTTGGAGTAAAGCACGAAAAATGTGCATCAAAGGAGATAAAGGAGCTAAAATGCGCGGTGTGCGGTGGACGGGCAGGCTGTTCACAATGCGAATTTCAGGACGACTGTGATCGTGATTTGGTCTCTGGGCTTTGCATATGCAAAAAATGCTCTGATTCAAAGGACTCTTTTGTGTTATACAAAGATGCTGTAAAAAAGAACTTTGCGCTACTAAATATCAACCAATAAACAAAAATTGTATTGCTAAACTACGTTTACTGTGAAAGCACTAGTCTATGAAAAATATGCACCGGATGATGATTACAAGAAAATTCTCAAAATAAAAGACATACCTGAACCTAAACCAAAATCAAACGAGGTTGTATTCAAAGTAAAAGTTGCCGGTCTTAATCATGATGACATTTGGGGAATGAGGGGAAAGCCAATCCAAATACCAATGCCACACATCTCTGGCACTGATGCAGCAGGTGAAGTAACAGCTATAGGCGAAGATGTAGCAAACATCAAAGTCGGAGATAGAGTTGTATCGCACGGAAACATCTCATGTCGAATTTGCAAGGCGTGCACCGACGGCAGAGAATATGACTGTAAAAACAGAAAAGTTTGGGGATTTCAAACTGGACCACTATGGGGAGGATACTGCGAAATGACACATCTTCCCGAAGTAAATGTAGTCAAGATTCCAAATAACATCAGCTATGAAGAAGCTGCTGCTGCATCGATGGTACTTACTACATCATGGCACATGCTTGTCAGTCGTGCAAAAATCAAACCTGGTCAAACCGTTTTGATAATGGGCGGCGGCTCTGGCATGGGAACATTTGGAATTCAAATTGCAAAATTATATGGATGTGATGTTATCAGTACTGCAAGTTCTGATAAACTTGAAAAATGTTTGAAACTTGGAGCAGACTATGCAGTTGATCACAGAAAGGAAGACTGGCACAAAGAAGTATTTTTAATATCAAAAGAATTGGCAAAAAAGAAAAACCAACCGCCTGGAATTGATGTAATCTTTGAGCACATTGGGGGATCACATTGGAACAAGGAGCTTACCTTGCTCAAGTACGGTGCAACCCTCGTTACTACAGGTGCTACCACTGGGTATGATGTTCAAACTGATCTTAGGCACATTTTTTTCAAGGGAACAAATGTCTTGGGCTCAACACAGGGAACAAGAGCAGAATTGGAAGATGCCATACATTGGATGTCAAAAGGAAAAATTAAATCAATAATTGACTCTGTTTATTCACTTGAAGATGCAGTAGATGCGCACACAAAAATGCTCAAAGGAAACGTTTTTGGTAAAATCCTAATGAAGCCCAACTAAATCTCAGATTGTTTAAACCCTGTTCAACGCGAATTTGTAAATTATTTTGGGATAGGCAATTCTAGGAGGTTTCCAAAGCAAGCTTATCTAATTCAAACATGTTATGTGTTATCATGTTCTAAAATGCCTTACTTTTATTGACAAAGTTCATTCGTAAAAAAAATACAGATACAGACTTGCCTGATAAAAAAGGGAGAACAATATATTTTTCAAGAGCACCTTCTCAAAACAGCCAAACAAGTATAGAAAATCACCCTGAGAATCAGGATTCTAACCATAAAGAATTTGATAAATTAACAAAAAACCCAAACGAGCAAATTTCAATTTCAGGCATAGAAGACAAAAAACAAGATAAAATCCGTACCATTAACAGTATAATCGCGGAAGAAGAAAAACAACTAAAGATCATTCAAACGTTAATCCAAAAACAATCAAAAAGCCTTGAACGAGCAAAACAACTCCTAAGAGAAAAACAATCTCTACTTCAAACAGAGTTTGATAGAAAAGCAAGCAGGTTTTCCGACTCTGAAAAGTTTTCATTAGTGGGAGAACTTTCGTCAAAAATGGCTCATGACATAAGAAATCCATTATCTGTAATCAAAATACAAGTGGATCTTTTGAAATTACGTTACTCAACACAAGAAGACAAGATACTGCTTGATTCTCTGGGAAGAATGGAAAGGGCTGTAGGTGGAATTACTAATCAGCTAGATGATGTTTTACATTTTCTTAAAGAACGACCCTTACAATTTGAAAACAATAGCATCTTGAAAATATTAGAAGAATCACTTTTCTACATAGAAAAACCGGAGAACATAACAGTTGAGCTTCCAACAAATGACATTACAATTTTATGCGATGGCAACAGAATGCAGCGAATGTTTACAAACATAATTCTAAATTCCATCCAGGCAATGAAAAACAATGGAGTAATTACGATTCGAGCTTTTGAACAAAATAATGATATGTTAATAGAAATAAAAGATACTGGCCCGGGAATCAAAGATGAATATTTGCCGAAAATTTTTGAGCCCTTGTTTACAACAAAAACTGGTGGAACCGGGCTGGGGTTATCAATATGTAAGAAGATTATTGATGAGCACAATGGATTCATCACAGTAAAAAATAACCCTACTACATTTACTGTAGCAATTCCAAAAACCCAATCGTGATCATACCAATTATTCTAGAATCTGGTAAATTCAACCATAAAATGTCTGATAGAAGTTAAAATCATTCCATCTAATCGAACAAGTCAATGACTGAGATTGAGCCAAAAAAGAATGAACAAAAACAAGAAATGTCTTATCAAATTTCGCCTTGCAACCCTGTACACATTCTCAGTCCAGAATTTAGGGGAACATCAAACTACGTAGGAATGACTAGATTGACTAAGAAGCGACCAGAAACAAATCCTTTAGACATTCATCAGGCAGAAGAGGATCTAAAAACCCTTGATTACCTATATGAGAATTTTAACATTGGAATGAATGTCTTTAGGACCACAAAAGGCGGACGGAACAAAATTAGAGAATAGAAAATTCTAAAATTAATATAGCCTACGATGCGCTCACTTGTACAGGGCTACATGCATTCTGACAAGATTGAAAAATTTTTAGAAAGACAAAATACAGCACTTGTAAGTGGCGGACAAGACAAAATACTGGCTCAACATGAAAAAGGAAAACTCACCGCACGAGAACGAATTGATCTGCTCTTAGACGAGGGAAGCTTTACCGAGCTTGATGCCCTTGTAACTCATCATTACTATGAATACGATATGCAGAAAAAGAAATTTTTCACTGATGGTGTAATTACCGGATACGGTACAGTTTCCGGAAGACAGGTCTTTGTATTTGCTTATGATTTTACTGTTCTTGGCGGCACTCTAAGTCAGATGGGTGCAAAAAAAATAACCAAAGTCATGGACCATGCAACCCGTACCGGATGTCCAATCATTGGAATAGCTGACTCTGGCGGTGCGCGAATTCAAGAAGGAATTCTAAGTCTGGACGGATTTGCAGATATCTTTTATCATAATGAACTTGCATCTGGTGTAGTCCCACAAATTACTGCAAGCATTGGACCGTCTGCCGGCGGTGCGGTGTATTCTCCTGCGATGACAGACTTTGTAATCATGGTAGAAAAGGCTGGAACCATGTATGTTACGGGACCCGAAGTTGTAAAGACTGTCCTTGGCGAAGAAGTCTCATTTGAGGATCTTGGCGGCGCAATGACACACGGAACAAAAAGTGGCGTTGCTCATTTTGTTGCAAAAAATGAATATGACTGCATGGATAAAATCAAAACCCTGCTTTCATACATTCCATCAAACAACACGGAAGAACCACCAATAGTTGAAAACGACGACGATCCAAACAGAATGGACCATAATCTGATAAACAAAATCCCTGAAAACTCTCTTCAACCATATGACATGAAGGAAATCATTCATTCAATAGTTGACAATCACATATTCTTTGAAATCCACGAGTTGTTTGCACCTAATGTTGTTGTAGGATTTGCAAGAATGCATGGAAGAACAGTTGGAATTGTTGCAAACCAGCCACTTTTTCTTGCAGGAGCACTAGATATTGACTCATCAAACAAAGCATCAAGATTCATTAGATTCTGTGACTGTTATGGAATTCCAATAATTACACTAGTTGATACTCCCGGATACATGCCAGGATCACATCAAGAACATAATGGTATAATTCGACATGGAAGCAAGCTGCTGTATGCATACTGTGAAGCAACAGTTCCAAAAATAACACTCGTAATTGGAAAGGCATATGGCGGTGCTTACATTGCAATGGGAAGCAAAAACCTCAGAACAGATGTCAATTATGCATGGCCTACTGCACAAATAGCAGTTCTTGGCTCTGATGCAGCAGTTAAAATCATGAACAAAAAGGATCTTGACAAGGCAAAAAACCCAGAAGAACTCAAAAAACAACTAACTGCTGAATTTAATGAGAAATTTGCAAATCCATACGTTGCATCATCCACTGGCTCAGTTGATTCGGTAATTGATCCTGCACAAACAAGACCTATGCTAATCAAAGCACTTGAAATGCTTGCAAACAAACGAGACAAACAACTTCCACGAAAACATGGAAACATCAATCTGTGATTAGTATGATAAAAAAAGTCCTCATCGCAAACAGGGGGGAAATCGCTTTACGAGTAATCAAAACATGTAAGGCGCTAGGTATCAAAACTGTTGCAGTTTACTCTGATGAAGATTACAACTCTTTACATGTAAAGCATGCAAATGAGGCACATCATATCGGCAAAGCAGCACCAAAAGAAAGTTATCTAAATCAAGAAAAAATCATGCAAGCTATTCTTGCATCTGGTGCCGATGCGGTCCATCCCGGTTATGGCTTTCTTTCTGAAAACTCTGACTTTGCAAAACTATGTGAAGACAATAAGATCAACTTTATTGGTCCATCTGCCGCATCCATGGATCTTTGTGGTGATAAGATGAGATGTAAATCTGCCATGTTGAAAGCAAAAATTCCTACAATACCTGGAAGCCCAGATCTTGTAAAAGACGTTGAAGAGGCTCTAAGTATTGCAAATAAAATCGGGTACCCAGTTTTACTAAAGTCAGTTTATGGTGGCGGTGGAAGAGGAATTAGACTAGTAAACAATGATAAGGAATTACGTGAAGGATTTGAAACAGTAACTGGTGAATCAATAGCTGCATTTGGGAAATCTGCGATTCTTGTTGAAAAATTCCTTGAAAAAATTCGCCACATTGAATACCAATTAGCACGAGACAAACATGGTAACGCAGTTCACATATTTGAAAGAGAATGCTCCATTCAAAGACGTAACCAAAAACTTATTGAGCAAACACCATCTCCCATTGTTGATCAAAAAACAAGAGATAGAATTGGAGAACTAGTCATCAAGGCAGCTGAAGCAGTTGACTATACCAATCTTGGAACGGCAGAGTTTCTAAGGGCTGATAACGGAGAATTTTACTTTATCGAAATTAATGCCAGACTACAAGTGGAGCATCCAATTACAGAATTCGTTTCTGGATTAGATCTTGTAAAATTACAAATTGATATTGCAAACGGAGAACCAATCCCATTTCAGCAAAAAGATCTTAAAATGAACGGTTATGCAATTGAATGCAGAATAAACGCAGAGGACACATTCCTGGACTTTGCCCCATCTACTGGCCCTGTACCTGACGTTGCAATTCCATCAGGACCTGGAGTTCGCTGTGACACTTATTTGTATTCAGGATGCACCGTTTCATCATTCTATGACTCCCTTATGGCAAAGCTTTGCACGTGGGGACAAAGTTTTGAAGAGTCAAGAACACGAATGCTTAATGCACTAGGTGATTTCTATATTCAGGGTGTAGAGACCTCAATTCCTCTTTACAAAACAATTCTAAAGACAGACGAATACAAAAAAGGTGATCTTTCAACAGACTTTTTGAAAAGATTTGGAATTATTGATAGGTTGGCAAAAGATATCAAAGATGAAAAATTTGAAAATAAAGAATCCGCTCTTGCGGCAGCCATAATGCATTCTGAATATTTGAAAAGCAGAGTAAAGAACTCGACTACCAACGCTCAATCATGGAAAAACAAACTGGGTTAAAACATGGAATATAATATAGAAGACGTTACAGGAACATTTCACGGCGAAATACTCAAAAATCTAGGAAACAATGAATATGTAATTAAGATAGACTCTCAAGAACATCAATTAAAAATTCTTAGTATGAATTCACGTGGAATTGAATTCATTTTAGATCAAAAATACCACAAAGTCAAGTATCTTGAAAATACAACATCTCAAATGAATCTAGTGACTGACGGCATTCCTATGAAACTAAACATGAATTCTAAATTTGCTGAAATTGTTTATAAAAATACTGGCGGTGCTGACACTGGCGATGCACAAACAAGTCTACGAAGCCAGATCCCAGGAAAAGTAGTCTCAGTAAATGTAGAAGATGGAGCCAATGTCAAAAAAGGCGACGTTGTATGTGTTTTGGAATCAATGAAGATGCAGATATCAGTCAAGTCTCACAAAGATGGAGTCATCAAAAAGATCAAAATCAAGGGAGGAATGTCTGTTGCCAAAAATGACATTCTTGCCGAAATAGAATAAAATAAAGAAAAATTACTTTCCTTTCTTTAGAAAGTCAATTATTTCTTGATAGTTTGGTTCAACTAGAGGACTTTCTGAGACCCACTTGTATCCAACGGTTCCGTTTTCATCCAACACAAAAACAGAACGCTTTGCCGCATCGTATCCTTTAACATGCAAAAGATCTGGCATCAGTATGTCGTAATCTCTAATTGTTTTACTTTTGTAGTCTCCAAGAACTGGATAGGTTATATTGAATTTTTCTGCAAAAGCTTTGTTTGCAAATGGACCATCGTTACTTATTCCAATTACTTGAGCACCAAGATTTGATATCTCGCTCCATCTGTCTCTGAACGTACACATTTCTGTAGTGCACACAGGAGAGCTTGCAGCTACAAAAAATGACAAAACTACTTTTTTGCCTTTGAACTCACTTAGTTTTCTCATTTTTAGTTCTGTATCAACAAGCTCAAATTCTGGAGCTCTGTCGCCAATATTTACGGCCATAAGTTACAACTTGATTTTGTCATATATCAATCATAATGAACTCATAATTTAGATCTCGTTTTTTTGTGCATTTTTTTACATAGCTTTTTATATTATCAACAGGGTGTCAAGCTGATTTGGTTGGGGAATATGCTGCTAACTTTAGTCATGTTCTTCTGATGTTCGGATTTGCTATAGTTGCAGTAGGACCGGCACTCTTGATATCACGTATGATCTCTCCACGTAAAAGAAGTAATCCAGTCAAATTTCTTCCAATGGAATGCGGTCAGGTTCCACAGGGTGAAGGAAGAACTCACTTTATGATGCAATATTACTCCTATGTTCTGATGTTTGTTGTTTTTGATGTAATGGCGATTTTCCTATATGCCTGGGGCAGTACACTGCTTAATCTTCCAAAAACTGCGACTTTGCCAATTATTGCATTTTTAGGAATAATGTTTGCAGCGATGGCATTCGCACTTTATCAATCAAAGAGACGAAACATATGGTAAATTTTATTACTTTATTCATGGTAACAAAGGCAAGGGATTAGTTTGCTAAAGGAACTCTTAACTCCACAAACCGCAAATGTGTTTATCGGCAAGCTAGGTGATATCCTAGTTAAGGCAATTGATAAACCGCTGGGTTACGCCATTAACTGGGGTAGACTATGGTCTCTCTGGCCGGTACACATTGAAACTGCATGCTGTAGCGTAGAGTTTGGTGCTGCATCCAGTCCGCGATACGATGTCGAAAGATTTGGAATTATTGAAGCATTTGGATCTCTTCGACAATGTGATCTGGTTGTGGTACAAGGAACCATCACAAGAAAGATGGCACCGCGACTCAGATTGGTGTATGACCAAATGCCAGAACCGAAATATGTTATCGCTATGGGTGCATGTGCAATAACTGGCGGATTATACTTTGATTCATACAACGTCCTGCCGGGAATTGACGGAATACTTCCTGTTGATGTGTATGTTCCAGGCTGTCCCCCTAGACCTGAAACCCTCATACAAGGATGTATGCTACTACAAGAAAAAATCAAGAGGATGAAGGCTAGGTAGAAAATCTTAATGAGCCAACCAGAATCCCCCGAAACAAAACCAGTAGCAACAGCACAACCACAAAAGGAGCTGCCGCAGTTTGAAAAGTCAATTGCAGACAAACTTGAAAGCAAATTTAGCTCAAGAGTGGCAATTGAATTCGTAAAGCCAACTAGGATTAGAGTAAAAGTAAAAAAAGAAGACGTGCTTGAAGTCGCAAGATTCATTCGAGACGAGCTTCACTTCGATCATGCAGAATCAGTAACAGGCGTTGACTATCCAGACCAAAAAGAAATTGAAGTTGTATATCACCTTGGTTCCTACACCGATCCTGAATTATCAAAACAAGTTTTGGCATTGGCAACAAGTGCTCCACGTGAAGAAAACCCAAATCCTGGAAATGATAGCACACGATTGCCAAGTCTTAGAGATATATTCTACAGTGTAGAGTTTCACGAAAGGGAGTGTTTTGAAATGTTGGGAGTTTATTTTGAGAATCATCCGGATAATAGGCGACTGCTCTTACCGGAAGACTGGGCAGATTTACCGCCAATGCGCAAAGACTTCAAGATAAAGGGAAGATAGAAAATGGCTACTCAGCTACCGCCTGGATTACAATTAGAAAAACTAGACGAACGTATCATGACACTTAACGTTGGTCCACAACATCCGGGCTCAGGCCACATGAGGTTGATAATCAAAGTGGATGGTGACTATATTGTATCGTGTGATCCTGATCCTGGCTATGTCCATAGAGGAGAAGAAAAAATGGCAGAATATAGAAACTATATTCAAAACATTCCTCACCTTGAAAGGCCTGTAATTCATGACTCTTGCAATATATTATACCCATACTGTTTGGGTGTGGAAGAATTATTGGGGCTGGAGGTTCCAGAGCGCGCACAATACCTACGAGTTATAGCATCAGAGCTCAACAGGTGCGTTTACATTCAATATTGGCTTGCAATATACGGAATATTTCTTGGACATTCTACAATGTTCATGTGGCCTGCAGGCGATAGAGAACTACTAATTGATCTTTTAGAAAAAATTACTGGTGCTAGAGTAACACACGCATATTTTGTCCCAGGCGGAATTAGAAATGACGTCCCAGCAAACTTTGAAGACATGTGTCTCAAACGCGTTAATTATTTTGAAAAACGAATCAAAGAATACGCCGCAATATTTTATGATAATCCAATTTTAATATCAAGAACACGCGGAGCTGGAGTTCTATCCAGAGAAGACGCAATACGCCTTGGAACGACAGGCTCTACTTTACGCGCAAGTGGAGTTGACTTTGACCTAAGAAAAAAAGAACCATACGATGCATATGGCGAGCTCGACGTTCACTCTGATGTTCTAAAAGACGGTGATTCCTATGCGCGTTCCAAGATCCCATGGCTTGACATGTTTGAAAGCTGCAACATCATTAGACAAGCATTACAAAAAATGCCAAAATCAGGCTCCGTTAGAGTAAAACTAAAACCAAATCCAAAGGGCGGGAATGACGAAGTCTACAAACGAGTAGAATCTGGTCGTGGCTCATTGGGATGCTATATTGTTTCACGTAGCAAACCAGAACCGTATCGTGTCAAGTTGAGCGTTGGCTCCTTTAGAAATCTAATATGCATGCCATATCTACTAAAGGGAGAAAAATTAGGAAACATGCCAGCAGTTTATTGGAGTCTCAACTACTGGCCAGTGGAGGCTGACCGATAAATGTCTGCCATTGCACCAAAATTCCGTCTTAGTTATTTCATAAAATCCATACTTGATAATGTTTTTTGGATAGTTATTCTCTTTACGTTAGTTGGAATTCCAGTCTTGATGGTATCCATGTTCTACTTTCCGCTACCAGTAATGAATGAAAAGCTCACATCTCCATATTTGATGCTTACAACACTGGCAGATCCTTCGAGACAAATTCCATTATTGAAATCCGTTATTCATTCTGACTTTTTCAGAATAACTGCATTTCCAGGATTTGGATTTGCTGCATTACTTGCCGCTGCAACAATTTTCATTGAAAGAAAAATGCTTGCTAAACTCCAGCTGAGAGTAGGACCATTTTATTGTGGTAAAGTTGAAGGAATATTACAGCTGATGGCCGATGGCCTTAAATTAATATCAAAAGAAATCATCATTCCAGCAAAAGCAGACAAGCCAATATTCTGGGCAGCACCAGTTCTCTTTGTTGCAACTGCCGCTGCGTTTGTGTCTCTGATCCCCGTTGCCGGTGGCGGATGGGTTGTTGCAGATATCGATGTTGGATTATTGGCAGTTTTTGCTGTAATTGGATTCTTCCCAATCATTACCGTATTGTCTGCTTGGTCTGCAAATAGCAAATACCCATTCATTGGCGGAATAAGGGCATTACACCAAATGATCTCATTTGAAATCCCACTGATTTTATCCGTACTTGGAATCGTAATCTTGACTGGCTCGCTAAACCTGACAGAAATTGTCCAAAGTCAGATACACTATTGGTGGATTGTCTTTCTTCCAATTGGCGCAATCGTGTTTTTCATTGCAATACTTGCAGAACTTGAAAGAATTCCGTTTGATCTTCCAGAGGCAGAAAGCGAAATTGTGGCAGGATGGCTTACCGAATTTTCAGGGATGATGTATGGCCTTGTTCAGCTTGGCTCATATGTCAAACTGTACGCGTTTGCAGCCTTGTTCGTGGTTCTGTTTTTGGGTGGATGGAACGGACCGATGGTGTGGCCGCCGTTCCCAGAAGAAATTATCAAAGATGGAATAACGATGGGACCAATAACTGTGCACTTGGCAGGATTACCGCTACTTGATCAACAAATGATAAACGACGTTCTCTGGTTTGTGATAAAAACAATGGGCGTGATCTTCGTCATACTTCTCCCAAGAGGTGTATTCCCAAGAATTAGAATTGATCTGCTCTTACACATCGGTTGGTACAAATTAATTGGCTTATCTTTTGTTAACATCTTTATAGCACTCGGCTTGCTGTATGCAGGAGTGCTAGGTCCAGGGGGAATATTGTAAATGGGAACAGCTACTGGAATTATCAAAGCATTAAACTCTGGAGTAAAACATCTTGCAGTAAAGCGATTTACACTAAGATACCCAGAACAAAAACTCAAGTTTGTCGGCGATGGATATCAGTTTGATCCGACAACTGGTGTTGGAATAGCAGGATACAAAGGCAGACACATGCTGTTCCACGACAAGTGCACAGGATGCCAGCTATGTGCTATTGCATGTGAGGGGGTGGCAGAGGCAATAGGTATGGTCAAAGTACAAGAGGAATGGAAGCACAACAAAAAAGCCATAATGCCACAAATCGATTATGGGAAATGTGTCTTTTGTGGACTGTGTGTTGACGCGTGTCCATTTTATGCGCTATACATGACAAACGACTATGAATTATCATCATTTACAAAAGAGGCACTAATTTACACGCCTGCCCAACTGCAGGTAAAGCCGTATGTGCAACAAGACGCCGAAATCATATTTGATGCTAGGGGTGCAACACATGGCTGATGCAGTGTTTTTGGCCATATCTGTTCTGACAATTGGCTCTGCAATTGCCGCACTTGAACTACGTTCGTTGATTTATGGTTCAATATCCCTAATGGGAACACTGGGGGGAGTCGCAGGATACTTTTTGTTACTTGATTCGCCGTTTGTCGCAATGTTTCAGATTGCAGTCTATATTGGCTCAATTGCCGTTTTGATTCTATTCACAGTTATGCTTGTCAGACGACAACTCATCTTCATCAAAGTTGAAGACAAAAGAAGAAGGTATGCAGGAATCGGATTGATGTTGATAATGATGATGTCACTTGGGGCAATAATTTTGAGCTCTGGTATCAAGACAATTCAAACTGATGCACCACCAGTTGATTTTAGAACAATAGGCGAGGACTTTCTAACGTATTATTGGCCCGCCCTCATATTGATGGCATTGATTCTGGCGTCGTCTGTAATTGGCGCACTAACACTTGCAAGAAGGGAGGACATAGAAAATGACCAACGAACTAGTTGACTTTGTAATTATATCGATTGCATTACTTGCAATTGGTATCTATGGTGTTTCAGTAAAACGAAATGCAATCCGTATGCTTTTCGCAATTGAAATAATAATCAACGCAGCAAACCTAAACTTGGTTGCATTTGCAAGATACATTCCAAACAGCAAGGGACAGACATTTGCATTATTCTCAATTGCAATAGCTGCTGCAGAAGTAGCAGTCGGACTCGCACTAATCATTGTTGCCTATAGAATGTATAAGAATGTGGACATTGCAGAATTTAGGAGCTTGAAGGGCTAAATGGAATTTGCATTACTTCAGGCAGTTTTCCTGCCTTTGTTATTGGCACCAGTTGCATACATTATTGGCAAAAAGGCAGGACCTACTCCCGCAACTTGGTTCACATTTGGCCTGCTTCTCTACTGCACATTTCTCATAATCAGTGTGGCACTAAGTGGACACTATGAGGAACATTACACTTGGACTAAGCTTTTCGGAGAATTTGGCTTCAAATTAGACGGACTTGCAATTCCGTTTGCAGTAATAATCTATGTACTAAGCACAATTCTTGCGCTATATTCACAACCATACATGATACACAAATTCAAAGAATTCTACGAGGAACAAATGCATCACTCCAGTGAATCTGGCGCAGGTCACTCCAGTGAATCTGGCGCAGGTCAGTCAACTGCACTAGTAGAGTCCTCCGGAATGACAAGTTATGTGAATAGCAAGTCTGGCCTGTACTTTGCACTGTACCTTGTGTTTGCGATGGGAATGCTTGGAACAGTCCTTGCAACAAACCTGATAGAATTTTACATATTTTTTGAGGTAATGCTCATTCCGGCTTTCTTCTTGGTGGCATTCTGGGGAGACGGACCGAGACGACGAATCTCTTTGATGTTTCTCTTTTGGACACATGCTGGTGCAATAGTACTACTTTTAGGATTTTTGACAATTGGTCTTAACGTTGGTAGCTTTGACTTTACAGCAATACAGGAATCAAAAATTCCATCAAGTGTCATTGCACTTGCCGCCGTTGCTATAGTAATTGGGCTTGGGGTAAAGCTTGCGGCATTTGTGTTCCATATCTGGCTGCCATATGTCCACGGTGCAGCGCCAACACCAATCAGTGCACTGTTGTCTCCGGCAATGATCGGAATTGGCGCATACGGAATATTCAGATTGATTGTTGAATTTTTACCAAACCAATATGTGGAAATGGCAATCTGGCTTCACATATGGGGTCTTGCCACTATGATCTACGGAGGGGCAATGGCACTGATGCAAGATGACATGAAACGACTCCTCGCATATTCTAGTGTATCACAAATGGGATACATTTTGTTTGGAATTGGCTCTTACTCTACTTTGGGACTTGCGGGAGCAGAAATGATGTATGTAACCCACGGATTGGGCAAAGCTCTCCTCTTCATGACTGCAGGAATTTTGATAGTCCAAGTGGGATCAAGAAGCATGAGTAAACTTGGTGGATTGGCAGGAAAAATGCCAATCACCGCTGTATGTGCCGTAATTGGAGCACTCACAATTATAGGCGTTCCGCCAACTAGTGGATTCATGGGAGAGTGGACTCTTTTCTATGGTGCGCTGGAAACGGCAATTAAGGAGCATGCCGCCACTGGCTCCATTCTGAGATTTGTTACGTTTGGCCTTGGTCTTGTAGCTACTGTGATTACAATGTCGTATATGCTTTGGATGCTAAAACGGGTCTTCTTTGGAAAACTTCCAGAAAATCTATCGCACGTCAAAGAGGCAAGCTGGTACATGACTGCGCCAATGATGGTGATTGCAGGATTTACAATTGTTGTTGGCATATACCCTGATATTTTCTTTAATGACATAATTCCATATATGAAAGGAGTTTTGGGTGCATAGTGCATGGAGCTATTATCTGGAACTGTATTTGATTTTGGTGCAACAAGCGCTTGGATGGTATGGATACTGCCTTTTGTCGCAGCACTCATAGTACCTGCAGTAGGCAAGGTCTCCAAGAGAGCAACAGGTTGGGTGGCAGTAGCCCTTGCACTGGTCAGTGCACTTTTTGCTGCAACAATGATTCCGGGTGCTCTTGAATCACACGAAATTCATGACCAAGTAAATTGGATTTCATCAATTGGCATCAAGGCAGGTGTTTTAGCTGATCCGCTTGCAGTAATAATGGCAAACGTTGTTGGCTGGATTTCATTTTTGATTTTGGTATACAGCACTGGCTACATGAAAGGAGACAAGGACATTGTTAGGTTCTGGTTCTGGATGATGTTCTTTATTGGCTCAATGCAAATCATTGTACTTTCAGACAACCTGCTCATGATGTTCTTTGGATGGGAAGGAGTGGGCCTTGCGTCATATGCCCTTATCGGCTTTTGGTATCATGACAAAGCCAAAGACCACGTTGGCGTTCAGGGAAAGAAGGTACTTGGATTAATGGACTATTATTCCCCGACACACGCAGGAATGAAGGCCTTCATCATGACCAAAGTAGGCGATATCATGATGCTGGCTGGCATGTTTTTGATCTTTGCATTTGCAGGAACATTTGGATTTAGAGAATTAATGCATGACACGGCTTGGGCTTCTTCCATGCAAGCACAGGGGCTACTTGTGCCTGCCGCGGTATTGCTCTTTGGTGGAGCAATTGGAAAATCAGCCCAGTTCCCGCTAAACGAGTGGCTGCTTGAGGCAATGACTGGCCCAACATCAGTATCCGCACTTATTCACGCAGCAACAATGGTAAAGGCAGGAGTATTTCTCGTTGCAAGACTTGGACCATTGTTCTTTGCATTGGCAGCAGCAGGATTTGCACTAGACCAGTTCTTTATGGTAATTGCATGGGTTGGAGCGATAACTGCACTGCTTTTGGCAACACAAGGAATGGTGAATCCAGAAATCAAAAAAGTACTCGCGTATTCGACTGGCTCTCAAATTGGTTACATGATGATGGCACTTGGAATAGCAGGACTATCTAGACAGTTTGTTGACGGATATACTGCAGGATTCTTCCATTTGATTTCACATGCAATGTTTAAGGCTTCTTTGTTCATGGCTGCAGGATCACTGTTGCATGTTGTCGGTTCTAGATTCATGACAGACATGGGCGGTTTGCGTAAACACATGAAAAAGACATACGCGTTCATGTGGGCAGCGGGACTTGGCTTGATGGGAGCACCATTTATCACAACTGGATTTTGGAGTAAAGACGCAATATTTGCAGCAGTGTATGAATCTGGAAGCGAATGGGCAATACCACTGTTTGCCATAGCAGTACTGACTGCAGTAATTACTGCATTTTACACCACAAGAATGATTGGCATGGTCTTCTTTGGCGACAAGAGCAAGCACATTGAACACATGGAAAAAGAAGGACACCACATCCATGAGGCACCAATGTCTATGTGGATACCATACGGAATCCTGGCAGCATTGACAATTGGCATTGGTGTAATTGGACTAACAGCAGAACATGGAATTCACGAATTATTCACAGAATACCTTGCAAATACATTCCATATTGAATCGGCGCCTGTCGAAGTTGAGCAAAGCATGGCAATTCCATTCCTTGAGGGAATCAACCCAGTTGCACTTGGCGCATCCCTTGCAGCATTTGCAATAGGGGCAAGTCTTGGCTACATTTTCTATATTGGAAGGTTTGTCGATCCAGTCAAATTTGTAAACTCTAACATTTTCTTCTATTCACTTCACAAGGTCATGCTAAACAGATGGTACCTCAACGCTATGATATACTGGTGCTTTGTTGTAGCGCCACTTTGGATAGCAAGGGGGGTCTGGAGATACTTTGAGAAAACAGTAATTGACACCGGCATGAATGTTGGCCTTGAGCGCGCAGTTGGCTGGAGTGCCAAAGTAGTACAGAAAACACAGACAGGTGTTGCACAATCATATCTTTACGTATTTGGAGCTGGAATACTTTTTGTAGTCCTGTTTTTGTTTATTTAGGAGAAATGAAATGATCGAAATAACTTCTCCACCAGTAATCCTAATAGCAATACTTGGAACGATCGGAATGCTGCTTCCAGTTATTAGCATAATGCGAAAAGAAAAAGGCTCATCCTCGATATATGCTGTAATTGCGTTTGGCGCATTGATTGCCTCATTAGGATACATCGTGTACGAAGTAGCTACAAATCAAATTCCGCACTCTGCACTATTTTCCGGCGACGTACTTGCAAACGACTCGTTTAGCGGACTGTTTGCAATTGCAATGCTGATTGTATCAATAATGACTACAGTTGGCTCGTTTAATTTCATGCGAAAACAATCACATCATGCAGTTTACTATTCTCTGATACTATTATCGACAATTGGAATGGTGCTTGTCGCATATTCCACCGACTTGGTAATGTTGTTTGTCGCATGGGAGCTCATGAGTATCCCGACATACGTCCTTGCAGGATTTATGAAAAAGAATCCAAGCTCAAACGAAGCAGCACTCAAGTACTTTTTGTTTGGCGCACTATCATCTGCAATCATAGTTTATGGAATCTCCATCGTTTATGGACTGACTGGCTCTACAAACATTGGCGAGGTAATGACCGGCCTTGCAAACATAGACCCACAAATGATGCCGCTTGCAATTCTGGCAGTAGCTATGTTCATTGCAGGATTTGGATTCAAAATGGGACTTGTTCCATTCCACATGTGGCTTCCAGACACCTATGAGGGTGCACCGCCCACCATAACTGCACTACTTGCCGCAGGAACCAAAAAGGCAGGATTTGCAGCAGCACTCCGAGTAATCATAATGGGTACAATCGCACTAAACCTGGATTGGACATTTGCACTTGGAGTCATCGCTGTTATGACAATGACTGTTGGTAATGTCGCAGCAATCATGCAAAAGAACATCTCAAGAATGCTTGCATATTCCAGCATAGGCCATGCCGGATACATTCTCATTGGATTGGCAGTTGCACCGTTTACCGTTCTTGGAATTCAGGGCTCACTATTTCACATTCTTAACCATGCAGTCATGAAGGGTGCCGCATTCATTGCAATTGCTGGCATTGTCGTAACACTTGGCATAACAAATATCGATAAACTAAAGGGACTTGGAAGAAAAATGCCAATTATCTCAATAGGCCTTGTGGTATCACTTCTTGCATTAGCAGGTGTCCCCCCAACCAGTGGATTCTGGAGCAAGCTGATGTTGTTTGGGTCAGCACTTGATACGGGCGTGCCATCTTGGGCACCATGGCTTGCAATAGCAGGCGTATTGAACAGTGCACTATCTCTAGCTTACTATGGCTGGATAATTCGTAAAATGTACTTTGAAGGAGAAACAGAAAAGAGAATTGCAGAACCAAAGTCAATAATTGCCGTAATGGTATTCTCTGTAATATTCCTAATTGGAATCGGAGTATATCCGGATCCAATAATCGACTTTACAAAGAATGCAGTGCCTGCACTTGATGCTATGCTTACGCCTTCAGGGTAGTAAACCTGAGCAAGTATTCTAAATGCGATTTTGCATTGCTTTCTGGAATCTTTCGCAAGCTTGCAGTCGCCTTGCCTGCATAGTCTTTTAACAGTTTTTCCATATGGTTGAAAACATCGCGTGGATCCGAACTCTTTTTCACAAGCAAGTTAAACAACTTGTCTTCGTTTTTCCAGTCTAATAGATCATCCCTGATTTGGTATGCGATTCCGATGTTTTTTCCATATTCTGATAATGCCATTATTTGTTCTTCATTCCCCTCTCCAAGTATGGCACCAAGTCTTGCTGCAGTTTCAAAGGCAGTGGCAGTCTTGTATTCTATGACCTTGAGATAATCATCAAATGTCAAGTCCTGACTTGTTTCAAGCCTAGTTTCAATCACTTCTCCCTCACTCATCAGCATTGCTGTGTTTGCCAAATCTTTTGTGATTCTGGGGTTGTTTAGTCTGGATGAAATGTTGAGTATTAATCCCAAAACAAAATCGCCAGTCAAAATACTGGTGTTGTATCCATATTTGATGTAGAAAGGATCCTTGTAACGTCTTGAAGTCTCATTGTCAATGATATCGTCATGTATGACTGACTCTGTGTGCAAAAATTCAACGGCGCATCCTGCAGCATATGCACGTTCGTCGATTTTTCCTACGCATTCTGCAGAAAGAAGTAAAATTAGCGGCCTTATTCTTTTGCCGCCATCGATTGCATATGTAAGGGGCTGCATAAATTCGGATTGTGAATACAATGCAAGCTCTGACTCCAGTGCATGATCAATTCTCGTAATATACTCTTTATACGTCTCAAATAGTGGATTTATTTTTAGATTTTTTCGATCCAAAAAACTGCTCAAGTTTTCCTCTTTCGTATGAGTATTAATAGTTTGTAGGTGCTCCCGCCGGGATTTCCATCACGAAGAATTTGGACCCGGGATCTCCGCCTTGAAAGGGCGACATGCTTGACCGGACTACACCACAGGAGCCCGTTTGCATCGACGTATCGAGTCCTTAAAATCGTTTTGAACGTGAAAGATTTTTTTATCGGCAAAATATAGTATTACTATGAATTCTCTTTCAAAAAGAATTGACGATATCATAGAAGAACGAAGCTTACTAAAACACCCATTTTACCAAATGTGGAGCGATGGAAAGCTCTCAATTGATTCACTTGCTGGCTACTCCAAAGAATACTTTCAAATGGTAAAGGCAGTTCCGTCCTTTGTTGAGGCAATTGCATCATTTGCCCCCGAGTCGCTTGTTACTGAAATCAAAGAAAATCAAGCCGAAGAGGCAGAACACCTCAACCCTTGGATAAATTTTGCTAACTCTCTGGGCGTTAATGATGCTGAAATTGTAAATTATTCAGGCCTAGAGAAAACAAACCTGGCAGTATCCGAATTGTCACAATTGATCACTAATCTAGAAAATGGCGCAGTAGCAATGTATGCATTTGAAAAAGACATTCCAAAGATAAGCCATACAAAACTAGAGGGAATGGAAAAATTCTACAACATCACCACAAGTAAGGCAACTGAATACTTTAGGCTTCATATGGAAGCAGACATACGACATGCAGCAACGTGGAGAAGCATTATTGATGCCATACCAGAAGAAAAACACGACGAACTGATCCTGGTGGCAGAAAAATCCATGTCTGCACAAAATCACCTACTTGACAGCTGTTACGAAAACTACTGCCAAGCTCTATAACATTTATACTGAAATACAATCTGTTTTTTGGGGCCCATAACTCAGCTTGGTAGAGTAACCGGCTCATAACCGGTGAGCCAAGGGATCGAAGCCCTTTGGGCCCATAAAATTTCCTTCCCTATGCTGGTTAGCATCTTTTTATACAAATTTTGTATAATAAAGACATGAACACAAGGCATGATTTGAGAAAGCCCAACTGCCCAAAATCAGAACCTCAAAA
>JAENJF010000101.1 GCA_016844685.1 Candidatus Nitrosotenuis sp. | reverse complement strand
TTTTCTTTAAATGAGAGAGAGGAATCACCAGTCCAATGATCAAAATCTGCCAATAGCAATTCTCCAGATTTGGTGGATGATTAGCTGTATACTCTTGCACTGGTGATTCTCTTTGATCTTAACAGCGCATGGTTGTTTGCTGCAAGATCAATACAATCACGCATTTGTAATTATTAAAAATACTGAACATTACATTGTGTAATTTCATTGGACTGGTACAAAATCAAAGAACAACAAAATGAAATCAGCATCATTCTTAATTCATTCCGTTTTGATTCTTATCTCATGAGTCAAACAGAATTAATTTCCCAAAGAAAACCGTGGGTTCTTGTAAGCACGCTAAAAGAATCTACAAATGAGCAGGATATAGAAAAGGTAAGACCTGAAATAAGTAACTTGATCGATGACTGGCAATCCCAAGGAAGAATAATGTGGTCTGGTGCATTAAGTGACAACAAGACAGGAATCGCAATATTTGAGGCTACAGATGAAGAAGCAAACTCAATTTATGACAAATATGACAAAATCTGTTCAAATGTACTAGATTACTACCTGTACCAATGGGATGCAATGCCAATTCTATCATTCCTAGGAAAATAAAATCTAAAGATGGCAAGAACCTTTGAAGATTGGTGGAATACGATTCCAGAAGATCTACGGAACAAAGTCAGAAATGGGGATGAACAAAACAAGCCATTGCTTAACCAGATTAATTTTATCTGGGATTACTTGATTGGCTTGTGACTGGGCAGATTGACGCAATGAAAAAATAGTCTCAATTACACCAAATTATACAATAGTTTTAGCTCGTATTCAAATCGGGGGTATCTTGCCTGATAGTTTCTCAATTCGTCCCTTGTATTTTTCTTTATACAAACCTCTACACGATGTACAACAAAAAAACCTCTCAAAATTTGCAAATTTCAAAATACTTGGCTTTCCCTGAACTGGTCCCTCGCAGTAGTCACAAGACAGTTTGACAAGCAAGCCCTTTGTGATCTTTACGCCGTGGTTTTTGATGGTTTTTGAGCGAATATTGTCTAGCTTTATGCTGGTTTTGTTCTCGAGTTTTCCAAAGTCAATGATTGGCAAGATTGCTTTTATCAAGCCGATGTTTACTAGTCTCTCATATCGCGCTTTCACAGTTGGTGCGCTGACTTTGATTTCTCTTGAAATCTGTCTAAATGACTTTCTTCCATCCTTGTTTAGGGATTCAAGTATTGCGTAATCAATGTCATCTAGCTTGAGTGGCATGATGTTTGTGTGGTATTTCGCCCTTATCAGTTTTTATATACTTTACAATTGTAAAGTACGGATTTTAAGTACATTGTAAAATCATCGTATCATATAATGAAAACAAAGCAAACTGTGCTAAAAATTGGCGGTATGCATTGTGCTGGATGTGTTAATTCCATCCAAAAGTATGTTTCAAAGATAGACGGTGTCACAAAATGCGAAGTAAACCTTGCATCACAAAAGGCCGAACTAGAGTTTGACCCGTCCGCCGTTCGCTTGCAAGCAATTGAAAAGGCAATCGAAAATGCTGGATACCGGGTAGTATATGAAAAAATTACAGTAAAAATTGCTGGAATCACGGATTCTGGCGATGCGCAAAGTCTTCAAAAAAGACTAGAGGAATTAGAAGGAGTAAAGGTTGCATCTGTCAATTATGGTAACAGTCAGGGAATAATAGAATACAACCAAGCACTGCTTTCACTTTCTGATATTCGGCAACTCATCATAAAAAACGGCTATCAAATACTATCTGCGGATCTTTCTGAATCAGCAGAAGAACTGGAGGCAAAAAAACTCAAAAAATTATTTGGAATTGGAGTTGCATTTACAATTCCTATTCTGATTTTTGGATATCCTGAGTATCTCTCGTTTGTTCCCTTGGCTGGAAGCAATATTGCAGCATATGTGATGTTTGCATGTGCAAGCGTGGTCCAGTTTGTAGCAGGAAGCAGATTCTATTCTGGAGCATTCAGAATTGCCAAATTAAGGTCTGCAAACATGGATACTCTGGTAGTAATTGGAACAACTGCGGCATATCTGTTTAGCCTGTCCAGCACGTTTCCAAATCCATCCTGGGATAAAATTTACTATGACGCGTCTGCAGTTGTAGTTACATTCATCATACTGGGGAAATATCTTGAAAACAAAACCAAGGGAAAAACCTCATCAATTATAAAAAAAATGCTAGAAATGCAGCCAAAGACTGCATCAGTAAAAACAGAAAATGGTGAAGCACAGATTCCAATAGAGCAGATAAATCTCGGAGACCTCATTATAGTAAGACCTGGAGAAAGAATTTCAGTTGATAGCGTTGTGGTAGAGGGATACTCGGCAGTTGACGAATCAATGGTTACTGGAGAATCAATGCCTGTTGACAAAAAAATAGGTGATCTGGTTATTGGTGGAACTGTAAACAAGGAAGGCGCGCTTGTCATTCGCGCAACAAGAATTGGAAACGATACTGTTCTTTCCCAAATAATTCATCTTGTAGAGGATGCGATGGGGAAAAAACCCCCAATTCAGAGAATGGTTGACAAAATTGCAGGCTATTTTGCATTGATAGTAATTGGAATTGCCGGAGCCACATTTCTTGGCTGGTTTTTTGTTCCATTTGGGGGACACATCGAAATGGCTCTGATTCCTGCCGTGGCAGTTCTTGTAGTTGCATGTCCATGTGCGCTGGGCCTTGCTACCCCTACTGCAATAATGGTTGGAATGAGCAAAGCCGCACAACATGGAGTGTTGTTCAAGGATGGTGAGGCATTAGAGGTGCTAAGCAAGGTAAATGTTATAGTGTTTGACAAGACAGGAACTTTGACAGAAGGAAAACCACAGGTAGCTGACATTGTATCGCTTGATTCTGAATTTACTTCAAGCAAAGTACTAGAAATTGCCGCAATCGCTGAAAAAAACTCCGAACATCCGCTTGGCAAAGCAATTGTACAAAAAGCAAACGGTATGAATCTTGGTGATCCGTCTGATTTTATTGCAATTCCAGGAAAAGGAGTGAAAGCAGTTTACAATGATTCTGTAATTGTTGTAGGAAGTCAAGTATTGTTAGCAGATGAAGGAATTGAAACAAAATCTTCTCAAGCAATCATTTTACAATTACAACAGCAAGGAAAAACTACAATTCTAGTGGGATTAAATAAAAAACTGATTGGAATTATAGGTCTGTTTGACATTCCAAAACAAACTGCAAAGGCTGCAGTAGAGTCTCTGATAGAAAAAGGAATTCAAGTCGTGATGCTTACTGGCGATAATGAAAGGACGGCTCAGACTGTGGCAAAGGAAATCGGAATAAAGCAAGTAATTGCAAATGTTTTGCCACAGGACAAACTGGATGTAATAAAAAAACTACAGCAAGGAAACAAAGTTGCAATGGTTGGTGATGGAATAAATGATGCAGCTGCACTTACTCAAGCTGATGTTGGTATTGCAATAGGAAGTGGGGCAGATATTGCAATAGAGGCAGGTAAAATAGTGCTTGTGCGGGATGATTTGAGAAATGTTGTTTCTGCATTTGAAATTAGCAAAAAAACTGTAGGAAAGATCAAGCAGAATATCTTTTATGCATTTATGTATAACGTGGCCTTGATTCCTGTTGCTGGCCTTGGATTGCTTTATCCAGCAATTGCAGGAATGGCTATGGCGGCAAGCTCTGTTTCTGTTACTGGAAGCTCACTTGCTCTCAAAAGATGGAATCCAAAACAACCAAAATCCTAACGCATGTAGTCAAATTTGGCTCATTTTTATCCCTACAAAAAATATCTCCAATCAAATTTGAGCAAATTTTTATAAGATAAAAATTGAGATCTTGGCGTAAAAAATCATATGTTTAAACAGGATTTGAAAATTGATTTTTAAATCCAATTTATCCCTCTGTGAATCTCGATTGCTCGTTGTCAAACACATCTACCACATGGCTTGCAAGTTTTTCAATATTCAAAGTACAATCAGCAGAAACCAATAATGTTAATTCTATTAGCAGAAACGGGAAGCTGATCAGAATTATCTTATCCCTTCTTGAGGCAAGATAGTTATTGGGCCAAGAGAATCATCAAAGGCTTTTCTCTGCAAAATTTCTGAAACAAATTCCATGAATTCTTCATCTGAACATGTCTTTCTCAAGTGGAATAATTCCCATTTTGAATCCACCTGCAACTACTGTCCCATTTCTGTCAATTATTCCAACAAATCAAATCTTTTCTTCTTTAACAAGTTTTGTGTACCTTTCCTCATATCAGGAATAAGAGACTTTGTGAATCAAAGACATCATTCTTGTCCCTCAATTCCCATCAGAGTCAATGTAGAGCGAATTCTGTCTATTCTTCGGATCTTTGATGTTACATCCTTTATCATATCGCCTGACGGTGCCTCTACTTTTGCGATAATATCGTATGCCCCAAATACTCCTTGCATTTCTTTGATCTTGTGGATTGTTTTGAGTTCAGAGATCACCTTTTCCTCCGCTCCAAGATCACAGTTTATCAAAA
>JAENJF010000100.1 GCA_016844685.1 Candidatus Nitrosotenuis sp. | reverse complement strand
ATGCTTGACTCGACAAGATTTTCACCTTCAGTGTTAGCTGATGTTATAGCTTTTTCTAGATCGGCATCTAATTGAATAATTTTTTCATAAACCTCCTTTTTGTAATTTTCAATTTCTTTCTGAACCTTTTCCTCAACTTCTTTGATCTTCTTGAGAGAGCTGATGTATTGTTCTTGCGAAGACAAGATAATCACGCACCTAGGAATTCTTTAGTCAAATACAAGATGGCGATAATTGCGATGATGATGTTACCTATCATAGTTACTCGTTTTATGAAGTAGAATTTTTTTTGTTGAGGATTTTTAAAATTATTTTGCAACTATTTGTGCCTCCTTTTTAATCTGCTCATCTCTCTCACCCATCTTTCGCTTTACAGTCTTTAACATGGCAAATGTATCGCGTTCGATTTCCTCCAATCTTAATATGATAAATGAAACGGCGGATTCTAATCTTGGAATGAAGACATTTTCAATTGCGTTGGCCTTACGTTTTGTTTTATCTATTTCATAGAGAAGTTTTCGTAAAGTCGTTTCTTTTTCTGCAACATCTAATACAATTTTATGAAGTTCTTGAAACGCTTTCATAGCTTCGCTGATGGAAACTGGGATTTCTAACAAAAATTCTGTAAGTGCTTGTTCTCTTGCTCCGCCCTCTAATCTTGGAATTTTAACTCCCATGATATTTTTTGGCGTTATTAACAATTTTTTTAGTTGTGGAATTTTCATTGCCTCGTTTTCTAGCCTCATTTCACCATCTAACATTTCTGCCATTCTAATGCTTTGATAACCCTTGATTAGTTCGGATCGTAATTCGCTTCTCAATCTAGAAGAGGCTTTTCTTATACTGAAAAATTCTAAAATCAATGCTTGACGTTTGAGCTTTAGAAGTCTTAATCCTTTTTTTGCAATTTTGATTCGATTTTTTGCACGGATGTATTCAATACGTGTTGGACGTATATCAGTACTAATTGGCGTTTAAATCACCTTGCATCATGTTTCTTTTTCCACCATTGGGTATCAGCCTTGAAATATTTTGATATTAATTCTGGTTTAATACGAGTTAGGTCTGATTCTGAAAGTCCACTTAGTAGTTCCCAACCAATCGACAGAGTCTGTTCTATTGGACGATTCTCATCTATTCCTTGGTTAACAAACTTTTTTTCGAAATTATTTGCCACATCAAGGAATTTCCTATCCAAATCGCTTAGTGCACCTTCCCCCACTATTGCAGATAGCGCTCTAGCATCCTTACCCTGAGCATATACTGAATAAAGTTGGTCCGTAAGATTTCTGTGATCTTCTCTTGTACGTCCAGCACCAATTCCTTGGTTCATTAGACGTGATAAACTCGTTAAAACATCAACTGGTGGTTGAATGTTTGCTCTATACAAGTCTCTACTCAAAACTATCTGTCCTTCTGTGATATAACCAGTGAGATCAGGAATTGGATGTGTGATATCATCAGCTGGCATGGTAAGAATTGGTATCTGAGTTACTGAACCTTTTCTGCCTTTTATTTTTCCAGCTCGTTCATAAATCGAAGCCAAATCTGTGTACATGTAACCAGGATAACCTCTTCTTCCTGGAACTTCTTCACGTGCCGCAGAGATCTCTCTTAACGCTTCACAGTAATTTGTCATATCTGTCATAATAACAAGAACATGCATTTCTCGCTCATATGCAAGAAATTCAGCAGTTGTTAATGCTAGTCTTGGGGTAAGTATACGCTCCATTGAAGGATCAGACGAGAGATTTAGAAACAAAACAGTCCTTTCTAATGCTCCACTTTCTTCAAATTGTTTTATGAAAAAGTTTGCTTCCTCACTAGTAATGCCTATTGCAGCAAAAACAACAGAGAAGCTTTCTTCTGTGCCAAGAACCTTTGCCTGTCTTGCAATTTGTGATGCAAGCAAGTTATGTGGAAGACCAGAGGCAGACATTATTGGTAGTTTCTGGCCCCGTACCAATGTGTTCATCCCATCAATATTTGACATTCCTGTCTGAATAAATTCGGATGGTTCTTCTCTTGAATATGGATTAATACCAGAACCTACAAGATCAAACTTTTGTTTTGATACAATCTTTGGACCGTTATCTTTAGGATGTCCAAGTCCATCAAGAACTCTTCCAAGCATTTCATCAGAAACCGATAATGTAGCTGTTTCTCCTAGGAATTTTGTGGAAGTACCAGTAATATTTAGTCCAAGCGTTTGACCAAAAACTTGGACTATAGCTAAGCCTTGTCGAGTGTCAAGAACTTGTCCTTGGCGTCTTTCGCCATTTACTAATTTTATCTCAACCATTTCACCATATGCTGCGTCATTAACTCCTTCAACAAATATTAGCGGCCCAGCAATTTTTGCAAGTGTCTTGTATGAAACTTCTGGCATTAGTTAGGTACCTCTTGTGATAGGTTGTCAAATTGTTGCTTCATTTTAGTTTTGATCTCATTGATTAGCTGTTCCAGTTGTTCTTCTTTTGTCCATTTCATTTTTGATATCATTGATCTTACCTCAAGTTCACTAATTTTCGTAGCAAGTATTCCTTTCTTTATTGTAGCTGCCTCCATTCTACCAAATTCTAAAATGACTGATAACATGTGGTGTTGTTTCTTAATTGAGGTATAGGTATCAACTTCATCATATGCACTTTGTTGTAAATAGTCTTCGCGGATTGAACGAGCAGTATCCAAAACGCCTTTTTCTGGTTCTGGCAGTGCATCATATCCAACCAATTGGACAATTTCTTGCAATTCTGCTTCTCTCTGTAAAATTTCTAATGCTTCTTTTCTATGTTCAATCCAGTCCTTAGAAACATTAGATTTGTACCAATCTGCCATATCATCAACATAAAGAGAATAACTAGTCAGCCAGTTGATAGAGGGAAAATGCCTTCGTGATGCTAAACTTGCGTCAAGTGCCCAGAACACACGTGTTACCCTCAATGTGTTTTGTGAAACTGGTTCGGAAAAGTCTCCACCCGCTGGAGAAACTGCACCAACTATAGAGAGAGATCCTTGCCGCTCTTCAGGGGAAATAACAATACATTTTCCTCCCCTTTCGTAAAATTCTGCAAGCCTTCTGCCAAGGTATGCAGGATATCCCTCCTCGCCAGGCATCTCCTCTAGTCTTCCAGATATTTCTCTTAGCGCTTCGGCCCATCTGGAAGTACTGTCTGCCATAAGTGCTACCCCATATCCCATATCACGATAATATTCGCCCATTGTAATTCCAGTATAGATACTTGCTTCACGTGCAGCTACTGGCATATTGGAAGTATTAGCAACTAGGATAGTGCGTTCCATAAGAGGTCGTTTTGATTTTGGATCTTCTAATTTTGGAAATGAAGTGAGAACCTCACACATCTCATTTCCTCTTTCTCCACACCCGACGTACACTATTACCTCACTATCTGCCCACTTGGCAAGTTGTTGTTGGGTTACTGTTTTCCCACTTCCGAATGGACCAGGAATTGCAGCTGTTCCGCCTTTGGCAACTGGGAAAAATGTATCCAGAACACGTTGGCCTGTAATCAAAGGCTCTTCGGGAGGTAGCTTTCTAAGAACAGGTCTGGGAGTTCGAACCGTCCACCAGCTTGACAAACCAATATCAGTTGTTTTACTATCTTTTACAACTGCTACATTATCGTTAACGGTATATTGTCCTTCAGAAATGTCTACAAGTTTACCAGAAACATTATGTGGAATCATAATTTTGTGTTTGATCAGTGGGGTTTCTTGAACTTCTCCAATAATTTCACCAGGTGCAACTTCGTCACCTTTTTTCTTAACTGGTACA
>JAENJF010000099.1 GCA_016844685.1 Candidatus Nitrosotenuis sp. | reverse complement strand
GGTGCCATCTCAACCAAAGGAAAAGCAGTGGTGCTCAAGGCAGCGCTAAAAGACAGAGTAATGCCAGATAATTTTTACAGTACGACAAATAATGCCACACAAATCTTTCTTGGTAGAAAATGGATAGATGTAGAAAATACCATGATGGACAAGTGTATTTTGGTTAAAGGCGGCAAAGCAGCGTGTATTCCAATTATAGATGTAAAAAAAGGCGACAAGATTGTAGTTGGCGAAACCGGGGTAAAGGTAACTCCGCCTGAGCGTCCCCGCGACGGCGCTAATGTCTTTGAGTTCATGGGTAGCAGTAGCTCAAGTGAAAGACCGACACAACATATTGCAAAAATGGTAGCTCAAGATATTTTCAAGACAAAAAAATCCGGAGGAAAGATAATCATTGTTGGCGGCCCTGCAATAGTTCATACGGGGGCAGCTGATTCCGTTGCAGAATTAATCCGAATGGGATACGTTGATGGGCTTTTGGCAGGAAACGCACTTGCAGTTCACGATATTGAATATGCCACATTGGGGACATCACTTGGCATGAACATCCATGATGGCTCACTTGCTGTCAAAGGACACCGAAACCACATGGAGGCAATCAACTCTGTTTTCAAGTCAGGCTCCATTGTAAACATGGTGAAAGCAAAAAAACTCACAAAAGGAATAATGTACGAATGTGTAAAACGAAAAATTCCATTTATTCTAGCGGGCTCTATTCGTGATGACGGTCCACTCCCTGATGTCATAACAGATACTGCAATTGCACAGAAAAAATACAAAGAAGTACTGAAGGGGGCAAAAATGGTCATCATGATATCGACGATGCTTCATTCCATAGCAACAGGAAACATGCTTCCAGCACATGTCAAAGTAATTGTAGTTGACATCAATCAACCAACTGTAACTAAGCTGATGGACAGAGGCACATGGCAGGCATTGGGAATAGTGTCAGATGTCGGGGCATTTTTACCACTAGTGACACAAGAATTAAAGAGTCTTAGGCACTAGATCTGCTTTATTTCGCTCAAAACATGGGGATTTTCAAGTGCAGATGTATCTCCTATATTCTCTCCAAGTAATTTTGCCCTAAGGAGGCGACGCATCACCTTACCGGTTCGCGTTTTTGGCATGTCTGATATCACGTGGACAATCTTTGGCTTGGCAATTTTGCCAATTTTCTCAGAGATAAAATTTTCAATTTCCAACTGGATGGTTTTTTGATCAATTTTGTCCTTTAGTACAACAAACAGAACAATTGCGTCCCCCGTCATGTCATCAGGAATTGAGATTGCTGCCGCATCTGCAATTTTTTTATGTGTTATTGTTATCTGTTCGATTTCAACAGTACTTAGCCGGTGTCCTGAAACATTGATGACATCATCCACTCTGCCATACATGTACCATAGCCCGTCATCATCAACCATCACATAATCTCCATGAAACCACACATCCTTGTACTGGCTCCAATAATTTTGGATGTATCTTTCAGAATCATTGAGTAAACCCCTTGTCATGGTTGGCCACGGTGATTTTACAATCAAGAATCCTTTTTTGTTTCGAACTGGTTTTTGTGTTTCGTCAATTACATCAAGATCAAATCCAGGACATGGTATGCCAACTGTAGTTGGTTTTAGCTTCATTCCAGGAAACACAGAGAGCATCGCCCCTCCAATTTCTGTCCCGCCTGCCAAATTCATGATTGGGATTTTCTTGTTTCCAATTTTTTCATATAACCACCACCATGACTCTTCGTCAATTGGCTCACCAGTTGTTGGGATGATTCTAATTTTATCTAGGTTGAATTGTTTTCTTGGCTCCAGTCCATGCTTTCTAAACATCCGAACCGCAGTTGGAGATATTCCAAAAATTGTTACCTCGTATTTTTCAAGTATCTTCCACAATATATCTGGATTTGGCCAGTCAATTGCACCATCATAGATTATTGCAGTAGCTCCAATTTCCAAAAGACCATAAACATTCCAAGTCTGGCCAGTAATCCAGCCAATATCTGCAGGCCAAAACAGAGTGTCATCATGTTGCAGATCTATTAGATATGATGCCTGATGGCCAGCAAATACTGAAAAACTACCATGTGTGTGGATTACCCCCTTTGGCTTGCCCGTTGTGCCAGAAGTATATAGAATAAACAGTGGATCCTCAGAATCCATCGATTCTGTTTTGCATGAATCTGATTGATCTTTTACTAGTCTTGCATAATCCAAAACAGAATCTGAAAAATCATATCTGTCTATTTTTTTGTATGGAACTACGATTAATTTTTCGATTTTTGTGCCTTGTATGGATTCTGGCAGTGTCTTTTTTTGCGAGACTGGGCTTCCCTTTCTTGTGAATCCATCTGAAACAAAAAGAACTTTTGCGTTGCAATCTTGGAGCCTGATTTTTAGCGATTCGGTACTGTATCCAGAAAAAATCACGGTTTGGACTGCGCCGATTTTTGCACATGCGAGAATAGCAACTATTGATTCAAAAATCATCGGCATGTATATTGCAACAACATCTCCTTTTTCTACATCCAATGATTTTAGTGCATTTGCAAGCTTGCTTACCTGAATTTCAAGCTGTGAATATGTGATTACTTTTTCTATTCCATTTTCTGATACAAAACAATATGCAATTTTATTTGGAGTTTTTTCTGCAAATTTTTCCACGGTTGAATTTATGATGTTTATCTTTCCGTCGGCAAACCATTTGGGCCAGGGCTTGCCGTTTGAAAAATCCGAAACTATTGTGTATTTTTTATCCCAGACTATTCCGATATCATCATTTACTGCATTCCAGAACCAGTCGGGATTAGCTTTTGATTTTTTAGTAAGAGCTGTAAGTGATGATATGTTATGCTTTTTCATGAATCTGAAAATGTTTGATTTTTCAGTCTGTTCCTTTGTTGGCTTAAAGACAAAATCACTCAAATGACTCTTCAAAATCTGTTTGGCATAAATGGATTCTGATATGTTAATTCCAAGCCGTCTTGCACATGAGATTGCCGTCTTTCCGTCGTCTTCGGTTATGTTTGCATGTCTGAATTTGGCAGTCCATCCAGTACTTGTTCTGCGAGTGTTTTCAAAATAATACTCCCTGAGGGCGCTAGCTATCTGGGTATTGATTTCATGCCTAATTTTGGTAGGATCTGCGCCTTTTAGCCATGAAAATTCAGGCAGATTTGACATTATTTTGGCAATTTTTACCTCATCTGGCTCTAGAATTGAATTCATTTACGTTGATATCTTTTCTTTGAGTATCTTTAGTGTCAAGGTAGGATCTGCAGTTCCCTTTGTCTTTTGCATTACCTTTCCTACCAAATAGTTGATTGTCTGGGGGTTTTCTTTTGCTTGTTGTACTGCAGTTGGTTCTTGAGAAATTACTTCGGATATTATTTTTGCAAGTTCACCCTCATCTGATATTTTAGCAAGACCTGTCTGCGAAACAATTTCTGATACCGATTTTCCAGTCTTTACTATTTCTTGTAGTGCATTTTTTGCCGAACTGCGAGTTACCTTGCCATTATTTATTATTTCAACTAAATCCAAGAGATGTTTTGCCGTGAGCTTGCTCTGCTCTCTTTTTTCTCTGGTATCTACTAGACCCATCAAATCTGTTGTGATCATATTTGCAATTTCTTTTGCATTAGATTCGGTAGCTTGCTCAAACAGGTCGGAATAATATTTATCTGATGACAATACATCGGCCACCTGTACAGGTATGTCGTACTTGGTAATGTATCTGTCTTTTTTTGAACTGATACTTTCTGGCATATTTTTTTTCCATTTTTCAATGGATTGCGAATCGAGAATAACCCATGGGATATCTCCCTCAAGAATGTACCTGTAATCTTCTTCTTCTTCTTTTGATCTTGATGATATGGTGATTTTCCGCTTGTCGTCCCAATGTCTTGTCTCTTGTGCAATTGGTATTCCTCTTTCGGTGAGACTTTGCTGTCTTATCAGTTCAAAGTGAATGGATTTTTCTAAATCATGAAATGAGCCAATGTTTTTGACTTCGACTCGTAGTCCTCCTTCGATGGATACATTTGCATCTGCACGCATTGCACCTTCAAGCGATGGGTCAGAAACCCCTAGGTTTTCAAGCAAATCAGATAGAATGTTTAGAAATATCCTGACCTGTCTTGGATTATCAAAGTCAGGCTCAGTTACAATCTCGACTAGTTGTGTTCCTGCTCGATTATAGTCAACAAGCGTAATTTGGGTTTTTTCAGATGCGCCTTCGTAAATCAGTCTTCCCGGGTCTTCCTCGAGCTGGATTCTTCGTATTCGAATCTCTTTTCCCTCAATTGAAACCCTCCCTTGTTCGCCAATGCTTGTTGGACCATACATGTTAAGCTGGGTAATCTGAAAGTTTTTTGGCGAATCCGGATAAAAGTAATTCTTCCTAAAAAAGCCAAGCCTTTGTGGTGTCTTGCAGTTTAGTGCCATTGCAATCATAGTTGCCTTTTCAACTGCCTTTTGGTTTAGTTTTGGTAATGAACCTGGCATTCCCATACACACAGGACAAATGTTTGTGTTTGGCTCAAATTCCCTATAGTTTGCCTTGCATGAGCAAAACAGCTTGCTTTGAAGATTTGTTAGCTGGCAGTGAATTTCTAGTCCTATCATAATGGGACCCCTGGGAGATTTGTCGTCCCCTGTAATGCATATGCTGCTTGTAAGAGTTGTTTTTCCTGCAATGAATTTGCATGAATTTGTATTCCAATTGGCAAGCCATTATGAATTTCAAATGGCACTGATATTGCAGGAACTCCAGTTAGATTTGCAGTGACAGTATTGATGTCTGCCATATACATTGCAAGCGGGTCGTCAATTTTTTCTCCAAACTTGAATGGCAGTATTGGAACTGTTGGAGAAATTAAAAAATCAAATTTTTTGAACGCTTCAATGATTTGTTTTTTTAGCTTGTTTTTTACTTTAAGTGCTTTTAGCAGATATTTTCCTGCAAATCCTGCAGATGGAATAAATCCGCCTAGGATCATTCTCCTTGTTACCTCGGGTCCAAAATTTCTTCTTGCCTTTGATATGTATGATTTGAACTCGTATCCTTCCAAATCCATGGAATATCCATATCTTAGATTGTCATATCTTGAGAGGTTACTTCCTGCCTCAGCAGTAGTTAGAATGTAATAGGTTGCAACAGTAAATTCTACCATATCTAGTGACATTTCTTCGATTTTTGACCCCAATTTTTCAAATGAATCTACTGCACGCCAAAAGGCGGATTCTACGTTTTTGTCAAGGCTTTCACCACTGCTCATTTCTTTTATGATGCCAATCTTCTTGCCCTGCATTCCTGAATCTATTCCTGTAAGATAGTCCTGGTTCTGATTATCAACTGTGGTGCTGTCGTTTGGGTCCTTTCCTGTGATGTGGTTTAAGAGTAATGCAACATCCTCTACCTTTCTTGCAATTGGGCCGATTTGCTCTATGCTGTTTGCATATGATACCAACCCATATCGAGAAACAAGGCCATATGTGGGCTTGAGCCCCACAACTGAGCAAAAGCTTGCGGGATTTCTAACTGAACCACCAGTATCCGAGCCAAGCGATGCTACACATCCTAATGCAGAAACAGACACTGCGCTTCCACCAGAGGATCCTCCCGGGACATAATCTGCATTCCAGGGGTTTTTACTTGGACCAAATGCGGAAAATTCTGTTGCAACACCCATCGCAAATTCATCAAGATTTGTCTTTCCAATCAGTATTGCCTCTTGTGATTTTAGCTTTGATACAACTGTTGCGTCATATGGTGATACATAGTCTAGTAACATCTTTGATGCACATGTTGTTTTTCCATCTTTGATGCATATATTGTCCTTGATTGATACTGGCATTCCATAAAATGCACCTATTTTTTCTTTTGATTTTATTTTTTTATCAATCGCCCTTGCCTGCTCTAGTGCTTTTTCGTTAATTGAGATAAATGCATGTAGATTACTTTCATGTTTTGATATTTGATCCAGTGTTTTTGCGATAAATTCCTCCGCAGTCGTGTTTCCGTTTTTTACATTACTAATGTATTCCAGGGCAGAAATTGCAAGACTCAAGTTAATTCATCTTTGGTGCTCGGATAAAAGTTCCCTTGTA
>JAENJF010000007.1 GCA_016844685.1 Candidatus Nitrosotenuis sp. | reverse complement strand
CAGTAGAGACAGTGTAAAGAGGATCAATTACCTCGCCTGTTGTTTTAATCACTGCGCCATTGTGCGATAGGAATGTTTTTTCTTCAGTCTTCGCATTGCTGGAATTTGGATAGGCGAAATAGAATGTAGTCAAGATCGCAGTTACTACTAGGACAAATATCATTTTTGAGAAGCGCTTCAAGGTACTAAACAAAATATGGTTTTTTGTCTATTTAAAAGTTAGCCTAGGCTAAATTTATTAGCTGAGGCTAAATTGCTCAAATATGTAGATCTCAAGTCAAAACGTCAATACCAATATAGAACATATCGGCCTCGGTAAATAATGCAAAAATCGCACATTGTTATTCTAGTCGCAGGAGCACTGGTAGCAGTAGGCATGATTACTTCGTATTATGGTGCTCGCTTTATAGCCCAAGATATAGTATACAATGAAGGAATCCTCAACAGTACCGTACCAATCCATGTACCAATGTATCTCGATCCTGCAATAAGCGAAACAGCGGTATTTGTTGTCCAATCAGAAGGGTTTTCCGATGCGAGTCTAGTTGCAAAATTATTTGATCCAAGCAATCAAGTCATATCAACAAAGAAAATTGAGCAGAAAAATACTGAAGTGGAATTCACCATTCCAACAAAAGGAACCTACAGACTAGAATTGGAAAACGAAAGGCAGACGGAGGTACATGTAATCGTAGGGCTCACCTACATGCCAGACAAGTTGCTAATTTCACTAAACTATCTTGGGCAGATGCTCATACTTTCAGGATTTGTAGGTGTTGTGATTTCTGGTATTTACGCATTCAAAAGTAGAAAAAAGGCTCAGTTAAGATAGCTATCAAGCTTTGTCAGTCCGTCCATTACATTTTCATAGTTTTCATCGCTTTCCATAACTTTGGCAAGTTTGTCCGTATCAACAGAATAAACCGTAGACTCGATTTTAACAAGGCTGCAATCTATCAGATATGCAAGTCTGTTTTTGATTTCATCCTCAGAGACGCCAATTTTTTCTGCTAGATATGCCGATTCCTTTCCACCGTTTTCAAGCTCTGCTAAAACAACAGAGACGTTAGGATCAAAGATGCGTTCTATTATCTTTTCTTTGTCGTATTCTGCCATTTCAATTCCAGTTGTTTTTTGAACTTAATATCTTCTTGGTATTTGACAGATAGTCAATTACTAGGACCTTGTCCATGTTGTTTTGGTTTATGTGGTATGTGCGGCCGGAGAATTCTTTTTCCATTTTCTGCACGTAGCCTAGCAGCTCTATTTCTTCGCTTATTACAATGGTATCAATGTCAATGTTTTCTTGCCTGCATTTTTTTGCCTCAGCCAACGTTTGCTCATGTACTTTTGGGTCGACCTTTTTGTACTTGTAGCAAAGGTAGACTAGGCTGTTTTTGTCGTTGTGAATTTTGATGTTGCGCTCCTGCTTTATTTTTGATAGCAGTGATTCGTTTGGAACATAAAAGTTAGAGTATGGTTTTTCGGAGAGAATTTTGTTCTTTTGGTATTCGGTATCCACAAAGCAGGCGCTTGGCTGACCGTCGGTAATCAGTACTATTCGTTTGTTTTGCGTGGAGTTTTTATGCAGAATTTTTTTTGCCAGCCTAAATGCCGCCTGATAGTTGGTATAGTGCAAAAAGTCGTCATTTGCGTCATACGTTTTTAAAAACGGTATATCGTGCGGGTCTATCACAGATGCCATTGACGCAAATCCAATTACTGAAATGGAATCGTTTGGAAAGAACTTGTTGTTTAAAATGTAAAGGCTCCACAGTGCCCTTTTTGCTGCCTCTATTCTACTCATTGCAGAATTTGCCAAAGACGACTTCATTGTGGAGCTCAGGTCTATGCAATACACAACTGATGCCCTGACGTCGTTAATGGTTTCAAACTCTTCAAAGTCCTCCAAGTCAATATCGAGCGGGAATTTCAGAGTGGAGCCATTTTTTGAAATTCGCTGTATGGTGTTTAATATGGTATTTGGCACATTGAGGAGCTTTAGATCGTCTCCAATCTCAAACTTTTTACTAGTATCCAAGACAGTTGTTCCTGAGCCAGTTTTCTTTGTCTCATGCAGGCCAAATTCATCTGCTTTAAGATCATTCATCAGATTGCGGAGTATTTGGTTTCCAACTGCAAGAAAGCCCTTCTTTGTCAGCCAGTTTTTTTCATCACGCAGGTATCCCTTTTCCATAAGGTATTTCGTTATTGATTTGGTGTCGTCATTTTTTGGAGCATCCACAGATAGTGCATGCACGGGATCATTTCCTGGCTCGTTTATTGCATTTTGAAGAATACTTTCCAGCTCCTCTAGGCTGATGTTTTTTTCACGCATTGATTGATTGGCCAGTGTTTGCAGAATTTTCTCTAGTGTTTTTTGGTCAGTATCACTTGGCTTTTGGGAGGGTTTTTCATTTTTTTCCTCCGTTGCGGAACAATACACGAAATTAACTATATTACGCAATTGCATAGCCAGATTCTTTTTTATCTATTATTTTTGGCGTTGTAAAACACAGGCCATCAAGTATTACTTCAAGGGCTGCAGATTTTAGCTCATCGGAATTATCCAAGGTAATGTTCTTGTTTACAATGTGTGCTACAGATAGTCTTTGTTCAAGATTTTTTTGCTCTTCTTTGATTTGTCCTAGTTTTGAATCCAAGAGATTGTTCAGGGTGGCAAAGTGCTGCATTTGATTTTTGTATGAGCTTTGTCCATCATTCCAGTTGATTTTTTGCGATACCTGGAGTGTTCTTTGCGTGAATTCTTGTTTTATTAATTCCAGAATATTGGGATCAACTCCCTGCAGGTATTCAAGTGAGGTTTCCCTGATGGAGTCAACTAATAATTCTTCAAATATTCTGGAGCGATTCTCAACTGTGTCATCTATTTCAGATAGTTCAAACTTTGCAATCTGGCTCAGGCAATACATATCAGAGTGTCTTGGAACTGCCATGATTTGATTTGGTATTGCCCGCACTCGCTCAGATTCTCCAACTAGCAACTCCAGTCCATGGATTCCAAATCTGACACTCACTCCCTTTGCCTGGTTTATTTCCGGATGGCTGCGAGCCTTTTGAACAAGTCTTGCCAGTGTTTTTAGTACAAAAACAGGAATTACACATTTTGAGGTTTTTGCCTCCTGTAGAATGATGAACGTCTCATCTTGTATGGTTCTTGGGTAATGCGTGTGGATGTGGCTCTTTAGTCTGTCATATAGTGGTTCTATTACTTTTCCAGAGTGAGTATAGTCTATTGGATTGGCAGTTGCAAAGAAAACAGTTTTTGGCTCAAACATAACAGGATATGATCCTGTGGTGTACCGCCCCTCTTGCAGAACAGAGAGTAGTGTTACCTGCTTTCTTGGATCTAATACTGGAAGCTCATCAATGCAAAATATTCCGTGTTTTGCCTGTAAGAGTTGCCCTGGGGAATACGAGTCTATCCTAAACATTTCTACTCCCTTTTTTGCAACCTTGATTGCGTCAATATAGCCAACCAGATCTTTTACGGAAATGTCAGGCGTTGCCAAAACATACTTGTATCTTTGGTATCCATCGACCCATTTGATTTTAGTATCAAGTTTGTTGTCAAGTATTTGTTCGGTGCTTTCCGGACTGACATAGAATTTTGGCAGCGTCTTGTCTATTTCTTGTCCGTCTAGGAGGGATGCCAGTTCGTTTTGTGGCAAGTCCATTGGACAGTCGTTTGTTATGCTGCCTTCGATTACCGGTATTGGGGACAGGAGATGTGTAGCTATTGTCTCAACTAATTTTGTTTTTGCCTGCCCTATTTGCCCTATTAGAAAAATGTCATGGCATGCAAGTATTGCCCTATCAAGGGATGGAATCACGTCATCATCATATCCAAGTATTTTTGGATATTTCTGAGTGCCAGATTTCATTAATGAGATCAAGTTTTGCCTAAGCTGCTCTTTTGCTTCAACTAGCTTGTAATTGATTTTCAGTAGATCCCCTATTGTTTTGATTTCGGCGTGGTTTTCTGGGAGTCCTGCTTTGATTTGGGAATAAGTTGGGTTGGAGTCATAGCTTTTCTGAACCAGTTGTTTTATGTCAGACAAATTGCTAGTTTTAGTACACTTAGTGCATATATTATTACTGAATTGTCCAAGGGTGGATTTTCTTTCAAATCCCTTGAGCATGGTTTTTATCGGGGTAGATTTGATTTTTCAATACTTGTCGGCACAAGATTATAGGCACATTGTTAGAATTGTCGGAAAAGACATCCCAGGGGACAAAAAGATCACAGTTGGACTAGGCCAAATAAAGGGCGTAGGCCAGGCCTTTGCAAATGCCCTGATCGGCACTTTGAATTTGAATCCTAATAGCAACATTGGCTTTCTTACCGAGTCTCAAGTTGAAACCATTGAAAAGGCACTAAAAGATCCAGTGTCAATGAATTTTCCAAGTTGGTTGTTCAACAGAAGAAAGGACGTAGAGACCGGAAAGACATTTCATCTAATTACATCAGATATTGATTTTACAATAAGAAACGACGTTGAGCGAGAAAAAGCAGCAAACAGCTGGAGAGGGTTTCGTCACATGTATGGATTAAAGGTTCGAGGTCAAAGAACCAGAACTACAGGACGTAAGGGAGCTTCAGTTGGAGTAAAGAAGGGTGGCAAAGTATTGCCTGCGGGGGCAGTGCCAGCAGCAGGAGCACCGGGGGCGGCAGCCGCAGCACCGGCAGTAGGGACAGCACCGGCAGCCACAGCTACAGCAAAGGCAGCAGCACCAGCAAAAGGAGCAGCACCAGCAAAGGCCCCAGCAGCCGATGTGAAGGCAAAGAAATAGGTGGGCTGAATGGGAGATCCTAGGTATCCAAGTAGAATCTGGAAAAAGCCAAAGCGTCCATTGAATTATGATTTCATGATGGAGGATCTCAATACTTTGGGAACCTATGGTTTGAAAAACAAGCGAGAGTTATGGAAGTCAAGAACAGAACTATCTCGAGTAAGACACCAAGCAAGATCATTATTGGCATTAAGACAAGAAGTCAGACAAGAAAAAGAGCCAATCTTGATGAAGTCACTTGTAAGAATTGGACTGGTAAAAGAAAACGCAACCTTGGATGACGTGCTAAACTTGAATATCAATGATTTACTTTCACGCAGATTGCAGACACTTGTTCAAAAGAAACTTTCCTTCAGGACGCCATACCAAGCAAGACAGGCAATAACTCACGGCCACGTCATGATTGAGGACCGAATCATCGACATTCCATCATACATTGTCAGCATCAGTGAAGAGCCGGAAATTCACTTGGCTCCAAAATCAACACTAAAAAATCTGCAAACCAAGCCGGCTGATGCAGAACCAGTCATGCAAGAATCTGAATCATAAGTGAAGCTTATCTCTAAATACCTGAATAGTTAATTGAGATAAGAAAATGTGTTCTATAATTGGTTACTATGGGGATGGTTTGGCAGCACCAATTCTTGTAAAAGGCCTAAAAAGAATGGAATATCGTGGCTATGACAGCGTTGGCGTTGCCACCGAAGCAGATAATGAAATAAGCGTAAAGAAGGGGGTTGGTAAGGTATCTGAGGTCAACGACTCGATGCATCTAGATGCAATGCTTGGAAACGTAGGAATTGGCCACACCAGATGGGCAACACATGGAAATGTAACAGATGCAAATGCGCATCCACATCCAAGCAGCTCTGGCAAAATTGCCATAGTACATAATGGAATAATTGATAATTACAGTGATCTTAAAGTGGATCTTGAAAAACGAGGATATACTTTCAAAAGCCAGACAGACAGCGAGGTAATTGCCAATTTATTGCAGTTTAATTTTGATGAAACGCATGACATCAAAAATGCCATGATGCGAACAATTTCAAAGATGAATGGTCATTATGCATTTGTTGCAATGTTTCAAAATGGAACACTTGCCGCTGCAAGATATCACGAGCCGCTCATAATTGGAATTGGAAAAAACGGTTATTTCATGTCAAGTGATGTTCTAGGATTCATAGAAAAAACGGACGATGCCATTTATCTTGACAATGGGGAAATAGTAATACTTGATCGTCTTGGCATCCAAATTTTTAATTTTGAGGGAATTCCAGTAAAGCACCAAGTAACCAAAGTATCAAAAGAGTTTGCAGATGTATACAAGGGTGATTATGCGCATTTTACACTAAAAGAAATATCAGAACAGCCAGAAACAATAATTCAAGCAGGTGAAAAATCAAAAAATGCAATTGATTCGGTAACAGATTTTCTAAAGCATGCTAAAAATATCTACATAACCGGAAGCGGTACAAGCTACAATGCGGCCCTTGTGGCAAAATATCTTTGGCAAAAATATGCAAAGATAAAGGCAGAGCCAATAATATCAAGTGAGTTATTTTTTGCACCAGACGCCATAGAGCCAAACTCTATACTTGTTGCAATTTCACAAAGCGGGGAAAGCGCAGACGTTTTAGAAGCAGTAAGCATTGCAAAAAAGTCCAACTCAAAAATACTTGCAATAGTAAACACTCTGACTTCTTCTTTGGCGCAGGAATCATCGCTTGTAATAGGCATGAACTGTGGGCCTGAAATCGGCGTTGCAGCAACAAAGAGCTTCACATCACAATTGAGCATAATCTACAAGATAACTGAAAAGCTCTGCGATGGCTGCATCAAGCTTGACAACCGAAAAATTTCAGAATCAGTCGCAAAAACACTTGAGGACCACTCTAAAATCAAGCAAATAGCAAAGGAGTTAAGGGAGATTTCTGACATTTACATTTTGGGAAGAGGCGTCCATTACCCAATTGCTGCAGAATCCGCATTAAAGCTAAAGGAGCTAACATACATTCACGCAGAAGGAATTCCTGGCGGAGAATTAAAGCACGGACCACTTGCACTTATGGATTCGAGCGTTTATGTCATAATAATAAATCCAAATGACTTTACCTATACAGATACGCTGACTAGCGCACGGGAAATCAAGGCACGTGGTGCAAAAATAATTGGAATATCAGACAAGCCAAGCGATGTATACGACCACTGGATTGAAATTCCGACAATCGATGAAGCGCTATATCCACTAATTGAAATCATACCAATACAATTACTTGCATATTATGCCGCAGTTGAGAAAAATACGGATCCTGACTATCCAAGGAATTTGGCTAAGTCTGTGACTGTGAAATAGTTTGATATTCCGTTTCGGATAATTCCAGTAGATGTTTTGCGTCAATTCCAACCTTTAGCATTGCGGCAATTGATGCGCCGCCTGCGCCTACTCCTTCCTTTACAAAGCCGTCTGCAAATGATCTTAGTCCATCTATTTTTGAATCCTTTAGGGCAAGCTTTGCTGCAAATATTGGAATGTCATCAATTTGTTTTACCATATCAACAAGGTTTGCGGTAGTATCATCAATTACATAAGAGGTTGTTCCTATTGCAACATTTTTTTTCTCATACCCAGTTATTTTGGAAAAAGCAAGAACTGCCGCCATCTGTGTACCGCCGGCAAGAATTACTTTGGTCAGAGAAGACGCGGTGCTGAGCATTCCGGCAACGGTTGGAATCATTGGATCGCCAACTGCTGCTGCAACATCAAATGGATTTGTGGATGTGACTTTCTTTAGTGCATCATTTGCTATTTGATTTTTTAGTGATATGGGGTTTCCGGGCATGGATGAGCTCACTTTGGCTTTGATTCCAAGGCCGGTCAGTACTGCCTGGGCAGTCGTGGTGCCACCAGGGATGGTCTCACCAATTACCAGACAATCCGTAGATGAGCCCAATGTTCTTCCAATCATTCTCCCGTATTCTACTGCCTGAGTCACAGAATCAAGCGGCATTGCGGATTCTACTGCAATGTTTTTACCATAACCTAGTCCAGTTTCAAAATAAGGCAGTTTTGGTGCAATCTTGCTTCCTGCATTTATTATGACATTTGGGATGCTTGCTGCCTCTAGTGCTGCTTTTGTAAGAAGCCCAGGCGTTGGTTTTCCGTCGGGACTCATTGGGATGGCGTCTATGCACCTACAGTATCCAAAATTGAGAAATTCTGCGTCTGCAGGAGGAGTATACGCCAGAAGTTCTGGGTTTTTTCCAGCTATTGTTATTCCGGGTATGGTGCAAGTATCAGTATATGATATGACAAGTGAAAACATGAATTGTTTTTTCTCAAGTTCGTCTAAGAACTTCTGTCCTCTGGTGTGATCACCGAAAATTTCTATATCTTTTGACAACTAGCTTCCCATCATTTCCAAAAATTCCCGCTCGGTTCTTGGCTGCATTACAAGGTTCATCCTTTTTTGCTCGCCAATTGTTGATGTCGGCGTAGTTCCATAATTATGACCAGGATACATTAGCATATTATCATCTAATTTTCTCAGAGTGTCAACTAGACTGTGGTACAGTTCGCGTGCATCCCCCCCAGGTAAATCAACTCTTCCACAAGTGCCAACAAATAATGTATCACCTGAAAAGATTTTTCCATCTCCCACAAGGCACATGCTGTCTTTAGAGTGCCCCGGCGTATAAAGAACTCTCAGTTCCGAGTTTCCAAATTTTATTTTGTCGCCGTCAGACACAGAGGTGTCATGCTTTAGGGTGGATGTCACATATTGGATGATTTTTGCGCCTGTTTCCTTTGCCATTGCTTCATTTCCCAGTGTGTGATCAAAGTGATGATGTGTGTTTACAATGTATTTTACTGTGAGATTGTGTTTTTCGATGATTCGTTTTATTTCATCAAGATCCCATGATGGGTCAAGTATTATGGATTGACTTGTTTCCTCGTCTTCCAAGACATAGGTGAAATTCTGCATGTTTCCCACTTGGAGTTGGTGCACTATCATAGAACTCCAATCTCTGCTTCTGGTGGGATGCCAATTTTTTCAACAAATATCATTCCACAAAGGTCTGCTCTCTTTGGCATTCCCCTTTTCATTTTATGAAATGTTACGGTCATGTCTACTATGACGTACTTGTCAGCAGTTTTTCCCGTATCAGGATCAAGTCCGGTTGGAACATCCACTGCTATTTTGAATGCCTTTGTTTTGTTTATCAAATCAATTGCCGATGCTTGTGGCTCTTTAATTGTGCCAGAGATGCCAGTTCCTAAAATTCCGTCAACTATTATGTCAGGCTTAGCAGGTACATCTAGATCATGAGTTAGTTTTACTGATTTCATTTTTTGGAGGATTTGCCAGTTTGTTTTGCATTCTGTCGTTTTGATGTCTTTTGGATCGCCAAGTAGAATGACGGTAACTATACTATCATGTCCTGCCAGGTGTCTTGCAACAACTAGTGCGTCTCCGCCATTATTTCCAAGTCCTGCAAAGACAAGTACCTTTTTTGAAGACAGGCTTCCAAATTTGTTTACAAGTTGTTTTACCATCGATGCGCCTGCGTTTTCCATCATAAGCTGGCGCGGAAAACCCATTTGGTGGCCATTTTCTTCAATTTGATACATCTGCTTTACTGTGATTTCCATGACAGATTGATTTTATGCAGGTAAAATAAAGCCATCTGGAAAACGACTTTATGCAAGTCCCGATTTGATGGTTTTATGTCATTAAAAGACGCAAAAACTTCCTTGTCTAAAATTTCAAAATCTTTGGAAAAAACCCAGGAAAGCAGAGAGGATCTTATAAAAAATACTCGCCAGATCATAACGTTATGCAGCGAATCAATCATAAGCATTCATAGAAACGATATCAAGAGTGCCGCTGCAAAAATTCAAAGTGCAAAAAGGCTGCTAGAAAAGTTCAGAAAAGAAATTGATCAAGGCCTGTACCGATATCTAATACCGTCAGAGCAAGAGTTTGTGGAGGCATCGTCGTTTTTGGCAATCATACAAAACAAGCCGGTTCCTTCCTTTGAATCACTCAAGGTAAAAGAGGAATCCTACGTTTTGGGATTGCTTGATTGTGTGGGAGAATTAAGGCGAAACGTCTATGACAAAATAAGAACTGGAAAACTGGAAGAGGCAAAAAAGACATTTGATTTGATGGAGGATCTCTACCTGCAATTATACCCCTTTGCGTCATTTGATAAAATAGTAAAGGAAGCAAGGCGAAAGCTTGATGTAGATAGAATTCTAGTCGAGGAGACAAGAACTGCGCTTACCGAAGAAATAAGGCGCCAAGAGCTAATTGACACTATAAAGAAAATTAAAGAATAATTGAGGATTGTCAGAAATAGGATTTATTCATAAATCATCATAGAATTTTTCTCGTTTACCTATTTTGAGTATCAATACTTCATCTTCATTAAAATTTACACTAAATGCAATTCTGTAATTTCCCATGCGTCGTCTAAATACTCCGGGAATCCCTTTTAGAGGCTTTATGTCTCCAGCAAAAGGATCATCTGCTAGTGATTTGCAAACAGCTATAATCTTGGTTTGATATCTTCAGGCAGTAATTCCAGCTCTTTAAGCGCCTTTTTGTTTATTTTTACTGCCAGCATTCAGTGCATCTTCCAGATTTACAAAATCAGTTTTCTTTCCTTTCAAATAAGCAGATAGTCTTTTTTTTATTTCTTTAGCTTCTTTTGTGGAAACTTTTTCTTTTTCTTCAAAAAGTAACACGTGTAGAGATTTAGATAACAAGTTTACTCTTTGTTTTAACTCATGTAGCTCTATCTGAGCGGTCATTATTCAACTATGACAAACTTTGCATAAGGTTTCTTAGAATCAGAAAATAATTAAGAGGATGCGGGAAGTGGGATTTGAACCCACGAAATCCTAAGATACTAGCCCCTCAAGCTAGCGCCGTTGGCCGGGCTTGGCAACTCCCGCAGCGAAATACCGTGCAGGGTTTTTATAATCCTTGATTACTTTTTGATTTCGTGTTAATTCCAATTAGATGTTTTACTTGTGGAAATCTAATTGCCGATAAACATGAAGATTATCAAAATAGAATCAAATCCGGTGAAGAGCCAGCCAAAGTTTTAGATTCTCTTGGTTTCAAAAGGTACTGCTGCAGAAGAATGCTCATGACATCTGTAGAAACAATACACCAGATAATTCCATTCTACGAGGCAATACAAAGGCGCTACTTGGAAGTCCAATCTGAGTTAGAGTAAATGCCAAAGATCTCGTCAATTAGAGGCAGACTAGTTTACAATAGCAGGGGAAGCAAGACCATAGAAATTGATGTTGTATCAGATAACAAACACTTGGGAAGGGCATGCGCCCCATCTGGTGCAAGCGTAGGAAAATACGAGGCGCAAAGTTTTACAGACAACAAACCAGAAAAAAGCCTCCAAGTACTAAACGCAAATGCAAAAAAATTCATCGGATTACAATCAGACGACCTAAAATCAATCCATGATACATTGCGCAAAATAGACAACACATCAAACTATTCTGGAATTGGCGGGGCAGTAGCATATGCACTTACCATATCATCAGTTGATTCTGCCGCAAAGGCACTAAACCAGCCAATGTTTAAGGTAATATCACAGACAAAAAAATGGCAGTTCCCGTTTCCCATTGGGAATATTTTGGGCGGCGGTGCCCATGCAGGCCCTGGAACACCAGACATCCAGGAGATTTTAGTTTGCGCAGTTGGCTCAAAAACAGTAAGGGAATCAATTGAGATGAATCTGGCAGTCCACAAGGAACTGGGCAACGTATTGCGAAAAAAAGATCCAATGTTTACAAACGGTAGAGGCGATGAAGGAGGATGGGCACCTCAGATGGACAACGAGAAGGCATTAGAAGTATCTGTCAAAGCATGTGAAAACCTAGGATACACACTTGGAAAAGAAGTAGCACTGGGAGTTGATTTTGCGTCATCCACACAATGGGATGCAAAAAAGAAAAAATATGTCTATTCAAGAGCAGGATTTGAGAACACGCAAGATGAGCAAATTGACTTTGCATCAGATATAATCAAAAAATACAAACTCATCTATGCAGAGGATACAGTCCACGAAGAGGCCTTTGATGGCATGTCGGAGATTACGGCAAAATTCCCAAAGGTACTGATTACTGGTGATGACATCACGGTAACAAACGCAAAGATTCTGCAAAAGGCAATAAAGAAAAAATCTTGCAATGCTGCAATACTCAAGGTAAACCAAGCAGGAAGTCTTTATGATGCGCTAGAGTTTGCTCAAGTAGCTACAAAAAACAAAATCAGACTAATCACATCTCATAGATCTGGCGAGTCCACGGATCACCAGATTTCTCACATTGGAATTGCAACTGGCTCAAAAATGCTCAAAGTGGGTGTGGTTGGGGGCGAGCGAGTGGCAAAATTAAACGAGTTAATCAGATTATCGGAGCATGATTTAATACGCGGCATGGCAGAGATTTAAAATCGCAAGATGAGCCAGCAAACAGAACCCCAAGACATCAAAAAGAAGATCCTGTCCACAGGAATTAGAGTAGGAACTACTGTCAAGACCACCTTCATGCAGCCATTTATCACAAAGGCGAGTCCAGAAGGCCTTTACATGATAGATTTGGACAAAACACTAGAAAGAATCAAGACTGCTGCTAAATTCATCAACAGAATTGAATTTGACAAAGTTCTTGTATGCTCTGGACGAGAATATGCAACTACACCAATTGAGAGATTTTGCGAAATGACCGGAGCAAGAAAAATGCTCAGCAGATTCATGCCAGGCTCACTTACAAATCCGTCTTTACCGTTCTACACAGAACCAAAATTAGTCATAATATCAGACCCCCAGGTGGACTCACAGGCAATCATAGAGGCAACAAATGCAGGAATTCCAGTAATCGGAATTTCCAATACAGACAACATAACATCAATGATTGACATTGTCATTCCAGCAAACAACAGGGGAAGAAAGTCACTTGCAACAGTATTTTGGTTGCTGGCACGCGAGATCCTAATACAACAGGGCAAGCTCAGCGAGTCTGACCCAATGAAATACGAAATAGATGACTTTGAAACAAAGATAGCGGATGAGGAAAACGAGTAATGCGCATTAGAACACCGGCCGTAGCCGGGATGTTCTATCCAAAAGGAAAAAGCGAACTGCAAAAATCAATTAGCGATTGTTTTTCACATGAGTTTGGCGCTGCAAAATCAAAAACGCAAATAGAAAAAATTTACGGAGTCATATGCCCACATGCAGGCTATATGTATTCAGGCCCCATTGCTACCCATTCATATAATTTGATTTCAAGTCAGGATTTTGATCTTGCCATCATATTGGGGCCAAATCACTGGGGGATTGGATGCAACATTGCGACAATGAAGGACTGTACATGGGAGACTCCGCTTGGAGGAGTTGAAGTGGATTCAGAAGCTGCAAAAGAGATAACCCAGATAACCAGTCTAGTTGAGATTGATTTTTTCTCCCACACCAAAGAACACAGCATCGAAGTACAAGTGCCAATGCTGCAGGAATTTTGCAAAAACAAATTCAAGATATTGCCAATATCCCTAATTGATCAGGAATATGATTCTGCTATTCAAATAGGAAATTCCATAGCAAAGCTGGCAGAGGGGAAAAAAACCATAATTATTGGTTCTTCTGATTTTACTCACTATGAGCCAAACGAGTTTGCCCACAGCCAGGACTTGGCGCTCATTGAGCCAATACTTGATTTGGATGTTGAGGAATTTTACAAAATACTACAGAATAGGAGGGTTAGTGCATGCGGATACGGAGCGATTGCTGCAACTATGATTGCATGTAAAAAATTGGGGGCAACAAAAGGCCAGTTGTTAAAATATGCAACTAGTGGCGACATAACAGGCGATAAAAGCTCAGTTGTCGGATATGCATCTATAGTTTTTACTTGAAATCAATTGCATCTGCCCCAGCAAAAATAATTCTGTTTGGGGAGCACTTTATCGTATATGGTGGAAAGGCAATCCTGTGCTCAATAGATAAAAGAATCACGGTGGAGTCAGAGCTGACAAAGACAGGACAAATAGAAATAGAGTCGCAGCTTGGCAAACTAAAAATCCCAAAATCAGATTCGTACAAAAACGCAGATTCGGTGTTTCGCCCAATAATCTACATTGCGCAAAGAATGCTTGAGAAATTTCATTCAGAATCTGGCGTTACAATAAGGGTCAGTGCCGAGTTTCCATCAGGTGTTGGACTTGGCTCCTCATCTGCGTGCTGTGTTGCAGCAGCAGGATCAATTTCTGGCCTTTTTGGGAAGCATACCAAAGAAGAGATCCTAAAAATTGCCATAGATGCGGAAAGGACAATTTTTGAAAACACATCCGGGGCAGACTGTACTGTATGTGTATATGGGGGAATTTTAGAATACAGCAAAGACGGACAAATAAAAAGGCTAGAGTTTGTGCCAAAATTTGAGCTTGTGGTGGCAAATTCTGGAATGATTCACTCGACAAGCAAGGTAGTATCAATGGTGAGACAGTTCAAGGATAAAAAGCAGGAAATTTTCTCATCGCTGTGCATGCAAGAAAAAAATCTTATTGAAGACGCACTGGCATGCCTGCAAAAAAATGACTTGACAAAACTTGGAAAACTCATGACACAGAACCAGGAATTTTTAGAAAAAATTAGAGTCTCAAATGATATGCTAAGCTCAATGATTAATCTGGTAAAGGACACAGCATATGGCGCAAAGCTAACTGGCGCGGGAGACGGTGGATGCATAATTGCGTTAGCTGATAAATCAAATCTAGAAAAAACACTAAATGCGCTAGCAAAAAAATACGAATGCTTTTCTGCAAAAATAGATACAAATGGACTACAGCGAAGCTCGGCGTGAGATCACAAGACTAGATACTTTTTAACTGACTAAATTTCGATAAAAAATATGATTCTCGTCAAGCTTGGGGGTTCTATCATCACAAACAAGGAAAAACCACTTTCCCCAAGAATTGCGGCAATAGACAAAATATCAAAACAGCTAAAAAAAATCAAGGAACCTGTAATACTTGTCCACGGTGGTGGGTCGTTTGGCCATTACTGGTCTATAAAATATGACATGCACACAAAGCCTGACAAGTATTCTATTCATGGGGTATCAATAGTAAAAAACTCGATGATACAGCTTGATAAAATTATTTTGGATTCACTAATCAAAAACAAGCTAAATCCTTACTGCATTCCTCCAACTGATTTCATGACGGGAAACGAGCCAATCACAAAAAAAGTCAAGGAAATTTCAAAAATTGCCCAGTCAGGATTTATTCCGGTATCATATGGGGACGCACTATTCTATGGCACAAAAAAGTCATACATTTTGTCTGGCGATAAAATAATGAGCATTCTGGCAAAAATTCTGCGCCCAAGACTATCCATCTTTGTGCTTAATGTTGATGGATTGTACTCGGATTTTAAGACAAAAAAACTAATCCACAAAATGGACGGAGATCAAGTTTCAATAGAAGATATTCCAATGGATGTTACAGGAGGCATGAAACGAAAGGTAGAGGAGGCAACAAGAATTTCAAAGATGGGACTGGATGTCTTTTTTGTAAACGGAAACAGGCCGGAGAGAATCGTTAATGCTACAAAAGGCAAATTTGAAGGAACCATATTCAGAGGCATATGATGGCAGATGAATATTTGATTCTAGTTGATGAAAACGATAATCCGATTGGATTTGAAGAAAAAGTAAAGTGTCACCTTCCAAACGGCAAATTACATAGGGCATTTACTGTGTTACTATTTGACAGGGATGGAAAACTTTTGCTCACACGCAGGAGCCAATCTAAAATGCTTTGGCCAGGCGACTGGGATGGAACAGTTGCAAGCCACCCAAGAAAATCTGAAACATATGTCTCATCAGCAGAAAGAAGACTGCCTGAAGAAATTGGTGCTTCATGCAATCTTGATTATTTGTTCAAATTTGAGTACCATGTTCCATACAAGAATGTGGGTTCTGAAAACGAAATTTGTGGAACACTCATTGGTCATGTGCCAGAATCATTCCAGACAAAATTGGTAGAGGATGAAATCAGCGAAGTAAAGTGGCTAAACAGTGAGGAGCTATATTCAGACATGGAAAAAAATCCACAGATATATTGTCCGTGGATGGTAGTTGCATTGTATTTGCTGCCAGAATCCGAAAAAGAAATGATGGAAAAACACAGCCCAGTTCTGAGTAAATGGATTAATCCGAAATTCAAATCAACACTTGAAAAATCACTAAGATATCACTTTCCAACAAACAACTGGAGATTTGTTAATTGACATCGACTCTACCAAAAAACGCAAAGGCAGTAAACAAGTATTTGAGTGCAAGACTTGATGGAAAGCCAAATGAATTGTATGCTGCAGCATCACATCTCATAGTAAACGGCGGAAAGCGCCTTCGACCATATCTGGTGATTAAGAGCTGCCAGATGCTTGGGGGCTCCATTAAAGATGCTCTACCTGCAGGTGCAGCAATAGAAATGATTCACAACTTTACCCTGGTTCATGATGATATCATGGATAATGACGAGATGCGCCATGGTGTTCCAACCGTTCACACAAAATTTGGCATGCCGCTTGCCATTCTAGCTGGGGATGTGTTGTTTTCAAAGGCATTTGAGACAATATCAATAGATAATGTACAGGACAAAAATACCTCCACTCTTTTGGTGGCAAGACTGGCAAAAGCATGCGTAGATGTCTGCGAGGGTCAGGTCTTGGATATAAAAATGGCCGAAGGAAAAAAGATCCCAACAAAATCAGAATATATCAGAATGGTAGAAAAAAAGACGTCTGCCTTATTTGAGGTATCGTGCGCAATGGGCGCAATTTGTGCAAGGGGGAATCAAAAAGACATTATGAATTTGGCGTCATTTGGACGAAACCTTGGCGTGGCATTTCAGATAACTGACGATTACATTGGCGTACTAGGTGATCCAAAGATTACAAAAAAGCCAGTCGGCAACGACTTGCGCGAAGGAAAAAAATCACTGCCAATTTTGCTTGCAATACAAAAGGCAGATAAAAAATCAAAAAAACTAATCCTAGATGTCTTTGGGAATGCAAAGGCTGCAAAAAAGCAGATAAACGATGCAGTATCTGCAATGCGTTCTTTGGAAATTGAAAAAGACGTAAGAAATGAAGCCCTGCAGTATGCTGGAAAGGCAATCAAGTCGCTTGCGCCATATTCTGGTGCTGCAAAAAAAGAATTGATCTCGCTACTAGATTTTGTTGTAAAAAGGAGCCTTTAGAATTGGATGATATCATAAAAGAAAAGATACGAAAACTAGCACTGCAAAATGCACTTGAGCATGAAGGGAAAACGCAGGACAAAATTATTCTCTCAAAAGCACTAGGTACAATTCCTGAATTGCGAAGCCAGGTAAAGGAAATAACACCGATAATTTCGGATATAGTAAATTCCATAAACCAGATACCATTTGAGCAGCAAAAATCCGAAATTGAAAAAGAGTTTCCTGATCTCTTGGTAGGAAAGCCAAAAAAAGAAGAGCGTGTGGGATTGCCTCCACTGGAAGGTGCACAACAAGGGCAAGTAATAACAAGATTTCCTCCAGAGCCAAACGGATATCCGCACATAGGACATGCAAAGGCCGCAATAATCGATGAGCAATATGCAAGGATGTACGGCGGAAAACTGATTTTGCGATTTGACGATACAAACCCAGAAGCAGAAAGACTCGAATATTATGCAGCAATTAAAGTAGGACTGGACTGGCTTGGCGTAAAATACGACAGGATCAAAAACACGTCAGACGACATCGAGCTGTTATACAAAAAATGTCTTGAACTAATCAATGGAGGATTTGCATATCTGTGCACATGCAAGCAAGAAACAGTAAGCGCAAACAGAAGGGAGATGAAGGCCTGCAAGTGCAGTCTTGGCGACTTGGAACAGAATTTAGAAAGATGGGAAAAAATGTTTTCTAAATACAAGCGGGGTGAGGCAATAGTCAGATTCCGGGGAGACATGGAATCCGAAAATACGGTAATGCGTGATCCTGTCATGTGCAGAATCATAGAGGCAAAGCACCCGCTACTCTCAGACAAGTACAGGGTTTGGCCAAGCTACGACTTTTCAGTGGCAATAGAGGACAGCATTGATGGCGTAACACATGCGTTTAGAACCAAAGAATATGAGTTGAGAAATGAATTGTACTATGCCATTTTGGATGCACTAAAGATGCGAAAACCAAAGGTCATTGAATTTTCAAGACTTGGCTTTGAGGGAATGCCAGTGTCAAAAAGAATACTGCGGCCCCTAATTGAAGAATGTAAAGTCTCAGGATATGACGACCCAAGGCTTCCAACACTTGAGGCACTAAAAAGGCGAGGAATCACGCCAGAGGCAATAAGAAAATTTGTCTTATCCTTGGGATTTACAAAGGCAGACACACTTGCCCCATTTGACACCTTGGAATCGCTGAATCGAAAAATCATAGATGCAGACAGCATTAGATTGCACATGGTCAAAAACCCTGCAAAAATCAGGATTTTGGGCCTGCCTCATACCATTATTTTGCCAAACCACCCGACAAAGGACATTGGAACAAGACAAATCACACTGGATGAGAATCTTTACACAGAATCTGAAGACATAAAAAATCTCAAAGCGGGAGACGAGTTGAGACTCATGGGATTGGGAAATGTTCAGATAACAAAGACAGAGCCACTTGAAGGAAACTACACCGGAGATGAGTTAAAGGCGCAAATCCCAAAGGTCCAGTGGGTAGTGCAAAAGGACGCGCAAAAAATAAAAATTCTAATTCCAAGCCAGCTGTTTATCGGTGAAGTATTCAACGAAAAGAGTCTTGAGGAAATCGACGTCTTTGTAGAGCCATATTACTCACAATTAAAAGAGGGAAAGGAAATTCAATTTGTAAGATTTGGGTACTGCAGAAAGGACTCGGTTTTGCAGGCAATCTACACACACAAGTGATATACCATGAAAATAGGCAGATTTTTGATAAACAGCAAGGAGACGTATGGATTTGTCAAGGATAATAAAATTGCAACAAAAGAAGAAATGATCACAAAGACTGGAATCCCAATACCGATTGGAATCAAGGAATTTTTGTTTGATGGTTGGTATGACGAGGTAATATCTCAAAAGCCGGAACTTGATTATATGGTAAATCTGTCTGATGCAAAAATTCTAGCGCCAATTCCAAATCCTCCAAAGACAATTTGTCTTGTATTCAACTATGTCGATCACGCGAAGGAGCAAAATCTGTCACCGCCAGTTGATCCTGCCATAGTACTAATCCCAAGAACCACATTAAGCGGGACAAACTCGGATATAGTCTGCCCAAATTTTGTAAAACAGCTTGACTACGAGGTAGAGCTTGCACTAGTAATTGGAAAAAACTGCAAAAACGTAGATGAAAAAGACGCCATGAGTACGATATTTGGATACATGATACTAAATGACGTCTCTGCGCGAGACGTTCAGGCACAAGACATGCAGTTTGGGCGTGCAAAGGGATTTGATACATTTGCACCCTGCGGCCCGTGGATTACCACGTCTGATGAAATTGCAGATCCCCAAAACCTGAAACTTACAACAAAGATTAACGGCCAGACAAGGCAGGACTCGTCCACATCAAACATGTTCATCAAAATTCCATCCATAATATCAAAGCTAAGTAGAGTGATGACACTTGAAAAAGGCGACATCATATCTACTGGAACACCAGCAGGTGTAATGCTAAACAAGCCAAATGCCGTTTTCCTGCAAGACGGCGATAAAATAGAGATGGAAATCCAGGGCCTTGGAAAAATAGAAAACACGGTACGATTCGTACAGTAAATTAATTAATGAATCGGAATCATTCCAAGACATGGGCAAGATAATTGTTGGGAAAAAATCAGACATGCCTCTAGGTTCAATGCAAAAAGTAGAAGTTGACGGACGCGATATTCTTGTTACAAATATTGACGGCAACTATTATGCATGTGATGATACCTGCACACATTCTGGGGCAAGCCTTGCAGATGGAACACTTGAAGGAAGTACAGTGACATGCAGTTGGCACGGAGCCAAGTTCAATTGCAAATCAGGCAAGCTTGAAAAATTTCCAGCTAAAATTAGTGACTTGAAATCATATCAAACAGTTGTAGAATCAGACAGCGTTTTTGTACAAGTCTGAGTGTTACACTTTTTAAATAGTCACATGCAATACTTGATCGGCAATGGCAGACAAAAAGGCACAAAATCAGACGTCATTTGATCAGGCAATACAGACCATAGCACAGGTTGTATCAAATCCCACAACCCCAAAGAACATCAAAAAAAACCTCGCAGACTTGATTTCAAGCCTTAGGGCAAGCCAGGACCCAATATCAGTTCGTGCTGCAAATGCAATTAGTCAGCTTGACGACGTAACGCAGGATCCAAACATTCCGTCATACGTGCGAGTTACATTATGGCAGGCAGTATCTGCACTAGAAGGCATAAGAGAATAAATTTCTGAATCAAGATAGATATCTTGTGAAAATTGAAGAATACATCTCATCACTGCCCGATTCCATCATTACTGGTGAGGAAATTCAGCTGTTAGATGATTCAATTAGAGACATTTTCAAACTGGCAAATCTTGGAAAGGATGACACTTTTTATCACCTTGGGTGCGGCACTGGAAACAGCATAGCAATTGCACTAGAAGAGTTTCATGTCAAAAAGGCAGTAGGGATTGACTCCAATATAGATAAAATTTTGCAAGCAGAAGAAATTGCAAAACTAGAAAACTCGGAATTTAGGTGCCAGGACATTTTGGAATCAGACCTGTCCGATGCAAATGTAATTCTTTTTTGGTTTTCAGATACTGGAATAATCGAATCCATGCTGGATAAATTTATGAAACTAAAAAACTGCAAGATAATTACAATATTTGATCCGCTGCCTGGATTTTTGCCAGCTAGAGTGGATTTTCCATATCTGATGTTTCAGACTCCATTCAGACAGGCAAAAAATCTCAAAGAACAATTAATTGCAATATTTGAAACAGAATGCATTGATTTTAGTACAGCATGGGAACACGCAGAAAGATACACAAAGGCAATTGGCTCACCGGACGCCGGAAACGACCGGTTCCTAACCATACTTCAGACGTTGTTAATTTGGATAAATGCAAAAAACCTTGGTTTGTCCTGTACTGATGAAATACCGGCACCCATCAAAAGCTACATGGAGATAATGCAGAACTTCTTTAACATAGAGGTAAAACATCTGATAAAGTAGTCATGCTTTTATTTTTGAAACATACTAAACATTCCATGGAGAGAATTCACATCAACGTATCTGCTACAGACTATGACAAGACAAGCAAGGAAATCACATCCATACTTACTCTAGCGGAGGAAATGGTTCATGAAAATGATTCCTTTGCCGTGACTGATTCAGAGTTTGCCTTTGGCTGGCACTTTTATGTCGTGTCTGTAAAATCCGATATGGTACAGAAATTTGCAGAGCAAAAGGGAGAGGAGTTTTCCCGCCTAAGGGGAAAGGGCCTTGAGAAAAAATTCCTGTCTTGGTTGTCTGGAAAAATGGAGCAAAAGAATCTCAAGGTAAAATTTGCCATAAAGGAAGAAATGGAATCAGGCAAGTACGGTATTTTTTGACTCTACGATTGCAGTAGAATTTTAAGAGCGCCTGGTTTTCCAGCATGCTCAAAGGCCTGGGCA
>JAENJF010000098.1 GCA_016844685.1 Candidatus Nitrosotenuis sp. | reverse complement strand
TACTAGCTTGTGAGTGCTCTGAATTGCAGGTCTTCCTGCCCTATCTGTTACAACGGACAATATGCTTGCAGTCGCCAAAAATACCCCACCCACAGTAAGCGTCAAAGGGTCAAAGACGGATGTTGCCCACATGGAGGCAGGAATTAATGCCAAATACATTGCCACTGGTTGAAGAAAACAAAGCAGCCAAGCTATTCTAAGAGTTGTGCCAAGAGTGGTTGTGAGAATTCCTATCCTAAAGCTTGCAAAAATAAACATTCCCTCTACAATGTAAAATACGGAAAGATCTTTTGATAAAACAATTGATGCTATGATACCTGCCAGTATCACTCCAATCCATGCCAGATTTCCAAATAACGACATGTGCAATGATTTAGAGTATTCTTTGTTTTTGATGAATCGTGAATCGACATACTGAGTTATGAGCAATATCGCAATTACTGCAGGTAAACGAAAGACTGCCTCATCGGTCCTACCAAGATAGGCAAAAACCACGATCGCCGAAAGAATCGCCACAGATACGTTTGAGAAAATTAATGAGTGATAATACGAAGACGGATTGACTAGAGTAAGGGAATAACGCTTATGGATTTTCGATACGTCGTCGTACGATTCTGTCATTTTATGAGAAATATATCAAGTAGCCAAGACAGTACGATCAATCCAACAGGTATAGAGAGTACGATTTTTGGATTTAGGCGATAACCTTTAGTATCATCTTCAAAGAAACGCAAAAGACCGGCACTTGATGCAGGCAATGGCGCGCCTTTTTTCTTACTGCTCATAATTCAAAAGTCTAGAACATTAAAATAAAAACTTTTGTATCATTTTTCGAGTTTATCAATAGCCTCAATTAAGGAATTTATTGATTTTAGTATTTGTTGTTGTTTTTCATGGTTTTTTTCCGATTCCAGTTCTTTTGTCATTTCATCAAGCTTATTTTTTAGTGAGATCAAAACCGATGATGGTTTTTTAAGATTGGGATTTTCAGAGGCGGTTTCTTGGTCTATTTTGCTCGTGTCTGGCTCTCTTCCACAGCTGATACACAAGACATTGCCATCCTTCATTATTCGTACTCCTTTACAATAAGGACATGGTTCTGCAAGAAGGGTAGCACCTTTTAGTAACATTTCTACTGCCTTTTTTCTTAGTTCCTGCGACATGATTCGTATTGCAAACCCTTTTGTAAAAACCTAGTTTTTGAAAGCCGATAAGGCTTAATAGTCCGTACGAAGACAAGACGTTTAGTAACCAATGGCGATAATTTGTAACACGTGTGGACTTCCTGAAGATTTGTGTGCCTGTGGTGAACTTAACAAAGAAAGTACCAAGATAATTATCAGATTAGAAGAAAGACGGTTTAAGAAAAAGGGCACCATGATCGAGGGTTTGAATTCAAAACTCAACGACATGCATGGGACCCTTAGTGAGCTAAAAAGAAAATATGCATGTGGTGGAACAGCAAAAGACGATTATATCTTTCTACAAGGTGATCATCGAGATACAATGAAGGAAACACTGGTAAAGCTAGGATTTGCCGAATCAAGCATCGAAATTCACTAAATCTTGGAAATTCACAAAATCTTACAAAGCATTGCAATTCCTTATTCTGCATTAATATCAGTAATTTTTGGACTCATGGTTTTTTCGTTTCCAATAGGCGCCTATCTTTTTTTTAATTCTCAGATAGGAAAAGACATTGATTATGGTTATCCGTGGTCTGGTTTTGAATTCATCAAGCATTTCGGAGAGTTTGGAGGATTTGAGATTGCGGATGTTTTCATTGTAGTGTGGACATTTTTTTTAATAATATTTACGATATCAATTCTTGGCCCAAAAAATAACTTTCTAAAGGTCTTATCCACAATCATGGCAGGCTCATACAGAACTCAAAATGGGAATTATTTGGTTCAGACAGTCAAATGGTTTTCGATATTGATTGTCCTGTCTGAAATAATAGATATTGTACAACAAGGCTTTGGAGTAAAGACCACGCCGCCCCCTTTTGAAAACGACTTGTTACAATTCTTTGGAATGACATTATCTCCCATTTTAGAAGAAACTGGATTTCGCCTAATCCTAATTGGGATTCCTTTATTTTTGCTGTATTCAAAAAAAGGCTCAGTCGGGCTGTTTTTTAAATCACTGTGGAATCCAAATAATTTGCAAATAGGCAATTCAAAAAAAGCAATAATTCTTGTTGCCGCCGTCGGAGTATTTTTTGGACTGTCCCATATAATTTCAGGCCAATCATGGAGTAATGGAAAATTTGTGCAAGCTACAATTAGTGGAATCATAATAGGATGGGTTTACTACAAGTATGGTTTTGTAGCATCAACTCTGATTCACTGGGCTACAAACTATCTGATTTATTCATATGGATATTTAGTGTCCAGTGTTAATGAAATTCCGATTTCAACTGCTTTTTCACATTCGCTACTTGAGACAATTGAAATTTTATTTGTGATCACAGGAGCAATATCAATTTCCATGTTGTTAATGGATTATAGACAAAAGAAATTAGAGGTTTAATGCCAATTTAAGACCTTTGTACCTATTTCGGATGGTCACTTCTGTTACGCCTGCTGCTTCTGCAACGTCACGTTGTGTTTTGTTTTCGCCATTTGTCACACATGCAACATAGAGAGCAGCTGCTGCAAGTCCCATAGGATCCTTCCCAGCAGAAATTTTATTTTCTTCTGCAGTTTTGAGAATTTTTGCTGCGTCTCGCTTTGTCTTTTCTGATAATTCCGCTTTACTTGCTATTCTTGCAATACATTTTATTGGATCAACTACTGGCATTTTCAAGCTTAATTCTCTTAATAGTAACCTATAGCAACGCGCGATATCTTTTCTTTTGATATTGCTTGCACTTCCAATGTCCTTTAATGTTCTTGGGGTTTCGGTGTCTCGGCATGCGGCATATAGTGCAGATGCAATCAGAGCGGAAATCGAACGTCCTCTGACTAGTCCTTTTTCGAGTGCTTTGCGGTAAATGTATGCCGCCTTTTCCACAACGGCATCACCCACTGCAAGTTTATCCTTTAATCTATCCAATTCAGAAAATGCCTGTCTAAAATTTCTATCCACTGGTTCATGTACTTGGCTTCTGCTGTCCCAAGTTCTGAGTCTTTCAATTGTGCTTCGCATAGATGAGGACAGGGGTTTACCAGTCGCATCCTTATCTGCCTGACCAATGATAGTTGCAAGCCCCATGTCATGCATTGCCAATGAAGTCGGTGTTCCAGTCCTTGTTCGATTTTCCCCTTCTTCTTTTGAGAATGAACGCCATTCGGGTCCAGATTCTACATTCTCTTCATTTAGTACGTAACCACATTTTCCGCAAAAATTTTCTCCAGTGTTTGTATCCGTGACAACTGAGCCACGACCACAACGCGGGCAACGATCTTTTTTACTAGTTTTTACCATTTTTCGCAATCCACTTATTTCTTGTATTTAACTTTTGCTAAAATTCTCTAATAAACCTGTCGATATTTATGAAATGATAAACGGTTAGATGAACTGGTTTAGGAGGGTTTCCAATCTTTTGGCATTGAGCCCCTAGAAGAATTTGATTTTGGTTCCTCTTTTGGTTGCTCATGTCCCTTTGGCAATGAGCCTCTTGCTTGATCATAGACACTTTCGTGTTGCATGTAACTTGTATCGTCGGTTGCAAGTTCAGCTTCTCCTCTGTAAGTATGGTATCCACCTGAAGCCTCACTTGTTGTTATGCCCCTAAGATGTTTTGGATCAATTCCAGTTTGGATGTATTCAGATTCTCGCTTTGCCTTTTTGTTACTCCATATAAAGAATCCAACGGCACCTACTGCTGCCATACCCGCCA
>JAENJF010000031.1 GCA_016844685.1 Candidatus Nitrosotenuis sp. | reverse complement strand
CATGGTAGGATATCCAAACGAAAAAGACACGCTTACAGTAATTCGGGGATTGATAAGAGGGGGCGCAGACATAATCGAGCTTGGTTTTCCATTTTCTGATCCTTTAGCTGACGGTTTGGTCATACAAAACGCAAGCACCATAGCACTTGATAAAGGAACCAATCTTGAGCAATTTTTTAGACTTGTGAGAAAAATCAGACAGGAAAGTAGCATACCGCTAGTATTGATGACATACACAAACATCCTGTATCATCAAAGTTATGAGAAGTTCTTCAGAGACATAAAAAATGCAGGAATTGACGGTGTCATTACACCAGATATGACAATAGAGGAGTCAAAAGAGTATCTAAGGGCTGCCAAGAATAATGCACTTGATACAATATTTCTTGTATCCCCAAACACTGACAAAAAAAGGCTGAAAAAAATAATTCGACTAACAACGGGTTTTCTATATCTAGTAGCAGTTTATGGGACGACTGGAATTCAAAACAAAATACAACAATACACAATTGACGCGCTCAGAAACACGAAAAAAACAGCAAACCGTAAAATTCCAGTCGGTATTGGCTTTGGCATTTCAACTCCAGAGGATGCCAAATATTTCATAAAACAAGGGGCAGACGCAGTAATAGTTGGTAGTGCACTGATAAGACTAGTGGAGAAAACTCCATCTGCAAAGCTGGAAAAAACAGTTGCCAGTTTTACAAAAAAATTAAAAAATACGACAAAAGTTTGATAAATTTTATTTTTTTGAATACTTTACCTTCATGCCAAACAGCGTCAAATTAAAAATCAATATGGCTATGTTTACCATGATTATTATTTGATCTTGTATTTCAATACCATAAAAAATCCACAAAACAGATCCAGTAGAAATTAAAATCATGAGATAGTACGAGACGTCGGAAAGGCTTTTTGTTTTATAGCCACGGATAATTTGCGGAATCCATCCAGCAGTCACTAGGACTGATGCAATAGTTCCAATAACAATAACCCATATTCCTTCAAAAAACACTTCTTTCAGACCAAATAGTTGGTATTAGAATTTTGCCATCGCATAAAGAATTAAAAATACCAATTTCCATTTGTAAATGTGCAGACAAAGTTCATTTTTGTTACAGGTGGAGTGATGTCTGGGCTTGGCAAGGGCGTAATGACGTCATCTATTGCCAAATTGTTACAGTTGTCAAATCAAAAGGTTTCTTGTGTAAAGATAGACCCTTACCTAAACTATGATGCAGGAACAATGAATCCAATTGCACATGGAGAGGTGTTTGTCACCGAAGATGGTGGTGAATGTGATATGGATATTGGTAACTATGAGCGATTTTTGAACCAAAACATACCGAAGACCCACAACATAACGACAGCTCAGATTTACTCGACAGTAATCGAGGCAGAAAGGCGCGGAGAATACCTTGGTGCATGCGTCCAAATAATCCCCCATGTTACAGACGAAATCAAGCGAAGAATTAGAAAAATTGCAGAAGATGAAAAACTTGATGTCCTAGTTGTGGAATGTGGGGGAACAGTAGGCGACATTGAAAGTCTTCCGTTTCTTGAAGCATTAAGACAGCTAAGACTTGAAGAAGGCGCGCAAAATGTGATATTTGTTCACGTAACACTTACACCCTCACTTGATGTAGTCGGGGAACAGAAAACAAAGCCAACACAGCACAGTGTACAGGAATTAAGAAGAATCGGTATTCAGCCAGACCTTATTGCTGCAAGATGTTCTAGTCCTTTGCACGAATCAACAAAAAAGAAAATCTCAATGTTTACAAACGTGACAACCCGCGATGTATTTTCATGTCATGACGTAAAATCAATTTTCATGGTTCCACAAATTTTGTATGACCAAGGAATTGTTGATACAATATTTACAAAGTTTGGCAAAGTCGGACTAGTCAACACATCTGCAAATTGGGACAAGTGGAACTCGATAGTGAATTCTCTCCAGATAACAGATGGCGATATCAAAATTGCAATGGTTGGAAAATATGTCACACTTGCAGACAGCTACGTCAGTGTGAACCATGCGCTAAAACATGCAGGCGCAAAATTGGGCAAGGTGGTTTCAATCGATTGGATAGACTCGGAAACAATCAACGGAAATGTTGAAAATCTATCCAAATATGATGGGGTGCTGGTGCCTGGAGGATTTGGCGTAAGAGGTGCAGAAGGAATAATTAAAACTGCAAATTACGCTAGAGAGAAAAACATACCGTACCTTGGGATTTGTTTTGGATTTCAGCTTGCCGCAATTGCCTTTGGAAGACATGTGTGTGATTTCAAAGATGCGAATTCCACCGAGCTTGACTCTAATACAACAAATCCAATAGTTGACTTGCTTCCAGAACAGAAAACCATCTCAAACATGGGAGGCTCATTGAGGCTAGGGGGGCACGAAATCATAGTAAAAAGCAATACGCTTGCACACAAGGCATACAAATCAGATAAGGTGATTCGACGACACAGACACAGATATGAAATCAACAAGAAATACATGGATATTTTTGAAAAGAATGGAATGATTTTCTCAGCAGAAAGCGATAATTCCAAGAGGATGGAAATACTAGAAATTCCATCTCACAAGTTCTATTTTGGAGTACAATTTCATCCGGAGTTTAACAGTAGGCCGGGCTATCCTGAAGAATCATTTGAAGCGTTTATTGCTGCTGCATCAAGGTGATTAGTCATGTACATTGCGCTAATAGATATTGAATTAAAAGACAATATGGAAGAGGAATTTAAAACTTGGATTACCAAATCAAATAATGTGTTATCAAAATTCCCAGGATTTGTTAGTAGAAGGCTAGCAAAATCAGATAATGGAAAATACAAACTAGTCGTAGAGTTTACAGACAAGGAATCACATGTAAAGTTACATCAAACAAATGAACACCATGAAATCCACAGACAACTAATGAGTTTTCTCAAAAAATCACCAGTGCCAACATTTTATCATGTGGTCTCACAGTGAACTACTACAGGACAAGCCCGGTGGTCTTCTTGCTACATTTCTATAAAAAAGAGTGGACTAGTATCTGACAGTCATTATCATCGCGGGAGGGAAATTGTTTGGTATAGCATGGTGTTTGTCTGATATGTACAAACAAGTTGGTTTATAGCACGAGGGTACTTTGTAACCTGATCGGGATGAGTTTGAACTAATGTCAGTCGTGCTTTCAGGTAGCGATATTACCAAAAAGGCATCAATAACAATTCCAGATGTGGAATCCATTTGCATCATAAATAACAAAGGTAGGGTGATAGGAGAAATTGGCGTTGATACCGTCCGACTGCTAAATTATAAAAAGGAGATGTTTTTGATGGGAATTGCTCTTTTACATTCCATGCAGAAGGATTTTGATGAGGAAGTTGAACCAGTTGAATACAGCCTAACCAAACGAGGCAATGCTAAATTCATTTCAGTTCCGATGCCAAATGGGACTATAATTTTAGTTGTTGCTAAAAAACACGCAGATCATGAAAAAATTGTAGACTGGATCATTCATATGATTAACGGCACTGAAGAAATCCTGGGAGAAAAACTGAGAGTAGAATGAACATATACGATACAAAACAAATCAAATGTTATAGATGCGGTAAATTCATCGGCGAAGTTGACTATGATGTCGAGATAATTTGCCCAAAATGCGGGTCTTGCTCGGATCCTTTTCCATTAGACGCGATTATTATTACAAACAAAATCATGAAATCTAGAGAAACAAACTAGTAAATTTTGCGTGTTACAAAAAGTGTTAATTGAAAAATTTACCGACATTGACAACCCCAAATAGATAACTGATACTTGGGCATACCCATGTGAAGAATATTTAATGGTTTTTCTGTCCTTTCAGTGTCACTGATGGGTTAACACATCAGTCATTATTTAACAAAATCCCAAACTGTCACCTTCTCTGTGAACTAGATGACTCAAAGTTTTTGCCTCACAGGGGGATTGCATTTTTAGCTAGTCCATTTTTGAGATTTCGTAAATTTTTTGTCTTGCATCCCTAATTGAGATCTTCCTTTTGACATATCCCTTGTCTAGAAGATGCCTTAATGCAAGACGAACAGTTCTATCCGGAAGTAAGGTCTTACTTGCAAGCTCTTTTTGCGTCAATATTCCCTCATATTCCAGAGTTTTTAGTAAAAGCTTTGAGCTTGGCGGCATGTTGAGCAGATCTCCTGCAAGTCTTACCTTCTTTGTAAGTGCCGACACTGCAGTAGAGTCTTTTTTCATTTTTATGATTCTTGCAGGAGGATCGGATTTTGTGCATTCTAAAGTATTGTTTATTTTGAATCTGTCTACACCGTCAAGAATCACCTCACAGTATAATCTTGCAGAAATATCATCGATTTCTATTACGCTAGTATCTGGCACTATGAGTGGTCTTCTTGTGATGTCAAGTGAGTTTACCGAAACAATCCCAAACACTGGCGAATCTTGAAATATCATTGGGCCTCCAGCAGACATGGAATATGCCGAAGAGCCGATTGGTGTTGATATTATGATTCCATCACTGCTATCGTGCCAGACTTCTTCTTGATTTACCCTGAGTATGTGTTCCATCAGCGTTGCACTTTTTGATGGAAATACTGCAACATCATTTAGTACAGATGATACCGGCTTTCCGTCTATTTTGACTCCAAGTCTTGTAAATTCGCTTGTCCCATAGTCTTGTTTTTTTATACGATTAACGTAAGACGAAAATTCCTTTAGATCAATTTGTGCCAAAAAACCACTTGCTTCTGACTCACCTATACCTAAAATTGGAATTTGAGGATCCTGGGTTTTGTGAAAATAATTTCTAACGCCCTTGTCTCCACCAGTGATAATTATGCAATCAACATCCTTTCTTGACTTGTTACCAACGTATGTAGAATTTATTCCATGTTCATCAAGGGCTGTTTTGATGGTTTTTACTGCAATATCAAACGGTGTGGAGCCAGAAATTCCAATGTGCACATAGGAACAACCATCAATTATAATAAAAGCTTTAGACGTCGGTAAATTTCATAATATTATAGTAATAAGAGGCATTTGTTTCAATAGCGCTCTTTGGTGGGACCTTATCAAGACCAATTTGTTTTGATTCTAATGCTGCTTGTGCTGCGCCTCCTGCAAAGCTAAATGCCCAAAGGACATCTTTTTCCTTTAATAATGTACAACAAAATGCCGCAGTAAAGATATCGCCAACTCCGGAAGTATCGGTAATATTCATGTCTGGTAATTTGATTGAGTATAACCTGTTTTTTGATAAAAGTGAAACATCACGCTTGTTTGTATACAGTACATGTTCTACTCCTCGTTTTTGTAAATTCAGTATTCCTTCGATGCCTTCCAGGCCAGTCAGATTCTGAACCTCGCTTGGGTCGGATTTTATTGCAGTGATTTTTGACAAATCCATTTCAGTTCTATCAAGAAATATCTTTTTTTGCAGATCAACTCGTCTCAAAAATCCTTGTGGATCCAAGAATATCATGTCGGAGTTTTTTTTAATCTTCTCTAGAGTCTCTTTTGAAACCTCATTAAACACAGGACTGATCAATGTGCCATCTGTATCAGAATTCACATAACTGATTTCTTCACAAATATTCTCTAGCCAAAGATTTCTTTCAGCATCTTTTATTTCCAGAGTAAATTTCGTCGTAGGATTGTTTGATAACGCATTGTCAAATTTTATCTTATTTTTTTGCAATTCATTTGTAAATGTAAAATCATGGCCAAATTTTGTAAACAACTCAACATCTAAACCAAGTCTTCTTGCTACAAGACCACAGTAACACGCTGGACCTCCTGATCGTTCGTATGACTGACCATCAATTTTTATTTGATCTATTGTACAATGTGAAAATATTCCAATCTTCATTTTATGTGGTTTTTATCATGCGGATTTAGTTTTTTGCTTTTTTAGAGCAAGACTTGCAGAGGATTCGCCCTTTCTCAATTACCAGTTCTGCATTTGAGGTAAGGCAAACATGGCATAGCCCTCGCATGTAGTACATGCTATGTACTAGCATAAATTTAGTTTGAAAATCTAGGAAAAGGAGATATTCTGACACAATTGAAAAAGGCCGTGAGCCTCGCAATCCCGTTTACAATGGATAAAAAGCTGGTCACTTTGGTGACATTTGTATCAGTGGTTGGAATTGGAGTCACAATCATACTGTCATTTCATTATTCAAACATCATACTTGAAGACAGAATAATGGATCAATTGCTTAGTGAATCAACTATACGGGGAGATTCTATTAGTAGTTTATTCAATTCAAAACTGCAACAAATACAGGTAATTGGAACAGACCCAATGATAAGAAATCTGATCAACGACCTTAACACTATAGAAGATGATACTGTATTGAGTGAAAGGATATCTGAAAAAAGAATAGACTTTCTTATTCAGATTCAAGCATTTGAATCCACCATTGGCGGCTCAAATGATCTTGAAAATGTGGAAATTATTGGGGAAAAAGGCAAAGTGTTATTTTCATTGATCAGCGCCAAGAACAAAAAGAATTTTCTGACAGACCAAAAATTTGTAAAAGGTATGAGGGAATCATTTGCAGAGATAACCCTAGGAAAAGACGATAAACGAAAGCTTGTGACAGTGACTACAATTTTTGACAAACCAAAAGACAAAGAAGCGATTGGGATTGCAATTGTTACCATGAATACGCAATCACTTGATCAAATTCTGCTAAACAGATTCGGGCTTGGAAATACAGGTGAGGTATACCTTGTAAACAAAGACAAGTTGATGATTACAGAGTCAAGATTCATAGAAAACGCGCCATTCCATCAGACAGTAGATACGCAGGCAGTAAGCGAATGCTTTGATAACAAGAAGAATTTTCATGGACAATACAATGACTATAGGCAAATTTTCATTCTTGGAAGCTCAAACTGTATGGATGATTTGGGTCTAATTCTGCTTGTAGAAATTGATGGTGTTGAAGTTTTTCAGCCAGTCAAAAACCTACAAGAAAAAATCATCGTTTTAGGCATAGTTATGACTATTGTGGTTGGAATTGCAGCATTCTTCCTTTCAAAATTAATTTCAAGGCCAATCATCAAGCTTCGAAATGCAGCAAATAAAATTGCAGGTGGAGATTTTGATGTTAGAACAAACATTACAACAAAAGACGAAATCGGAGAACTGTCAAACTCATTTGATCAGATGGCTGAAAAAATCCAAGACTCGTTAATCAAAATTAGAGAGCGTGAAGACATAATCAAACAACAAAAAGACATATTGCTCCAATTCTCAGAATATAGTTCCAACTATTGTGTATGCTTTGTAGATATTATGGGCTCCACCAAGATTACTGCCAAACTATCCGACCTTGAGACAAGCAAGTTTTATGCCATATTTCTTAACTCAATGGCAACAATAGTCACTCAGAATGGTGGAATCGTGGTAAAAAACATCGGGGATGCACTGTTGTATTATTTCCCAAAAACAGATACTAGTGAAATAGAACCATTTGAAAATATGCTAAAATGTTGCATGGAGATGTTAAAGTCAAGAATTAAAATCAATGAAGCACTGACATTTGAAAAACTGCCAGAGATAAGCTACAGAATAAGTGCAACCTTTGGCCCAGTCAGAGTAGCAATCATTGCCACATCGACAATTGATGACATATTTGGTACAACTGTCAACGCATGCGCAAAAATAAACACGCTTGCAAGCCCAAATACACTAGTCGTAGGAGAATCTCTTTACAACAAGATAAAGGGAATAAACGGATACAGTTTTGAAAAAATTACTGACTATAGCATAGATGCTGAAAACAAGTTTGGAGTTTATTCGGTAAAGCAAAAGACCTAGTTTTACATAACAATCATTTTGTCAAATTCAAACGCACCAAGATTATAAAGAGGCAATTTACATGCTGTTCATGCCACTAAAGCGTGCAAGTAGGGGAAGACGAAAGGGCGGAAAGGGCTCGTCAGATAGAATCCAGTGCACAAACTGCGGTGCAACAGTGCCAAAAGACAAGGCAAAAAAGGTCACATCAAGACTAAACCTAGTTGAACACTCGCTTGCAAAAGAGCTAAGAGCTCAGGGGGCATACATTGCGTCACCAACTGTTCTCAAATGGTATTGCATATCATGCGCAATTCACTTTGGCATACTGAAAATCAGATCAGCGTCATCAAGAAGGCAGACCGGAAGACTGCGTTAATCCTGAATGTTTTTTGCAGTAACAGTAATTCTTTGAATAAAGGTAATTGCTGCAATGATTATTACTATTATTACAGCATATGGCATAAAACCAACCATTCCAATTAGTGCAATAACAAGCAATCTTTCGGCTCGTTCGCCTATCCCAATTCCCTGAAGTTTTACCCCCAAGGATTCTGCCCTAGATCTAGAATAACTTACAAGAAGCGACATGGTAATTGCCAAAAATACAAGGTATGGCTCCGTAAAATTTCCAATCAGAATTCCCAAAAATATTGCAACTTCGGCTATTTTATCAAATACGGAATCAAGAAAGCCGCCCTTCTTTGAAGTCTTTTTAGTATAACGGGCAACTTGACCGTCAACAACATCAAAAAATCCAGATACCAGCAAAAGAACCCCCCCTGCGATCGCAGAATAATGAGGATATTGCAAATTCATCCCATAAGCAATTGCTGCTAAAAACGCAAATCCTAATCCAACCAAAGTCCAGAAATTTGCTGAAAGCCCAGTTGAGGCAAAACTACTGCCGAGTTTTTCAAGATGTGGTTTTAATGATTCTCTGAAATTGTTTAGCATTTAGGATTCTCTGACTATTGTAAATGATTCTATTTAATATTCATAGCAATCATTGTTGACATTAGCTTTGCCGCAATGGATGCTGTTGCACCTGTATCATATGTCGGGTTTAGTTCAACTATATCCAGGCATGCTATTTTGTGGCCTTCCATGGCATATATCATATCAAACAGCTCCCTTGATGTAATTCCAACTGCCTCTGGGTTTCCAACACCGGGGGCAAAGGCTGGGTCAAGCACGTCAAGATCAACACTCACATATGTTTTTTTGAAAGTAGATAGTAAATCATTTACCAATTTTGGGCCTTTTCCATCTCGGATGTCTTTTTCTGTGATTGTTTTAATTTTATGTTCTTTAAGAAACGCAAGTTCTTCTCCTACAAAAGAGCGCGCGCCAACATGAATAATGTTCTCTGCCCCATTTTTTTCCACTACTCGTCTCAGATATGCAGCATGACTGAGCTTTACTCCTGCATATTCTGATCTAAGATCAAAATGGGCATCAAATACAATGTAACCAGTATCTTTTGGAAAGGCAGTGTATGTGCCGTATGTCAGAGAATGCTCACCACCCAGAATGACCAAAAGTTTGTCTTTTTTGATCAGCTCGCCCGTTAACTTGTTGACCATCTTTGTCATTTCTTCTACATTTACCGTATGGTGTATGTTTCCAAGATCCTGAATGTTTACAGATGCTAAATCTATTTGAAATTGTGGATGAAAAACTTCAATATTGTTAAATGCGTCACGTATTGCATTAGGCCCGAATCTCGTTCCAGGTTTGTATGAATGTGTGGAATCAAACGGTATGCCATATACGATTGCCGCAGAATCAACATCTTCATTTGGGCTGATTATTAGTGGAGAT
>JAENJF010000097.1 GCA_016844685.1 Candidatus Nitrosotenuis sp. | reverse complement strand
ACATTTGCCGGAATCATGGCCTATTCATGAATGATTTTGCATTTAAGATTTAAGGAGAATTCATACTAGTGAAAATAGGCAATTTCAGAAATAGTCTGCAATTGACTTTTGTTTTAGCATTTTTAATGTGGTTCCTTTTGAGAGCCATTCATTTTTGCTAATGCTCATGTATTTGCAAGCTAGGCTCAGTCCAGAATCTAGCGTTTCTGCCAAAACTGGGATTTTGGACATTGCTGCTCTAATTGCTTCTCTTACCTGCCACACTCCAACTGGCACTGCATATTCTGGCCTTATTTCTCGTAGAATTAGAACACCTGCTTGTCTTTGTTTTCTTTTTAGATATTCTGCAACGCCAATCTTTGCTGCAAAATATGCTCCGGCTATACTTGGATAATGATCAATTCCGTTTGCGTCTTCCGAGTCTGCACCAAAGCCAATTTCTCCTTTTGTGTACCAAGCTTCTTCCATTTCAAAAATCCATCGGTGTGGGAACAAGAGAATTGAGAAAAGATTTCCCAAGTGTTCATGCGTGAAAACTTGGTATGTATCAATTGTGGTATAATCTAAAATTTCTGCAACCAGATTTTTTGATATAATGTCATCGGTGGCAGTAATGCTCCATCGTGTAGGCACTAGCTTTCGTTCTTTCCCAAACATTCCAATACTGAAACATTTTTGGATTTTTGAGATCTCGATTCCGCTGTCATATAGAGACACTACTGCATCTTCTGCTTTTAGATCCCTGTCATAGTATGTTTTTTCAATGGTTTGGTTTGTTGACATGTTGGAAAATTTTGCGGTCTTTATTTCGCCAATTGGCCCAAATGGGGCAGACTCTCCGTCAATTGATGTTGTTGGTATTGTATGTTTTTGAAATACAATGTCAGAATCCGGTGTGTTTGATGACATTGCAAGCTCTTGAAGACTTTCAATGTAGCGTCCTTGTTGTGTGACTGGAACATTTTGGATTCCCCTGACTAGCTTTAGTCTAAAATTTACAATGTCTTCCAGGGTTTTGCCAAGCCATTTTTCTGGTAGATCTAAAAGACTGGTATCACCATGAATCGGCGGCACCATCGGCCCAACTCCAACTTTGGGATACCCATAAGAGCCTACAAAAACAGATGGAGGACTTGAACCACTAATTGAATCAGATGAGAACAAATTCCCGTATCTTGATAGATATTCCTTCCAGTTTTGTTCTATTGATGTTCTAATGTCCTTTGCAGTTGGACTCAACAAGGAATAATTCTCGTATCAAGTATTTAGTTTGAATGATTGATTATGTGTTAGCTTGTTTGACGTTAGACATAACTAACATAGATTCGAATTAGGACTCAGTACCCATTTTGGGACTATTTTGGACCTAACTATCAAATTAGAATTTGGATCGAATGAGATCTAAGTTGTATTTTATGTGGTAGTTTCAAAAAAGCAATCAAGATCTAAAAACTATCAATTTTTCTTTAATTGTCCATCGTCCTGCAAGTCTAATTTGCCAAAAGTTTAGACACATAACAAATCTTTGTTTAGAAAACTAGATCACAAATTTGTAAATACACAAGTTAATCTCTGTGACCGTGCTTTCCAAGCCTGCAACTCGAACAAAGATATTTGCCGTCCTTATCATCGGTAAAAACTTGTTCGGTACAATGACACTGCGGGCATTGACAGCATACTGGCATTACATACCAGACAGATAATTTCTTAATATACAAACAAGAAAATTATCAATTCTGATTTTTGGTTCCAATTATTGAATAAAATATGTTTTAGGCTTGATGCCTGTGTTTATTTCAATTCATAGAAGATAACGCTCTTGTAACGTCGGTTTTGCTAATCATGCCAGTAAAACCGCCGTTTCCATCAAGGACGGCAAGGCCGCTCACATTGTTGTTTAGCATGATTTTGCAGGCAGACGAAAGATCCTCGTTGAATTTTACAGTGAGGATTTCTTTAGACATTACATCTTTTGCCAAAGATATTCCTCCAAAACCGTTTTCGGACAAAAATCCTCTTCTTATCTGATCTGACAACGTGAATCCTTCATCGTCTTCTTCACTGCCCAATTCCAAAGATATTCTAAATAGATCTTTAAAGGAGAGTATGCCTTCAGGCTGCTCACTTTGGTTTTTAGTAATTATTCTTGAGATTTTGTGCTCAAGCATTTTTCTTAACACCTTGAAAAGTGGAGTTGCGCTATGCGTCGATACATAGTTGTGGGTCATAAAATCAACTACTTTGTGTCTTTTCGAATGGTTTTTTGAGTAATGCCTTACAAGATCAGTCTTTGTAAAAATGCCTACTTGGTTGTTTTCTTTAATGCACAATGAGCTAATTTTTTTATCAATGAGTGTTTTTGCACATTTTTCAATTGTCGTGCTTCCATCAATGTATTCTATTTTATTCATGATCTTAGAAAGCGGTATCTTGTCAAGACCGTATTTTGTAGAGTCATTAAACAAGAAAAATCCAACATCTTTTTGAGAAATTATTCCAATAGGATTTCCAGAGTCAAGAACAACTAGTCTACTTATGTTATTTTCAAGTAATTTTTTGATGACGTCAGATATTGCAGAATGTTTTAGTATTCCAATCGGCTTTTTTGTTAATTCCTTTGCCTGCATAAGAATGGGTGTGATTTTGGGTTAATAAAACACCGGACAATTTTCTTGTTTGATTTTCACAAATTGAGTTAAATTTTCTTGTGTTGATTTTTTTAAAAAGAGTCTGACTCGAATTAGTCATCTGGATAGAAATTCAGCTGGAAGCAGCCACGTCTTCCAATTACCGTCCTCGTCTCTATCAACGAGAATAATTCCAACATGGTGTCTTTTTGCAAAATCAGCCACGGCATATGTTATTTTACCATTGCTAAAGATCTCAGGAAATCTCAGGATATTCATTGCCAAGAAAAGCTTGGCATTTTTAATCTCACTTTTTATGTTAAAGATTTGGTCCAAAATCTGACTTGGCGATTCTTCAGTTATGTCTGCCTTGACTTTGACTGCTATTGTCTTCTCGTCATTTTTTGCCAATAAATCAAACATATAGTTATCATCAAAATCTGCAAGGGGCGCTTCAAATTGTACATCCCATTTCATAACAGTGAGGTAATTTGCTACGATTTCTTGTATTTCTTCATGATCAAGCATGAACCTGGTGGCCTCAAGTTTTTCGTATGAGTCAAATATGGACTTGAGGTATTGCTCAATTTCCATTGTGAAATAGCTGTCCATCAGTTTTTTCAAAAAAACTGCTTCAAGAAGATGTTTGCTTTCTTTGTGTGTGCTGAATGGTTCTGGCGTCTTTTCCTTCAACAATATTAGTTTGAGCGTCTTGAATAATTAGTTTGCAACGGTGATTAATTAAAGAAAAATGAATGCAGTTTTTGTAAAAACCACTGTCTTCAAATTTAGCAATCAGTTTATCAACGATTTGTTCTGATCTAAGATATTGATTGTGGTTTTGTGTGGCTTGCCTGGAGTAGGCAAAACAACTCTAGCAGGCGAGATTTCCACTCTTATGGATGCAATCGTATTATCAACTGATAAAATTAGAAAAGAACTTTTCAAAAGACCTACTTACTCCAGAAATGAAAGAAAACTAGTATATGATGTAATGCTTCTTTTTGCAAAATATCTTTACGATGCAAGTAAAATATGCATCTTGGACGCAACATTTTCTAGACAACGCTCAAGGGATCAGCTAAAACAAGTACTTGGACTCAAAAAGGAACATCTGTTCATAGTACAATGTGTCTGCCCTGAAGAAATTGTCATCTCTCGCCTCACAGTACGCAAGGACAGATATTCTGATGCGGATTTGCAGGTGTATAAAAAAATGAAAAAAATCTTTGAGCCAGTCCTGGGGGAACACATTACTGTTGACAC
>JAENJF010000096.1 GCA_016844685.1 Candidatus Nitrosotenuis sp. | reverse complement strand
TTTGAACAGAACCTGAAACTAGGTCCGGTAAATGTCGGTGGCACAAACCCAGTAAGAATAATGGGCATATTGAATACAAGTCCAGAATCATTCTATAAAAAGTCAATCAAAAAAGGCAAGGAAATCATACATGCGGTCCAGCAAATGGAACAAGATGGGGCAGATTTCATTGATGTTGGCGCCATGTCGACTGCACCATATCTTGCCACAATAATATCTGAAAAACAAGAAATCAAAAGAATAACTGATGCAATAAGGCAAATTCAAAATGCAACAAACCTGCCAATCTCAGTTGACACCTGCAGGGCAGGTGTGGCAAAGGCCGCACTTGATCTTGGAGCAGACATCATTAATGATGTAACTGGTCTCAAATACGACAAAGAAATGATAAACATAGTTGCAAAGAACCAACCGTCACTTGTCTTGTGTGCGTATAGCAAAAAAACACTCAGGGGCAATCTCATCGAACAAACAAAACTACTCTTAAAAGAAAGCATAATGCTTGCAAAGTCTGCCGGCATCCCAACAAGAAAAATCACGCTTGATCCAGCAATAGGGTTTTTTAGGAAAACTGGAAAAAATCCGTTTTACACCAAGATAAATTCCGACTGGTACGAAAGAGATCTAGAAGTTTTGCAAAACCTCCAATCCATGAAATTAAATTTCCCGATTCTCGTTTCAGTCTCAAACAAGTCATTTATTGGAAAAATTCTTGGCAGAAAAGATCCATCGGATCGTATCTTTGGCTCTGTTGCAGCCGAAGTTATTTCCGTCATACACGGTGCAGACATAATTCGAACGCACAATGTAAGACAAACAAAAGACGCAATAACAATTGCAGAAAAATTTTCGGGGCGATTCAAGAAAGGCTTATAACGCATTCTAATTCTCCTTTAGGAGGTTTACTTGGAAATAAGGGAAGGATTAACTTTTGACGATGTTCTTCTTGTGCCAAAATATTCTAACATCACCACAAGATCACAAGCCGATCTTAAAACAAAGCTCTCAAAAAATATCTCGCTTAACATTCCACTGATTTCCGCAAACATGGATACAGTAACAGAATCTGCAATGGCAGCTGCCATGGCAAGGGATGGAGGCATTGGAATCATTCATAGATTTTTGACAGTTGAAGAGGAAGTAGAGGAAGTCCTCAAGGTAAAGAGATCGGCAAGTATTATCATAGAAAACCCATACGTTGTCAGCCCAGATCAATCAATCCGAGACGCGATTGCATACATGACTGAAAAGGGAGTTTCAGGCCTTTTGGTAGTAAATAATTCAAAGCTTGTAGGAATATTGACAGGACGGGATGTCATGTTTGAATCAGAATCAAACCGTCTCGTAAAGGACGTAATGACAAAGGATGTCATAACCGCAAAACCAGGAATATCTTTGATTGAGGCAAAAGAGGCCCTTAGAAAACACCGGATAGAAAAGCTTCCGCTGATAGATGATACCAGTTCAGTCAAGGGACTAATAACAAGTAAAGACATTACACACAATGAAAACTATCCAAACGCGTCAAAGGACAAAAAAGGAAGGCCTCTGGTAGGTGCAGCAGTTGGCGTTAAAGGCGATTTTATGGAAAGAACAGAGGCATTACTTGATGCAGACGCTGACGTCATTGTAGTAGACATAGCACACGGTCATAGTGAAAACGCAATCAACACTGTAAGACTAATCAAAAAGGCATTCCCAAACTGCGAGCTAATTGCAGGAAATGTCGCAACGGCAAGAGGTACTGAGGATTTGATAAAGGCAGGAGTAGATGCAGTAAAAGTTGGCGTCGGCTCTGGCTCTATTTGCATTACACGAGTAATTACTGGCTCTGGCGTGCCGCAGCTGAGCGCCGTATATGACTGTGCAGAAATGGGCAAAAAATATGGTGTTCCAATAATTTCAGACGGCGGTACAAGAACATCAGGCGATGTCACAAAGGCATTAGCTGCTGGAGCATCCACTGTCATGATAGGAAGTCTCTTTGGGGGAACCGATGAGAGCCCTGGATCATATATGACGAAGAATGGAAAAAGATACAAAATCTATCGTGGCATGGCGTCATTCATGGCAACACTTGGAAGAAAAACAAAGGAAACAGGAAATGTCGTAAATGATGACTTGAATGATTATGTGGCAGAAGGAGTAGAAGCAATGGTACCATACAAGGGGAGCGTTGCTGACATCATAAAGCAGCTTACCGGAGGCATTCGCTCAGGTCTGAGTTATTGTGGTGCAAATACCATATCACAAATGCAAGAAAATGCCGAATTCATCAAAATGTCCCGTGCAGGCTTTGCAGAAAGCCAGCCTCACGACGTGGATTTAATGTAAGCTTTTGAGAGCCAAGTTTTTTAATACCCTAAAAAATATAATTTTCTGTGCTTACAAGAACTACCGTTATAGGAATTTGTATCGGAGCTGTAATACTTGGGATCGGAGTAGCATCCATGATCTTAAATTCGCCATTTCTTCATACAAAAAATATTGAAGAAACGATTGGTGTTGAAAAATTGGCCACGTACGAATTTACCGCACCAAAAAGCTCACACCAAAATTTCAATGCGACTGGAGAAAAATTTCACGTAAAACTACAAACACCATCTGATGGCCTTCAAGTGGATGAGGACTTTAAAAAAGAAGTCATGTTTGACTGGTTTGTGCTAAAAGAAGGAACAAACAAAATTGAGATCAAAAACACCGGAGAATCCGAGATTATATTTCAAGGTAAATTTGCACAATATGGAGATCCGACTTATTTAGCACATAATCTCCTGTTACTAATTACTGGCGTTATAATAATTGGACTTAGTGGGGCGTTCAGCATTAGAAAACCAAAAGGATTCTAAACCATTTTTGCTTTTTTGTATGAGCCAAGTACTTTCATAAATACAGTTCTTTGCCTTATTTTTTCCAAAATCCCCTGAATTATAGGATCTTCCTTGGTACCATCAAAGTCCATGTAGAAATTGTATTCCCACGGGGTGCTCTTGTTTGGCCTTGATTCAATCTTTGTGAGATTTACCTTCAAGTCATTGAATTCTTTTAGTATGTTAAACAATGCTCCAGCCTCATGTTTGACTGAAAATATGATCGATGTTTTATTTCCGCTGTCCAAGGGTTTTTTTGACAATACCAAAAATCGTGTGTAATTATTAGCATTGTCTTCAATTCCTTCTTTGATGATCGGAACCTGGTATATTTCAGATGCCCTTTTGCTTGCGATGCAGCTGATATTTTTCTTGTTCAAGTCTTTTATTATCTTGACACTTCCCGCCGTATCATATGTCGGAATTGTCTTTAGCTTGTGATCCTGAATGAATTTCCTACATTGTCCAAGTGCCTGTGGATGAGAATACACCATATCAGTACCATCCATTCCATCAAAGCCAATCAGACAGTGCCTTACCCTGTAGTATATCTCCCCAACTATTACCAGACTAGTAGATACCAACAAGTCATAGCTTTCACCTACGCTGCCCTCAAGTGAATTCTCTACTGGTAGAACCGAATAGTCAGTATCGCCCATCTGGGTAGATTCTACTACTTCAGTAAAGGTCGCAAGCGGAATAGTATCTATTGGTTCTTTAAAAAATGAAATCGCCGCATCTTCACTATACGCACCTCGTTCTCCTTGGAACGACACTTTGTACATTTTAATCTCTTAGTTTCAGAAAATCGCTTTTTTCATAATTGGTTGATATCTTGCGGTCCTCAACAAATCCACAGTTTGGGCACTTGACTCTATCTCTTAGCGGAACAACACTTCCTGCACATATGTTACATTTTGTAAACAACACTCCTAGTTCAGGCTCGTCAATTGTTGCATGTATTGTACCATGATTTTCCTTCTGTCCATGTTCTGACAGATGCATTCCAATCCTGTCGAATTTGGTTTGCCATTTATGTAATTTATGGCTACAGCAATCATGGACGATAATACTGCTGCTACTGTACCTATTACAATGTCGCCTTTTTTTGGTATTGCAAGCTGCTTTCCATTCTCAACTTGAGCAATCTTGTTTTTTTTATCAATATTGGCGATTCCAATTGTAGATGCCCTTATCTTACTGCCGTCATCAAAGGTATTGTTTCCTGCCTCCATCTCTTCAATAGACCCAAGCGTATCACCGGGTACGACAAAATCTTCCATATTGTTTCCTGATTTGGTTAATTATTAATTGGTTTTGAATCCAAAAAAGTAAATCTAAATTTCAGACTCACAAACAGGCATATCCTTTAGGATGTCCTTTCCATCTTCATCTACAATTGATGGTGCGACAAGACAAACCTTGCCATTTTTTCTCTTACAGTAAACTTCTGATTCATTATTTTCCCTGTCCCTTGCCCAAAAGGAATGTGTCTGCGAAAAATTGGGGCTCTGGCCACTTTTTTCATAAATTTCCTCTGCAGTCCATATCTGGTCCTTTGCAACAGACGTGCTGCCAAGCTTCATTCCCTTAATGCCAACAATATCGCCTTCCTCATCTTTGACTATACAGCTGACATGAATCCTAGCTTTTGGATATCTGATAAAATTCTTTTTTGTGTGGGAAAAATTAGTCTTGCGCGCCATTTACATCATTATGAAAAACGAGAATCGGTTTTTGTACTCAAATTACTTTCCTTTTCATAAAAACTCTTCAATTCATCAATATTAACATTATTGTTGTATATGAACTCGTTTTACAACCAATGTGGAATTTGCAAATATCCATCAATACTTTCATTTCTTAATATTTTTAGCAATGCACTTGCTTGAGGCGTAGACAAGACAGGCTTGTCAAATTGATTGTCAGTTGAAATCCTTGGGCATGCAACTTGGATAAATGCGTCAATTCCCCTCAAATTACGCAGTCTCTCATCTGTGATATCGGTAAGTGCAAACAGCTGAACTGCTTTTCCTTCCTTTTCAAGCTCGCGTTTGAATTTGAGTGCAGTAGTCTTTGAGAGCTGACCTTCTTTGAGACCAACTATAACTCCAAATGTTTTTGCGTCTACTGCTTTGTATATTGCAAGAGTTGCTTTTGTTTGCAATTTTTGCGCAAACTCTGTTACCTCTCTGACCTCATTAAAGTAAGGATCTAAGACATAGGTTGGCTTGTTTGTTGCAAGTGCAAGACCTGCTGCGTGGAAATTACTTTGTCCCATGAAGACGTTTGCATCAACTTGGTTTTGCACTTCTTTTGCCGGATAAAATTCGCATCCAAACACCTGCCCGTCATTTAGCTGGCCTTTACCCTTTCCTACTTTTACTTGGACTCCATTTTCTTCTAGAGTCTTGCGGACTGCATCAATTTGGTTGAGGTGTTGACTGTCAGTTACAAGCGATATTATTTTTCCTCTCAAAATTTCTGCACATTTGATTACGACACTCTCAAAGGAAATATCATCAAAGGCGTCTATCATTACCACATTATCCTGAAAAGTTGACATGCTTATTGTGTGACCAATATTGAACAAAATATCAGCAGCAAGAGTTTTTGCCCCATTTGAATTCAGATCACACGATCCCCATGTGGTATCTGCAATCACATACGCCGGAATGCCAAATCTATTCATTATATTGACTGCAACATCTTGGACTTTTGGCAGAATTCCATCTGGACCATTAAGTGCAACAGACACTGGCCTGCGCTCTTGGATTGTCTCGAAGATTTTGTCTTCATCTATTACTATCATTTGAACAGATAACCGTCTGTCAATTTTAATTTAAACCAAGCTAATGGTAATACAAGACGTGAACTGACACTTTCCATCCTATGTATCCACACTGATCCATTCTGAGAGAGTTGACAATCGACAAGGTCATCTCTTCACAACATTCGTGTTTTTTGATGCATTTCTTGCAGAACATACATTTTCCCTCTTCCAGATAACACTGACTGCATACCTCGATAGCATCATCACTATCGATTGCACGTTTGAATATTGGAGCACTGTTTCTAGTCCAACCGCGGCTGTCTTCAAAATAGGTATTGATTGCAATATTGAATAACGCAACATTCGTGAAACTCTGACATAAAGTATCAATTTTTCATAACTGTTTAACTTTTTGAAGTAACCTCACTGAATGATCCGTTATTTTTTACCGATAACCTTCTGATCATTCTTAATAAAGATAGTAATGATAAATGTGGATAAAACAGGGGCAAATCCTTTGAGCTATTCGTTGAACAATCTGTAAAACCATAAAAAGACAATTGAAGTTTGAGGTAACGAGGAAAAATATTTCTCATAAAAATAAATCTAATTAACAACTATCTTTTAATTACAAATTACAACTGAGTGATAAAATATTAAACTAACAAAGATTTTGCTGCTAAAAATTTTATTTTAATTAAAAAATAGATCATAAAACTTGTACACCCTTAACTTTGGCAAAATCACCGTCAAAGGTTGCGATTTTTTGCATTTTTCTGTCCTGCATTACTGCAATTGTAATACAATCTACAAAGCTTAGCCGCAGCTTTTGTCCAGAAAATATTTTCCATGCGTGCTCAAAGATGTCTTTTTCAACATGTAT
>JAENJF010000095.1 GCA_016844685.1 Candidatus Nitrosotenuis sp. | reverse complement strand
TGATTATCTTGGATTACAAGTAAAGAAAACCCAAATAAATCAGCTGCAATCAATCTCGCGACTAGTTTCTGGAAACGACGTTTCATTTAGGAAATTGGAAAAAAAACTTGCAGAGCACAAATCGCAAAAGGCATCACTTGTATTCCCAACTGGCTACATGGCAAATCTAGGAGTCATTTCTGCTTTGGTTGGAAAAAAAGATCTAATACTTAGTGATGTGCTAAACCATGCCAGTATCATTGATGCATGCAAGCTTACAGGCGCAAGAGTACAAGTTTACAAGCACAATGACGTGGAAGATTTGGCAAAAAAAATCAGCATATATGGCAAGATACGAAAATTCGTAATCACCGAGGGGATTTTCAGCATGGATGGAGACTATGCCAAACTAAAACAGATTGCAGAAATAACTGAAAAAAACAGCGCAGTTTTGATTTTGGATGATGCACATGGGGATTTTGCAGTTGGAGATGACGGCAAAGGCACTGCAAATCTTTTTGGAGTTGATAAAAAAATCGACGCATATGTAAGCAGCCTTAGCAAGGCACTTGGCTCTTTTGGAGGATATGTTGCAGCGCATGATTCTGTTATTGATCTGTGCATAAATCGCTCAAAGTCTTTCATCTATACATCTGCACTCCCCTCATTTCTTGTCAAGATGTCACTTGACAGACTAGAGCAAAATAGAAAAATACGGCAAAAAATACTTGAAAAAAACACATCCCTGCTTTCATCCGGGCTGAAAGAAATTGGTTACGACATAAAATCGCCAACACATATAATTCCAATTATAATCGGAGATGAAAAAAAGACGCTTAATTTTGGGAAATATCTCTTTGAGTGCGGAATTTTTGCCCAACCAATACGCTATCCAACGGTTCCAAAAAACAGTGCAAGAATCAGACTTTCTGTTACGGCTTGGATTTCAAAAAAACAAATAGAATACACCTTATCAATTTTTGAAAAGACTGGAAAAAAGTTTAAGATTTTGTAGCATCATCTACGCATATCAAAGCCCAGAAACATTGGGGATCCCACATAAACTGCAATTGCCACTATTATTCCAAGTGCTATCCCAACAATGATGAATCTTTTGTTCATAGTTATCACCTGACAGGGGGAGATAAAAAGCAATATCTGATAAAAAGCAATATCTGGCAAATTGGATCAAATTTGGACTAACGTTTTAATAAAAAAACCATAGCTAGATTAGTCATGTCAGAGATTACCATTGCAATAGCTGCAGTATCTGGCCTTGGCTCATTTCTTGCACCTTGTATACTGCCGGTAATACCTGCATTTTTGGCATATATTTCTGGAACAACAATTACTGATCTTCAAAAAAATAATGGGGTCATCACAGTAGCAAATCGACTAAATGTCTTGTTAAATACAATATTCTTTGTTCTGGGATTTTCAGTGGTTTTTTCCATTTTTGGCGTGATATTGAACAGCGTTCTCTCAAGTGCTGCATCTAGCCTTACATCAGGGCTAAACCAAGTTGGAGGAATCATAATAATTGGATTTGGCGCCTTTATGTTGTTATCAACCAAGATAAACAAGCTTAATTTTGAAAAAAAGTTTTTGCCAAAAGGCGGAAAGGCCAGCTATCCGCTCTCGTTTGTTTTTGGACTTGCATTTGCCACATGTTGGACACCGTGCATCGGCCCAATATTGGGAAGTGTTTTGACTCTGGCTGCAACCACTCCAGGGCAGGCATTTACATTATTACTTGCATATTCCCTAGGACTTGGAATTCCGTTTATTCTAATGGGAGTGTTCTTTTCAAGATTCACAAGACTAATTCGTGCACTAAGCAAGCACTTGAAATATTATTCTATAATCATGGGCAGTTTTATCATCATACTTGGTGTCTTGGTGTTAACAAACCAGCTTGCAGCAATTGCAAGCTTTCCTTTATTGAATAATTTGTTATTGGGATGACAATATGAGAACAGAATTAAAAACAGCGATAGCCATGGGAGCAATAGTTGTCGGCGCAGTCGCAGTCCTCAGCGCGTATTTTACATCACTTGAGGAACAAATCATTCCAGAAGGTGACGTTCAGACACAAACAACGCAAGAAAATTCAGTTTTACCAGATATTGGCAAGAGCCGTTTCAAAAAAGCCCCAGAACTGCAAGGAATTTCAGGATACATCAACACAAACTCTGAAGAACTACAAGAGCAAATCAAAGGAAAAATTGTACTGTATGATATTTGGACGTATTCCTGCATAAACTGCCAGAGAACTCTTCCATATATCGTAGCTTGGAATGACAAATATGCAGACCAAGGACTTGTTACAGTTGGAATTCATTCGCCAGAATTTGAATTTGAAAAAGACATCAATAATGTAGAATTAGCAGTAGAAAAATTTGGAATCACGTATCCTGTAATACTTGATAACGACAAGACAGTTTGGGATGCGTTTGAAAACCATTACTGGCCTAGAAAATACATTGCAGATGATGAAGGATACATAAGATATGATCACATTGGTGAGGGCGCATATGATGAAACAGAAAAGATAATTCAGGAATTGCTGGCAGAACGTGCATTAAGACTTGGCCAAAATATGGAAGCAGATCAATCACTAGTAGACATTGAAGAATTCAAACATGGTGCCAGAACCCCCGAGCTGTACTTTGGATACGATTTTGCATTTGGAAGAAATCAAATTGGTAACAAAGAAGGATTCCAACCAGAAAAAACCGTCACATACACAATTCCAGAAAATTTAAAGTCTAACTTTTTCTATCTTGATGGGACATGGCAAAACCTTGGAGATAGGATGGTTTTAACATCGGAATCTGGAACAATAATACTTCCTTATTTTGCCAAACAAGTCAATATTGTGTCTGCAGGCAATTCTGAGCTTGAAATACTTCTTGATGGAAAGCCAATTTCAGTATCAGATGCAGGATCTGACGTAAACGAGGATGGTAAAGTAATGACATCAGAGTCAACGCTATACAATCTGGTAAACACTAAAGAGTCCGCATCTCACGTTATACAAATTAACATAAACAGGCCTGGCTTTGAAATCTATACGTTTACCTTTGGATGAATGCTGTAACCGGATGACAGTGTAACCAGAGTGACATGGGTTAGAGTTACAAACTTGTTTAAAATCAATTTTTTTACTAATAATGGAAAATGGGGTCATTAAGTGACAAGTGGAGTGATTTAGGACGCGGAGACAACCTCTCACAAAAAATACTAGACAGGGTAAAGCCAGACGTACCACTCAAAAATAAGATAGATGCAGCACAGCAAAACCTCCAGCTTCAGATAGTAAAACTTGATGGGATTGCATCAAAAATAAAGCAAAAAAATGATTATATTTTTAATAAAATAATTGGCGCCCAAAAAACCAACAACTTACACTATGCAAAAGCATATGCTACTGAATTACTCGAAATAAGAAAAATGCACAACATGGTAAATGGTGCAAAACTTGCATTAGAACAGATTCAGCTTAGACTAAACACAGTATCAGAGCTTGGAGACATTGTAGTCACACTAAGCCCATGCATGTCAGTAATCAAAGGACTTGGCGCATCATTGAGCGGAATAATGCCAGAGGCAACATCCTCAATGCAAAACTTGTCACAAGTGCTAGGAGACGTGTTGACAGGCTCTTCAATGAGTGCAACAGACGCTACAGTCACAACACACAGTTCAAGCTCAGACACACTTGCAATTCTTGAAGAGGCACAGGCAGTAATTGAAGGTCAGACAAGAGCAAGCATTCCAGAGCCGCCAACTGGAATTCCAACTGGAATTCTGCAGAAAAAAGAATCATTCATTTAGATTTTTTCTTGCTTTTTTCAATTAGGATTTTCTTTATTCTAGATATTGTTGGATAACTGTAACCGCGTCGCCTGTAGTTTGAGATCATCATTTTCCAGTTCTTTAATCTCCATTGTGCCTGCTCGTTTGTAACAGAATGGACTTCTTTTTGTATGATGCTTTTTCTTCCCACCTTTAGAACGCCTGCGTCTTTTGCAGACCACCTGTTTTTTGCAAACTTTAATCCTGTAAGAATTTCCTCAATTGGCATTTCTTTAAAATAGTCTTCTAGCAGGCGTAATTGTACCTCGGTAAGCCTTTTTGAAGCACGTAATTTTATCTCTAGATCTTCCACACAGTAAGCAAGGGTGCATTTCTTAATAGAGTCATGATGAATTAGATTTAACAAAATATTGAATTTGGAAACAGTGATTCCATTAGGATGTTTGTTCAATTAAAACAAAATACATGATATTACTCACACAATTCATGAGAAAATGATGGTGGAAAAACACATAGCGAAAAGAGAGACAGTTGATGATAAAAATATCAGTAATGATGAGTTAGAGGACGTTATAGAAAGTGGCCTAACAAGAAAATTGTTTTTTAAAGATGAATATGACACGAGGGATCGTGCTGAACGAGTTAAAGATCAGTTTATTGAGGCAGGGCAGGATACAAGAAATGCAAATCAATTTGTGAAACTGGTTAATGCACAATTACAGAAAAAAGTATCACAGATTGAAAAAATCAAGGAGGCACAACGGAAATATGAAGAAGAGGTGAACATGTTCAAAGCAGACACCGTTGTTGGGCAGAAAGAACCGCAAACAAGAAATAATGAGGCATTCAATGATGTTGAATCAGCACTGATAACTCGAGAATTATCTTCAATGATTAACAAATACGGTTTTGAAAAACTGACAAAAGCCCTTGATGCCATAATGGCGTCAAGATAGAATCATTTTGTAACAAAAAACTTGAATATACTGCTTCAAAAGTTTGATTAATTTTCTAATTCAAGACTGGATAATTAACCAAATGAAATTTTACAAATACAAGGCAAGAAACCTCACGCCCTTTATGATCACATGTCAGAAGTGCAACTAATCTCAGTATAATCATGATAAATGCGTAGAGTTGAAGTGAGCATTTTTTGTTATTTTAAAATTCGAATTTAGAAATACATGTTTTGAAATGCCTATCTGTTTGGAGAACTACGGGCAATCTTTTGTACTGTTTTCATATAAGGAGTGCCAGGACATAATTGGTCACCGC
>JAENJF010000094.1 GCA_016844685.1 Candidatus Nitrosotenuis sp. | reverse complement strand
AGACATCATTAAACTGCAAAAAGACAACAGCCTACACGACATTATAACCAATCTTACAATGAACAAGATAAGTAAGATTTTCATTTATGATAAGGCAGAACCTGTCGGAGTAATCACAAACAAAGACATCATAAGATTTTTGTTTATTGATAAAAGCAGCAGAAACTTGAATCAAATTATTGCCACAGAATTAATGAACGATATCTGCTTTGTAGATAAAGGATTAACGTGTCAACAAGCTGCACAGATAATGTTGCTCAACAAAATAAGCACTCTCGGAATTGGAAGTAAAGAAAATCTTGAAGGCATGATAACAAAGTCGGATCTTATAAAATACTACATAACAAGGCAACATGATAATAGTAAAGTGTCAGATTACATGACAATTAGTTATTTTTCTATCGGGGTAGATGATAAAGTGCATGATTTGCTTAAAAAAAAAAATGATAGCCTATGATATATCACGTGTTGTGATAGTAGATTATGAAAAACGGCCGGTTGGATTAATTACCACTGGAGATATCTTTAACTTGACAATATCTACAAACATGCTAAGCATAGTACAATCAACCATTACCAATTATTTAGAAAAAGACGGATTGTGGTCAGAATCAGGATTTGTTGGCGCCCAACCTGCTGGAGAAATAATGTCCAAAGGCATTATAACAACAAGTTTAACTACCGATATGAGAGATGCAGCAAAAGCAATTCTTGAAAAAAGAATCGATAGTCTTGGAATAAGCGACGAGAATGATAATTTACTTGGATTAATTAGTAAAAGTAACATATTACTTGCCTTGGCAAAAGCCAAGTGATTCGTCCGTATCCTAGTTATAACAGCCAAAAAATTCTACTGCAAGCCTTTTGTTTATTTCAAACATACTAGTGCATAACTCTGTTTATTGTTGAAAATTCATAGCAATGAGTGAGGATTATGAACCTGTCATCATGATAGTAGATGATGCATATTTTATGAGAAAAGCTTTAAGAAAAATAATTGAATCGGCAAAACTTACCACTAAAATTATTGAAGCTGCTGATGGGGTAGATGCAGTACTGAAATACAAAGAATACAGGCCAGATTTAGTGACAATGGATGTATTGATGCCAAAGGCAGATGGAATTCAAGCATTGCGTGCCATAAAAAAAATAAATCCATCTGCCAAAGTCATCATGGTTTCATCAAGCGGAAAAAGTCACATAGTTCAGGATGCAATGAAGCTTGGTGCGCTGGATTATGTTTTAAAACCGTTTGACCATGCAAGAATGAGCATGATTCTTAGCAAATATGGAAGAGTTTAATCAATTATAATTAAGACAGATAGTGACATAATTTGAAAATCGTCTAGTTTTTCTGGTTTGTCTATTCTGAAATTTATGACAAAATTAGATAGAAATTGATTGAAAAATCCATTTGTTTATGAAAAATCCAAATCGAGCCGAGGATCTCTGGCTTTCTTTTTTTCATGAGTGTTGTTGGGTGTCAAAAAATTGATCTGAGTATCAAAGGTGTTTTGCATTCTTTTTAGATCATCTATTCGTGTTTTTTGTTTATCCAAATGATTATTGACGAGTTGTATGTACTCGCTTGTTTCCTCCGCAGTCTGACGTAATTCATCGATTTTTTCATTAACTATATCACTAACATCTTTTGGGTCACTATCTACATCATGCAAAAAGATTATTCTCTTTGGGGCCAGATCATCAAATTCTTGAATTTTTGGCCCTTCCTCGGTAATATGACTAGAGAATTCTCCGGCACGCGTTAGCTTCTTAAAACGCTCTTTTGTGTTACGATCTAAATATCGTCTGGCCATTGTACTGATATTTATTAAATGTCTTATACTAAGTAGTGTTTGTAAAATAAACGCAAACAGTTTTGTTATTCACAAGACTGAAGAATCAACATTATTCATTTATAAATGGAATAATTTCGCAATAAAACATGGGTGGATCAAAAAAGAAATCGCCTGCACAGATGGACAAATCTCAGACTGATGAAAAGAAAGATTCCAAGTCCAAAAAAGACAAAAAGCAAGAAAAGACCGAAAAGAAAGCCGAGATCACCGTAATAGTAAATGAAGATCAGGCGCTAAAACTAATCAAATCAAACAACTACATAACGGTTCAAGAACTTGCAAAACAAACAGGCGTCAAGATTTCTGCTGCAAATGCATGCCTTGTTAACTTGACAAAAATGGGCACACTCAAAAGAGCAGGCGGTTTTAGTGGCCACTGGATATATCAGTTAACTGCTTGACTGTAAACACGTCTCCCGATTTTATATCTTTTAGAGTATCAATACCAGAAGTGATTTTCCCAATTGGAGTCATGGATTTTGTCAGCACTGCATCAGATAAGAAAAAACAAATGCTTCCACCTGCTGGAGAAAACGCAATGTCACCTTTTTTGAATTCTTTTCTTTGTCTTTCTACTCCAGAATTGATCATTGTCTCAAAATACACGATATTTTGCCCAAGAAAATGAGCATTGCCATCAAGTGGTAATGATCGCATGATTATGCCAACCGTTTTTGGTGATAGGTGGCGTTTTAGCTCACATGTCAGATGGGATTTACCCTTAATTTCGACTACTAGCTGAAAACTTGATACAGAGCCAGCACTCATCTCAGACGTTTTGGCGTATGAATATATAACCGTATTAGGAAATTTTTTCACTTGTCTGATCCTGAAGAAGTCGAAGTTGAGGTTACCGAAGAGGTTGAAGAAGAGCCAGAGTTTACAAGGCCTGCAGGTACGGAAGAAATAGCAGAAGATACCTCGATGGAAGACGCAGTAGCTGCATACAAGAAAATCTTTGAAACTAAAGAACTCACAGATGACGAAAGGGTTGAACTAGACAAAAAAGTAAAGGAAATGGAACGACGGGAAATAGTTGATATGGATCCAATTCACGAAATAGTAGAAATTCCACTTGCAGGAAAAGGCAAGATGGTAATAGGTCCACCTACACTAACAAGATTTGAAAAGGCAAGAATTCTAGGCGCGCGAGCACTACAATTGTCCCTTGGAGCACCGCCGTTTATAACAATCCCAGCAAACGCCCGAACCTCACTAGATATAGCACTAAAAGAACTTGAAGACAGAGTAATTCCGATTGTTATTAAAAGAAGATTGCCAAATGGCGATTATCAAAATATTCCAATTGACTTTTTTAACTAATGGATGAATCGTCGACAAAACTTAAAAGAACTACACTTTTTGAAAAAATGGAATGATCACCATGGAAGAGACAGAACGGCACACAGAGACCCCAAAACAATATGATCAACCATACGTGTTTTATGTAAGAAACGAGCCAGTAATGCAGGCAGCACTCGATGTCTTTATGCTAATAAATAAACACGGAAAGGGACTGCTAAAGGCAAAGGGCAATACGATTCCAAGTGCGGTTGCAATTGCAAACATCATAGTGGAAAAAATGCTTCACAATTCAGTATCGATAGAATACATAACATTAGATAGTGAAAATACGGCTGTGTTTGGAAAAAGAATGCTATCTACAATAGAAATCTCTATTATCAAAAACTAGTAAACGCTGCCAGGACCCTTTAGCAGCATGTTTTCACATTCTTTGCATACTGCTTCATCAATGTTTGATTCAAGATTATGGTGAATCTCACAAATCAAAAGGCTTGATTTTATGTAATTGCAAAGACTGATGAATCTTGCAAGGCTTGATGGGGTATATGCCATATCGGAGGCAAGACTGTCACTTAGCTCATTTATCAGCTGGGAGACCTGCTCATCAGCTACGAGTTTTTGTATGAGTTTTGGATCACCCCGCGTTCCGCGGATATAGTTGCTTATTGCTGCCTGTGTTACTCCAAGCATTTTTGAGATTTCATCTTCTCTAATTTTGTGCTCTCCTGCAAGCTTTTTTGCCAAAATCGCTCGCAGTGCTGGGATTAGCGTTTTTGATTCTATTTCTGCTGGTAGTAACAACGATGGAAAATCGGTCAACAATCTATTTAAAGTTACCAATATACAAAATCAAATCACATCAGACAAACTAATTTTATATAAAGAATAGCTGAAGCTAATTTTGTCATACATCAAAACTTAATTTGTTTGCCATGTAAAAAAAAATATGAATCCAATTTTCAATCAAACTTATCAAATCATAGAAAAAGCAGTTTTGGCGTGCAAGGCAGAATGTTTGGCATTATCAGGTGGGTTGGATAGCACTATTTTGGCATATTTTCTAAAAGACAAAAAAATTAACACAGTTGCAATCATAGCAAAAGAGTTTCTTGCAAACGATCTGACATACTGTCAACTGGCGGCAAACAAATTTGAGATTCCGCTGAATATCAAATTCTGTGAAACAGACGAGATCTACTCCGGAATAGAAGAAACCATAAAAATTCTAAAAAACTTTAACGATATTGAAATACGAAA
>JAENJF010000030.1 GCA_016844685.1 Candidatus Nitrosotenuis sp. | reverse complement strand
ATATCTTTTTGTCTAAATTAGCCTGCAAAATATCAGCATTAAAGATTTTATGTGTTCCCTAAAAATTCTTGGGTAATCTAATGATGAATGTTGTTGGGTTGTTCTTTGCGGTGATATTTCCACCGTGCTGCTCGATGATTTTTTTGCAAATTGACAAGCCAAGCCCAGTTCCTATCTGTTTTGTTGTGAACAGCGGATCAAATATTTTTGACAATACTTCTTGTGGAATTCCAGGACCTGAATCTTCAAACGCAATTATGGCATTTGCGCCATTGTCTAAAATTCTTACGTTGATTGTTCCATTGTTATCCATTGCCTGTGCTGCATTAATCAAGAGATTTATGAAAACAGCCTCCATTTTTCTCATATCTACATTTATTTTCATCTCACTTTTCTCTACATTGATTTTTATATCGCTTGTAAAATTCCCATTTGATATTGATTGGTTGATCAACTGTGTAATCTGACATGTTTGCAAGTTGAGCTGCGTAGCACGTCCATACTCTAAAACATCATCTACTTGATGTGAGATTCTTTCTATTGCTCTGTGCATCTTGCCATAGTAGACAATTTTTTCCTCAATTCGGAGCTTTTGCTTATTTTCCATTACCTCAATTACATTTTTAATTGTGGATAATGGGTTTCTTAGGTCATGTGCCATTCTTGATGCAAGTTCGCCAATTATTGCAAGCTTTTGTGATTTGATTAATTCGTCTGTTTTTTCGTTTATCTGTCTTTCAAGCTGATCTTTTTGGAGTTCTAACTCCTTTTCTTTTAAGACAACTTTCTCTAAATTCTTTTTAAGATCAATTGATAGCTTGCTGTTTTCTATTTTCTGTTTTTCCAATTCTTGATTCTGTTTTTCCAATTGTTCATTTCTGATGCTTAGATTTGTTGTAAGATCTTGTAAAAACTCGATTTTTTCTTTTAGCTCACGATTCATTTTCATTACTTCGTTGAATCTCGCATTGGACTGGTTTGCCAGCTCTTGTAATTGGTTTCCTCTCTCCTCGACTTCTGCCTTTGCCTGGTCTAATTCAGTTATTGTCTTTCCTGTAAGCCCTGAAAATTTTTCAAAATAGGAAGATTGTTCTGACATTCCTAATTTTTTGTAATTTTTTATTTGGTATTATCTTGTGTTTGTAATAATCAAACAAACAAATTTGAAAAACTTACATCATTTGATATGTCTAGTAAAATGTGCCAAATATGCTCATTATAATGTCTCCGTAAATCAGCTGGACTACAAAGCCTGCAGTTATGAATATCATGTATGGAATGCCAGGCGTGACCCATGTGTCGCTTTTCTGGCAAAAAACTGTATTCTCAGCATGTTGCAGTGCCAAGTTTAATTTCTTCTGATTTCCAATCTTTCGCTCAATTGAAAAACTGAATTTTGGATTTGCGGCCCTATATCCTACGAACATTGCAATAATTTTCTTTTTTGCAGTCTCATCAAAGCCCTCAAAAATGTTCTTTTTTGCTGCAAGTAATATCGTATTTCTTGTAACATTGATGATCATTGGCACTATGGACATTAGAACGGCATTTGTCAGGGCAGTAAATGGCGTCACTGTATTTCCACTTAGAGTAAGATTTGGTGCAAGAACCGCAAGTACAATCAAGGCAAAAGCATCAGCCCCTCCAAACAAGCCTATTCTCCATACGAGCAAGACAAAGGGTGCAATAATCAACGAGATTCCAATTTTGGGTAATTCTTGGCCTAAATCAGTTCCAAGTAAAACCAGGCCTATTCCTATTGCACCAAAAACTATCCAAATAATGTCGCTGATTTCTCTTTTTTTAATATCAGATATGGTGGCAATTCCTAACATCGTAAGTGATAAGATTATCCTAATTTGGTCTAGGTATGCTAGTTCTGACATTGCCCTTTGGGTTTATTTGATTTGGAGTTTATTTAATGACAAGCTTGAGTTTTTTGTTTAAACGTAGTTTATCTTGATAGTTGTTTTGCAATTTTTTTCATTGGCATGACTGCCTTTGAACGTTTCCAGAGATGTTCACAAAGACTATACATGTTGTTTGTCATCTCAATGGAATTACTGTCTAAAACAGAATCGTTGTCATCATTCATGTCCATAGTTTCGCTAAATCCACCAGACATTATGACGCGTTTTTGATCCTCTACTATCATTCGACTCTTTGATGGAAGTTTTCCTACTCTTATTTCGGAAGCACCCAATTTTGCTATAATTGCAAGTGTGTTTGAACTATCACTGTCAGTAATTATTCTGATCTGTCCGCCCCCATCCTTGCAAATTTTGATCTTTTCCGGTATTGCAGTATGATACATTCGCAAAAGGTCTTTCTCTGTGGTAATAATGTATATTGTTCCTACTGATTCTTGCAGTATTTTTCCAATTCTAGAATAAATGTTGTGTCTTCCCTGAATTATTGAAACTGTAGGAGTATTGTTTGTTAGTTGTTTTCTTGTGATGTCTTTTAGGTCTGTTACAAGTTTGCTGGCAATTTTTTGCATTGTGACAAATTCGTTTTCTTTACGATTAATGATATTCGTCAATGCCTCTTGTGGTTCAACTGGGTTGCAAATTATTGGATTTGTAAGAGTTGTGGTGATTAATCCAATACTTCTTAATTTTTCAAGTGACCTGTATGCCTTGCCTCTCTCAATTTCCAATTTTGAAGCAATGTTTCCAACTGAAAGGGGACCTACTTGCAGTAACCCGATATATAATTTAGAATCAATTTCTTCAAGGTCAAAATGCTTGAGTATCGTGATGAGTTCGTTTTTGTCCTGCAAATTACAAAACTAAATCGTAACTCTGGTATATTAGATTGTATGGCATGCAAGGTTTTGTCGTACGATATTCATGGCTGTGAAATTATGTTGGAATGGGCTTGATTTTGTCTTTTAGTGAATTAATTGATTCTAGTAGCCAGTTTATTCCCGCGTCGTTTACATCAACCAAATTAGCGTGGCCTAGTTTTCTTTGTGGCTTTGATTCTTCTTTGCCGTACATCTTGAGATAAAGATTATCAAATTTTATATCTGGCATTTTATATTTTCCTTGGAAATTATCAGGACCCAATATGTTGTACATGATTGTTGGATGAATTAACGTCGTGTCGCCAAGATCAAGGCCAATTATTGCACGTAGGTGCTGTTCAAATTGAGATATCTTGCTTGATTGCAATGTGTGATGTCCAGAATTATGAACACGTGGTGCAATCTCATTTATCAAAATCTGGTCCTGTCTTGTTACAAACATCTCTATTCCAAACACACCTGCACCGTGTAGTACCTGCATTGTTTTTTTTGCAATTTTTTCTGCCTCATGCGAGACTTCTTTTGTTACTCTTGCGGGCGCAATTGTCATTTTCAAAATATTATTTTCATGAATGTTTTCGACAATTGGATACGTTGCAATTTGTCCTTTGGTGTTTCTTGCAGCAATTACTGATACTTCCATTTTAAAGTCAACAAATTTCTCAAGCATGAGGGTTTTGTCAGAAAAATAATTTAGCGCTTGTTCCAAATCATTTTCAGATTTTATTTTAAAATTTCCTCGACCATCATATGCGTCTCTTCTTGCCTTAAGTAATGCCGGATAACCAAAGTGTATTATTTTTTTCCTGAGATCATCAAATGATTTTATCTCGACAAAGTCTGTAACAGGAATGCTGTTGTCCTTAAGAAATGATTTTTGTAAAAACTTGTCTTGAATTATTCTTAGAGTTTCCGGAGATGGATTAATTGTTGTTTTAGATTCAGCAATTTTTAGGACAGCACTATCTCCTGACTCTATCTCATATGTTAGAATATCAACTTTGGAAGCAAGCTCTAGGATTGCGTTTTTATCCTTAAAGTCACCTACAATCTGCTTTGCGCCAACTTGTGCTGCAGAGCAATTTGGTGTAGGATCAAGTACAATTACATCTGATATGTGTTCTGGCATTTTTTTTGCAGCCTCTGTTAACATCATTCCAAGCTGACCCCCACCAATTATGCCTAAAATGCGCTCCAACATTACATCAAACAAGGCTTGGATTAAAAATAGTTATTTTAATTTGAGGCAAATCGATTTTTTAGATATTGTTAAAAACATCACTTTCTTTTGAGATATCATGATTCCAAAAAAGCCACTGGTTGGAATAATCATGGGATCAAGCTCAGATAGCAAAATAATGCATAATGCAGCAAAAATCTTAGATGACTTTGGAATTCCACATGAGGACCAAATTGTTTCAGCTCACAGAACCCCATCAAGGCTAGAAGAATATGCAAGGCACGCAGAAAAAAATGGATTTAAAATAATAATTGCAGGTGCTGGGGGTTCTGCACACCTGCCTGGAATGATTGCATCTCATACAATAATTCCAGTAATTGCAGTACCAATAATGGTCTACAATGACAAGTCTGAGAAAAAACAAGAACGATTCAAGTTTTCGGCATTTGGCGGAATGGATTCTCTTTTGTCTATAGTTGAAATGCCAAATGGCTCACCCGTTGCCACAGTTGGCATCAACAAGGCTGCAAATGCCGGGCTGTATGCGGTACAAATCCTTGCAAATGAATTTACAGAATTGCAAAAGAAACTAAAAACATTCAAGCAAAAGCAACATCAATCAGTCCTTGAAGAATCAAATGATATGAAAAAAACAGGCCTTGTAAAGTTTGTACAAAAGAAATTCAAATGATTCTATGTTAGTATCTTGAATTGAATGTTCTTTGATTTTAAATGTGATACTAGCTTTTGTGCATGTTCCCTCCCTTCCATTTCGAGGCTGAGTGTTACACCTGCAGTTCCAGCATCAATGTTTGAGCTTAGTCTGTCATGAACTACCTCTACTATATTTACACTCAGTGAGGCTATCTCGTCTACAACTTCTTTTAGTGCTCCTGGCTTGTCTTTTAGTAAAATGAAGATTTTGACCATTCTACTCATTGCAGTTAGGCCCTTTGCTACTATTTGTCCCAAAAGATACATGTCTACATTTCCGCCACCTAAGATTGGAACAACTTTTTTGTTTTGTGCTGGTTTTGCATTAAGAAGATATGCAAGTGTAACTGCACCTGCTGGTTCTACTACTATCTTTGCACGTTCCATTAGCAAAAACATTGTCTTGACTATCTGAGCGTCATCGACAAGAACAATATCATCAATTAATTCGTTAATTATTTTAAATGTCAATTTTCCTGGCATTTTTACTGATATTCCATCTGCAATTGTCCGCTCGCCTTTCACTGCCTGTAGTCTTCCAACCTTTAGTGAATTTTTCATTGCAGGAAATGCTTTTGATTCCACACCAATTACTCTGACTTTTGGGTTTTTTGTCTTGACTGCGAGTAAAACACCTGCTGCTAGTCCACCCCCTCCAATTGGGACATAGATTTCATCCACATCTGGAAGATCCTCTAAAATCTCTAGCCCTATTGCACCGTTTGCTGCAATTATTTTTGGATCATCAAAGGCATGGATTATTTTTGCACCTGTTTTTTTTGAAATCTCTTGCGCTTTTGCCCATGATTCATCATAGTTTATTCCCTCAAGTATGACCTTTGCTCCATATCCTCTAGTTGCAGCAACTTTTGCAGGGGATGCCGTGAGTGGCATCACTATAGTGCAGGGTATTTTTTCAAGCTTTGATGCAAATGCCACACCCTGCCCATGATTTCCTGCAGATGCGGCAATCACGCCATTTTTCTTTTCCTCTTTTGTAAGTGATTTTATTTTTGTATATGCTCCCCTAAGCTTAAATGAACCTGTTTTTTGCTGAAACTCTGCTTTAAGATACACCTTTGAGCCTGACATTTTGCTAAATGTGTCCGTGTACAGCAAGGGAGTTTTTCGAATTATGTTTCCATAGGATTGCCTAATCTTAACAATTTCATCATAAGTGGGGGTCATCAGATTTGATCGCAGTTCTTCAACTATATTTAATTTCTTGTGTGAAATTACATCTGATTTAGAAAATCAATGATTTTTGCTCTCTAACAAAACATCCGAATAACCTTAAATAGAATGACGATGATCGTACTTAATTGGTCAAAGGGTCAGTTCTCCCCTAAGAACTAGAATCAATTTAGTTCCTGATCCTTTGACTTTATTGTTATACAATTGTACAAGATGAATATAAGAATTTTAGCCTGACAACGAATCCATGATGTCATCCAGGGATTTTGTGACATACTCTTTTGTTTCTACTGACATTCGCCTTGGATCAAAAATCGATTCCTTTGATTTCTTTTTGATATAGTCAAGATCAAACGTACAGAGGCACCCCTCCTCACCACCAATCAACTTGCTTTCATCAAGCAGTACAGATGTTGTCTGGTATGTCTCTACAAGTAAATTATCAAGCTCTTTGAATAATTCTTTTTTTCTTTCAGCCTTTGCCTTAAAGTCAAAATCTGTCTTGCCATTCATATCCTCAACTAGTTTATCCCTCATCTCATCATTCTCAAAGAGTACCTCGAATAGCTTTTGCTCATCAACGTCTTTGAATCCAATGGCTTCAAGTTTTTCCTTTATCATGCTGTCTGTTAGTTCTGCAAGCTCCTTTTCTTTGTCTATAGTACTGTCCAAAAGTTCTGCAAGCTCCTTTTGGATTTTTTGTACCCTGATGTCTACCTTGTAGTATAGCAAGGCATGATATTGGAGTGACATGTGCCAAAGTAAGACATAGTTTCCAGTCTGCTTTTCAAGCTTGACAAATATTCTCCTCAAATCTTCATCACTTGTCATGGAAATTCCGCTTGTTTTCCAGTCTGGTAAGTTGTTCATTATTTTATCATAGAATGTCTTTACACCTTCTGGATCAAAAGTTGTCTGCTCAGTTACAGTGGTATCGCCAAGCATCACCTTGACACTTGAAGGCTTTGTGATGTTTTCTATATTTTTTTGAAATATTTGGCTAATTTTTTGAGATTTTTCGCCTAAATCCTTCATAAACTCGTCTGCAGTATTGACGCCTAGACGCACAAGTAAGACTATGCCCTGAGACTAAAAATCCTATGTTTGGTCTTGGTAGCCAGATGACTAGTGTTGTCTTTTCCGAAATGAATTATTGTTGAGTTGTGGTTTTCAACTCTGCCTACCAATCTTTTATATACAAAACAGGCGTGATTACTCTAGAAATGTCTGCTCATGGAATACTTTGCCTAGTTTGCAATGTAGAAATAGTCCAGTACTATGATGATGCTTATAAAGGAAAAAGAGCAAAATGCCCAATCTGCGAGACCAGTTTTCCATTAGAATAGGTGATTATTACAATGAGCGGAACAGAAAGTAATAGGATAAAAAAGGACACGGCCGAAAAGCCAACAACCAAATCAAAAAAGGATTATGGTATAATTGACACGATGCTAAGCCATGGTGAATTAAAGACTGTTGACTCTGAAACATTAATCAAAGAAACTCAGAATCGAGTATGGCGTGCGCTAAAGAGCGGTTACGAATATTTGCCAGTAGAAGACGAATCTGATGCATTTTTACGAAAACACGTCTCTTCAAGAATGAAAATGGTTGTATTGTATGTAGACTTGGTTGGTTCAACCAATATTGCACTAGAGCTTCCAGAAGATAAGGTTGCAATCATAATCACATGTTTTGCACAGGAAATGGCATCTACAATACGACACCACAATGGATATGTGCTAAAATTCGTAGGTGATGCCGTTATTGGGTATTTTGTTGCAGAAGAAAACCAGCTTCAAGCAGCAGATGATGCTGCAATGTGTGCCAAATCCATGATATCTGTAATCCAAAAAGGAATTAACCCTATTCTGAATCAATATGATTATCCAGACTTGGCAATCAAAATAGGAATTGATTACGGAGAAAACATGATAGTTCGATATGGTGCAGACGTCAAAAAATCACACGTTGACATTTTGGGTCCAACAATGAATATTGCAGCAAAAATCCAAAGCATGGCAAAACCAAACCAAATTCTTGTAGGCGATGATGTATACGCAAGGGTTCATCCTTCAATTCAACCGTCATTTGAAAAACTTGTCTGGAAGAACAACGAATGGAAATATCATCGGTCTAGCGGTGAACTATATCCAGTATATGCATGCATTGATTAGATTGTGAATCTGTCTGGACACTCTACATGTTCATAATGATGATCCGTAAATCTTTCACTTACCACATAAATTATGATTTTGTGTAGTTCACTGTCGGCGATGTTTTTTTTGCATTTTATACAGTTCTTCAAGTCTACCTTCATTACGATCTGTATGCGATCTCTGATCGCTATAAGGATCTGAGATCAGCTCAATTTGATAAGAAATGCCACTGAATTTACAAAAAACACGGCGAGAAAGCCCACCCCTTTCAGGGTTGGAGTATGTCAGAACCTAGTATATCTAATGCCTGGATGCCAAAGCAAAAATACCTCATTATTTCTAGCAACAATATCATGAATCCAGCAGAAATGAAAACGTTCATGGAGATGTATGGTTATCCGACAGGGTTTAACCTAAGCCCTTTTAGTCTTCCATTGTATCCGCCTGGAACAAATGCGCCGTTTTCAATGAATCCTGCAAAACTCAAGGAAAAAATCATCCGTGAAAATGAAACATTCACTGCAAAATTGCATGACTTTAACAAGCTGTACCTTCAACACGCCTCAAGCCTGCTTGAGATGACCTCAAAGATGGTTCCGCCAGGACACCCAATGTATTCTCAAGCCCAACCAGAAGTAGTTGAGGGTGAAAACAAAAAACTGCGCAAAGAAAACGCTGAACTGAAAAAGCGCTTTGACCAGTTGGCAAAATCAAAAATGCACGGTTAGATTAGATATTTTTTGTATTTTCTAAAAATCCGCCGTATTACTTCTAATTCGTTATCATCCAATGAATTGCTTGATTGGGTCTTTTGTAGGCAGGTATTAAGATTCAACCTCTCACTGCTTTCAAGATAGTTGCTGACTTCGGAGCCAAGCAACAAATGAATCATTCTGATTGGATCAGGGTCTGTACTCATTTGATTTTATCAAGATCACAAACTCTTTTAACTTTTGATTTGCGTAGTAATGATATGAGCAAAACGCCTGAACAAAAATGGAAGGATTCTATTCTGTCCTATAGGAAAAACTGTCAAAAAATTCTTGCAATTTCAAAATCGATTCGATATGCCGGAGTAATTAATGAATACGGAAGGACACTCACTGGAATAATAACGCCTGGAATAAAACCAATTCTAAAGCCAGAGGATGCAAAAAACGAGTTCTTTATTGTTTCAAATCTGATTACCCTGCGACACGCCCAGTCAAAGGCATTTGGTTCGCTGGATCACGTTGTACTGAAACACAAAAAAGCGGTAATTGTTTGTGTTCCGGACGGAAACATTGTGTATTATGTATCGCTCAATCCTAGCATAAAATCGTTGGACGATACAATCAAAAAGATTAAGAGTTTGTTCTAGGCTGGCGTAAATCCGTGGTAGCCAGTTGTTTGCTGTTCTTTATCGGCAAATATTGGCTCAAATAGAGATACCATGTATTCGTCTGGATCTAAAACTATGGCGTTTTTTCCAGATTCCCGGTCTACTATCTCTCGGTATATGGTGATACCTTTCGCCCTTAGCTCATCAATTGCAGATTTTACGTCGCCTACCAAAAATCCAATCACAATGCCGTTTTCAAGTGATGTTCCAAAGTGCTTTGCAGTCAACGATGCTGGATGTAGACTCAAAAGTGCACCTGACTGCCCCAAATCTACCCAAGACCTTCTCTGGTTTTTTATTGGAAGTCCCATGACGTTGTGATAAAATTCTACAGATTTGTCCAAATCCTTGACTGCAAGGATGACATTTCCGACTCGCTTTATGTTCACAAATTTGCTATACAACACAATGTTAAATGCTTTATTGAAGAAGCGGATCAAGGCTTCCATTTATCAGGACTAGATTCAGGCACAATAGGTCGCCAAAATGATAAATC
>JAENJF010000029.1 GCA_016844685.1 Candidatus Nitrosotenuis sp. | reverse complement strand
TGTTATGTTGCTTCCATGCTTGCAAACCAATCAGTCCGGTTCTTGTCAGGGTTTGGTTTTGCAGGTGTGGTAGGATTATCATTCTGACCTATTGGTGATCGCCAGGTTTCCTCTCTGTTTGATTCGGCCGGAGGGGTACTGACAGATGCGCCAAGGGGTTCTACCTGATGTGGTTCTGAAGTTTGACTTTGCACGTTTGTCTGATCAGGATGCGGTGCTTCAGCTTTTACTTCGTTTGCTTGGTAAGAAGGCGTTGTGTGAGCCTCGACTTTGCCATTATTGGTTACAAGGTATGAAACTGCAGATTGTTCTATTTGCTCTTTTTGGTTTATCTGTGCTTGAGCCCCATCCAATGACAGATCAGTCATTCTTCTTTGGATGTTGACAATCTCTGCCTTTTCATGATCAATATGCTCCATCATTTCACCAGTGTGTGTCTTTATGAGATCATATTTTGATTCAGAGATTTCGTTGCTCTTGAATTGAACCTTTGCGTCAAATAGCAAAATCTTGACTGATTTTAGTTGGCCGTTTAGTTCTTCTAATCGTTCTGTTAGTTTGGTTGTGATTTGTTTTTCGGCTTCCTCTAGCGTCAGCAGTTTTGACTTGTACTTTTCATGGATGATTTCTGCGTCATCTCGCATATCGTCGTTTTCTGAAACGATGTCGATTAATGCCTTGAGACGTCTTATTGTGAGTCCTTTCTCACGCAGGAATCGTTGTGAATCGAGTCTCCATTTTGGTATAAAGATCACGACTTCGCCTTGAACTACGAGTTGTTCAAATGGGACTTGTCTTAGCCCTTCAAGACCACAATCAATTCCCACAGTCTGTATGGAGCCATCAATGTCAGTTATTGTTCCAATAACTTTACCCATGTGGGTACCATACATGTCTTTGACTTGCTTGCCGATAATCTCTATTTCGTCCTTGTTCATTGATAAAACTTGAGCGTTTCATATAACCTAGGAAGTGTTAACAAGCTTTCTAGTTTTGGTAAGAACAATTTAACAAACCCAGATTTCGCAATTTTAAAATGCAAAGTCGAAAAAACACTTTCCATGATAGAAAAAGACGGATTAGACCAAATTCTTCACTTTGTGTCAAAGCGTTGGATAGACTTTAGTCAGGATCCAAATAATGAGGCAATGAAAAACCTGCCAACGAATTTCTGGATGAATTCGGTTGGGGGGAAAGCCGGAAAAGGTCGCTGGATCACAATGCTAATGTATACAGAAAACGAAGGCGACGCAAACTCCATGAAAGAAGTGTTGTTACGATGGCAATCCAAGGCAAATACACAAGGACCAGATCTGATTCAAATAAAGCAGAAATAGTTTATTTATAATCACAAAGTCTGGAATCTGTTGACAGAAGAATTCAGTGCATCAGAAGAAAAAATTCTTTTGGAACATTTCTCAAATGTGGATGATTCGGTGTTTGCAATAATCACACCTCAACAGGTGGATCGCGGCGCCCTCATGTCACGATATAGCAGAACTGACAAAAGCATGAGGCGTATATTTCTTGACGAATTTTTGATAAACAAAAACCGCGGGGAGGAATTCTACAACAAGGTACTCGTCGAGTACGGCGATGACTCTGTTGCAGAGCTTGGAATTGCGCAAATTGCAATTGAGGGAATATCAAACATTGCAGTAAAAAAAATTGAAGACAGAAGAATTGGCATGTCATATTTGGAAAAATCATCGCGTTATGTTGCATGGGATAAAAAAATCAACAACATGTACAAATTTTACATGGATCCCGCAATAATGAATTCAAAATTTGCTGATAGTTATGTTGAATCATGTAATTTGGACTTTGATGTTTATTCAAAAAACATTCAACCAATGATAAATTATGTTAGAGAAAAAGAACCAATTGGGAATTTCAAATTTAAAGACTCTGTTTTAGGAAAGGAAGTTGTTTTCACAAAGCTAAAAAATGATTCTGACATAAAATCTGCCACTTTCATATACAATGCATCAACTAAAGCAAAAGCACTTGACATTCTAAGGGGACTACTTCCAGCCTCAACTCTTACCAATGTTGGTGTGACGGGAAACGGTCGGGCCTTTGAGTACTTGCTCACAATTTTGTTTGGATCCAGCCTCGAAGAAGAAAGAATACTTGCCCAAAAAATCAAACATGAGCTTGATACCACAATCAAGTCGTTTGTCAGACGCTCAGACGACAAATATGGAGTTGCCATGCAGGAATACCTCAAAAAACTGCAAAAAACAGGTCTCAGTCTAGCAAAAAAAGTAAAAACCAAAGCAGCAGGACCGTCAGTACATCTCGTAGAATCAGAGCCAGAGTCAGACGCAATAAACAAAATAGTTGCAGCTGCAATGTACGAGCAGTCACATGGCTCGTCGTACCGAGATATTTTATTAGATGTAAAAAAGATGAGCCCTTTAGAGAAAATTAAAATCATAAACACGTTTGCAAAACTAAGACAAAATCGAAGGCAAAGACTGCCACGAGCTTTTGAGATGACACAGTACACGTTTGACATAATTGGCAATTTTGGAATGTTTCGAGATTTGCACCGACATCGAATACTTACACTTGAAAGGCAACTTCTGACAACAGATCATGGCTATGTTGCTCCAAAAGAAATCAGGGAGATTGGAGTTGAAAAAGAGTACAAGGAATGCATGAATGCTTCAAAACGAGTTTTTGATTCATTACGGACAAAATATCCAGATCAATCTCAATATGTTGTGAACTTTGCATACAACTATCCGTTTTTTATGCGATTAAATTTACGCGAGGCAACTCATCTAATTGAGCTAAGAACTATACCTCAAGGACACATAGATTACAGGCAAGTAGCACAAAAAATGTTTTTGGCAATAAAGAAAACGCATCCCAACTTGTCAAAGATCATCAAGTTTGCCGATCTTAATACGTATGAACTTGAGCGATTCGAATCTGAAAAACGAATTGAAGAAAAAAGAAAAGACCAAAAATAGAATTGGAAAAATCATATAATACCTATGACACATATAGATTTCGTGGACGAAATTTCAAAGTCTGACCAAGAATGGAAACAAGTCCTCAGTCCAGAAGAATTTGATATTTGTAGGAAAAAGGAGACAGAGGCCCCATTTACAGGCAAATACAACTACTGCAAGGACGATGGAATTTATCGATGCACTTGTTGTGGAAACGAGTTATTCGGCTCAGGCACCAAGTTTGATTCAGGTACAGGTTGGCCCAGCTTCTTTGAGCCACTAAAGGAAAACAGCGTAAAATACGAAACAGATGCGGCGTATGGCATGACACGAACAGAGGTGATGTGTGCAAAATGTGGCGCCCATCTAGGACATGTTTTTGATGACGGCCCAAAGCCTACGTTTTCCAGATATTGCATAAATTCAGTCTCGCTGAAATTAGAAAAAACGACTCCCGATAAAACGAACCAAACATAATATCAATATCATTAATAAATTAGCGATAAAATAAAACGATTGGGAATGAGACATCTTTTGGTTAATTGGGGTAGCAAGACTTGCGCATAATTGTTTGCGGATTTGGCACAGTTGCACAAAGCTTGGCAAAACTACTAGTTTCAAGAATGGATGATCTGTATGCAAAGTATGGGCTTAAACCAAGAATAGTCGGAGCATTTGATAGCAAGGGAGGAGTGGTAGAACCATCCGGTCTTGATCTTAACAGACTAGTCGAGGTCAAAAAAAAATTCGGTACAATAAAAAACTATGATAATACAAAGAAAAACTGGTCTGGACTAGACATCATAAATAATGTAGAAGCAGACGTGTTGATTGAAACGACTGCAAGCAACTACAAGGATGCAGAGCCTGGCATGTCGCACATCATATCTGCCATGAAAAATGGAATGCATGTAATATCTGTCAACAAAGGACCACTTGCACTGGCGTTTCCATCACTGATGGAGCTTGCAACGTACAATCAAGTGTTGTTAAGATTCAGTGGAACGGTTGGCGGTGGAACCCCAATTTTAGATTATGCGAAAAATAGTTTACGTGGAGAGCAGATAACCTCTTTTGCAGGAATTCTAAACGGCACAACAAACTACATTTTGACCAACATGGCACATGGTATGAGTTTTGGAGAATCATTAAAGGATGCAAGATCAAGAGGATATGTAGAAGCAGACGAATCACTTGATTTGGACGGTTTTGACGCGGCAGCAAAGCTTGTAATTTTGGCAAATTGGATAATGGGAATGAAGGTAACAATGCCAGACATACAAAGAACAGGCATACGAAACGTAACTACTAAAGACATCAAAGACGCGGCAAAGAAAAAATGCGCTGTCAAGTTAATTGCGTCTTGTAACAAGGAGCTAATTGTGAGCCCACGCGAGATATCCATAGATGACCCGCTTTGTGTTAATGGCACATTAAATGCAATCTCATTTACATCGGAGCACTCTGGCACTCAGACCATTATTGGTAAAGGGGCTGGTGGAACTGAGACTGCAAGCTCCATACTCAGAGACCTTTTGGACATTCGCAAGGAAATATCAAGAGATTGAAATCAAATCTCATTTCAAAGACTGAAACCGCTGATGTATTAAAGGAGATCAATGCGCAATGGAAGTTTGAGCTGCCAAAGATAAAGAATTTGAAAATTTACGAGTTAGACGAAGGTGCAAGAATAATAATCGGCGAAGGTTTGACTGCACTGAAAATAGGGCAAAATTATCTGCCATTTTTGACAGACGCAAAAATACTGGAGAAATTCCCAAGTGTTACTGTAGATATGGGTGCTGTAAAGTTCATGTGCAATGGCGCAAATGTCATGAGACCAGGTGTGAAAATATTTACAGAATTTGAAAAGGACCAGCTTGTGTGCATAGTAGAGGAATCACAAAGAAAGGTTCTTGCCGTTGGACGTGCACTTGTATCTAGCAAAGAACTATCAGAGATGGTAAAAGGCCAAGTTGTTGAAAATATGCACTACATTTCTGATATATATTGGGAAATTAAAAAATCTCTAAAAGACTAGAGCTTTTCTGTAAAAATAGAATCGATTAAACAAAATTTCTGTTGATATAATTCCATGCTCTGTGCATGCTTTTAATTCAAACTAGTTTTATTATACAAATGTTAACTTAATTAATTAAAACACACATAGATTGTCACTTTTTGAATACATCGCTATATATACGTAAACGTGCTTATCATATCGATGAGTTATTCCAAAAATACATGTCAGAGTGATAAATAATGACAACCGCATACGTTTTGATAAATTGTGATCTTGGCTCAGAAGAAAAAGTGTTTTCAGAGTTAAAATCGATCAACAAGGTGGAAACGCAGGGAGTATTTGGTGCATATGACATAATAACAAAAATCGAGGCGCCAACTGCAGACATGGTAAGGGACATCATTTCATCAAAAATTCGAGTAATTGATAGAATTCGCTCTACTCTGACTCTGATGGGAATTGAGAAGGAAAAATAATTTAGGTAAATAAAATTTCATATTTAGAATTATGATTATGCAAACTTTAAACTTTGATAGTGGCTGTAGACGATGCAAAGGACTCATGCTGACAGATGCGTCTACAGGTGAAAGATATTGCCAAACCTGTGGTACTGTCATTGTCGAACGTATCGAAGATTCTCGCTCTGGACAACATTCATTTTCAGATAATCAGGGAGATAAAAGCAGAACGGGTTCACCAAATTCACTTGCAATACACGATAGAGGACTTGCCACAATAATTGGCAATACAAACAAAGATGTGACTGGAAAATCACTGTCCTCATCTATGAAGTACAGTATAAAGCGACTTCGAATTTGGGATAATAGAAGCCAAACCCATGAACAGGTAGACAAGAATCTAAGGACGGCATTTTTTGAATTAGACAAACTGAAGGACAAACTTACATTGTCTGATGCGGTAGTTGAGAAAGCTGCCCTTATTTATCGAAAAGCCGTAGGAATTGGCCTTGTTAGAGGCAGGTCTATTCAAGGAGTTCTTGGAGCCGCAGCGTATGCAGCATGCAGAGACGGAGGAACTCCAAGGACATTAAACGATGTTTCAGATGCAATGAATGTAAAAAGAAAGGACATCTCAAAGAGCTATCGAATGCTTGTCAACAAACTAGACTTGAAGATGCCAGTGGTGGATTCTATCAGTTGTGTATCCAAAATAGCAAGCAGAGTAGGGTTAGATGAAAAAACACAGCGTTTTGCTCTTGAAATTTTAATTGAGGCAAAAAGTAAAGAGATAACTGCAGGAAAAGACCCAATGGGACTTGCAGCTGCAGCACTATACATTTCATGTTTAAAACATGACATCAAAGTATCACAAAGAGAAATTTCACTCGCTTCCGGTGTAACTGAGGTGACCATTCGAAACCGATACAAGGGATTACACCAATCACTGGATCTGGCAAAATAATAAAATCAAATAACGTGATTTATCATTAACAAGATTTTTGTCACTTTGCCAATTTCTTTGATCTCGAATCGACTTCAAATTTATCTAGACATGAGCTGGTAACCACCTGTTTTTTACAGTCAAGACAACGTTTACTCCTAACCTATTTTCATTGTAGTTATTCAATTCGCTCTGCTTTTTCACTCATGAGAAATAGAATAACCAGTCCAAAAGGAATCGGAATCGCATATGAGAAAATTCTGGAAAAATAAACTAAATTCACACACCGATGAAAGTGTATAAACTCTAAATTTTGCTCTAAAGTTTTTCTGTAAAAATAGAATCATCCCTTTCACGCATAAAAAATCATCACTTTCTCGTTATGATGTGGATTAGGATTGTTGTAAAACAGAAAGAGGTTAGGCTACAGGGTCAGGATTTTTTTTAAGTGCTCTATCTCTTTTACAGAAAGTACAATATTCCTCGGATGAATTACGGTTAATTGGAGTTAAGCAATCATGACAATATTTCATGAATGTTATGTATTAAACCAAGTATATTAAGAAATTATGGGCTGGTATCACATAATATGGGAAATTCTGTCAACCCTTGAGCATAGAAGTCGGTTAAATTTCGGTTGATAGAAATTTGCGTCGTTTTTAGAACCAAAAAACAAATCATAATCAAAAATAGCAACAGGATCACATTCAAAGACGAGCTAAATCAACTGCATGGTTAATAATAAACTCTAAATTTTGTACTAGAGTTTTTCTGTAAATTCTTTTATGCCTTGTTTTGTAATTACAAGGACGTCAATTCCGTCGCCGCTAAATGAATCCCTCATTGTTGCAGTCTTGATTGATCTTAGTGCAAGATCAACTGCTTCTTTTTCTGACATCCCTTCCTTGAATTGTGGATCCAAGACGCCAAGTGCCATTTCTGCACCGGTGCCTACTGCGGCATATTCATCTGGCAATACAGAGCCCAGTGGATCCAACGTATAGATTGCTGGCTTGTCAACTATCCCCCCGACAATTACCTGTGTGAGAAGCGGAAAGAATCTGCGCTCATACATCAAATTAGATATCATTTTTGCAACAGAGTTTGGTGGAACGTCTCGTTTTAGTTCCATTTTTCTAATTTTTGTAAGTGCCCTTATTTGTAAAGCAAGAATTTGCATGTCCGCTACTAGTCCTGCGCATGCAGCCCCTACCTTGTCTGTGAGTGGGAATGTTTTCTTGGTGGTTTTGCTTACCAGAAAGTTTCCATATGCTATTCTTTTTTCGCTTGCAATGACCACGCCATCTTTGAAGGTTATTCCAACGGCTGTTGCACCAGGCATATACATTGCAGTCATGTTTTCAATCCCTTTTACTGCACATTAAAGTCTTTTCGGAATAATTACGCACGTCGACTAGTCGTGTTTTGAAAACTTGTCCATGATCAGGCATATGCATTTTGTGGTTTTTCTCAAAAGATCAATTCTCGCAAATTCGTTTGGCGAGTGAATCCTTGAAAACATGTACGTGGATCCAATTGAGACGCACGGCGCCCCAAGCACGTTTACAAATGAATGCATCGGCCCAGTTCCGGCATTTGATACATTGACTACGAAATCTCCAAATGATTCCCTTGCGGCCTCTTTAATTTGAGCGACAAATGGATCTGATGGATTTGTTCTTGCTGCAGCCTCACCGTGATACATTTTGATTTTGACGTCAGAGAATCCATTTTGTTTTAGGTGCTTTTGTAGTCTAGCAAGCTGTTTTTTTGGATCCATGTTTGGAACAAGTCTGAAATCAATTTTGACAAGTGCGGATGATGGGAGAACGGTTTTTGCGCCATCCAAAGTGTATCCAGATACAAGTCCAGCTATGTTGCATGTCGGATCACCTGCCAGCGCTTTTTTGATTTCAAGTCCTCTTTTGTCATTCACAAATCCTTTGATGCCGTATTCCTTTTTGAACGAGTTTTCATCAAAGGGCTCTTTGCCTAGCAGTTTTAGGTCGCTTTTACTAAATGGTGTTACCTCCCGATACCAGTCCTTGATGAGAATTTTTCCCGATGAATCCTGCAGCGTTTTTAATGCATCGACCAGTCGCCAGGCAGGATTTTTGATAATTACTGCAAGGCTAGAGTGTGCGTCTCGGATTGATTCCTTTATGGATAGTTCTACATACAGTAATCCTTTCATGCCAAGTCCAATGATTGGCCGGTTCTTGGAATCTACATAGCCAAATTCCCAGATTACTCCGTCACATGAGAATTTTTTCCTGAATCGTTTCAGGTATGCTTCAATGTTTGTGCTGCCAATTTCTTCTTCTCCTTCTATTACAAATTTGATGTTGCATGGAACGTCGCCAGTTATTTTCAAAAACGATTCTACCGCTTTTATTCTAGTTATGAGTTCGCCCTTATCGTCAGCTGAGCCGCGGCCAAAGATCTTGTTCCCCCTTATCTTGCCGCTAAACGGATCATCCTCCCACAGTTCAAGCGGCTCTACTGGCTGAACGTCATAATGATTGTAAAACAGCAGTGTTTTGTTTGGGTTTTTCTTTGATCTTACGTGTCCAAAAACGATTGGTGCTACGCCTTTTTTTAGACGGAGTATTTCGGATGGAATTCCAGATTTTTTTAATGTATTACTCACTAGTTTTGCACATTCTTCAATTCCCTGATTTTTTGCAGAGACACTTGGTTGCCGTATTAGAATTTGGAGGTCTTTGATGAGACGGTTGATGTTTTTGTCAACGTGTTTTAATATTTGGTTCATTTTGTAATTCTGTCAAGTGGTTTCATTACTGCAGGTATGTTATCTATCAGATCAGTTGCCATAATATGCAGGCCATTCTTTTTTTGTGCCATCCTGCCTGCCATTCCATTAATGTAAGATGCTGCCGCTGCCGATTCTATCGTATTACGATTTCGCGCAAGTAGGCCTGCAACAAGGCCTGACAATACATCCCCTGTTCCTCCAACTGTCATAGATGCGAGGTTTTTTGGATTTACAAAGGTTCGATTTCCATTTGATATTACATCTGTGCTGCCTTTGAGGAGTATTGTTACAGAGTGCTCTTTTGCAAACTTTTCAACTATTGCAGTCCTTTCTTTTATTGAGGATGACGGCATAATTCCAAATGTTCTTTTAAATTCGCCCGCGTGTGGAGTCAATACAATATTTTTTTGCGGCAAGAATGGCAAGATGTAGCTGACTAGTGCACTCGCATCAAGCGATATTCGCACGTCTTGAGAGGCCAGGGATTTTACCAACAGTTTTAGTGCTTCTTCGTCAGGTATAGAAAGGCCCATTCCTATTGTTGCAGAATCTAAATCATTCGGGGTTTGCCCAAGCAGTTTGTTTGCTGCGCCGCGTGTAAGCTTGGCATCAACCATTGGGATCACAATAAGATTTGGTGATATTGCACGAACCGAGGCGGTGATGATTTTTGGAACGCATGTGTATACTAGATCAGTGCAACAACCAATACCTTTCCATTATCCCCTTTACGAGAATTTTGCTTTCTTGGAGGAATGAATTTCTTAATTATAGTCGGCTGTAGTCTTGTTGCCACACTGAGAATTAATGTAAGTACGGATAAATTTTCTTCTATTTAGTTGGTTCTTTGTCCTTTCCTTCGGTTTTGATCATTTGCCTAATTGTTTCAATTACTTCTAATGATTTTATCTCCACTTGTTCAACAAGCCAATCTCTTTCCAATGTTAGCTGTTCTTCGGAGTGACGCAGTTTTTGTAGAGTTTCCTGCAATTGGCTGTTTAGTTCATCAGAGTGCTTCTTTTCTTCTGCCAGTTGAGTATTTGCTAGCTCTAACTGGGTTATTTTTTCATTTAATGCCAAATTAAGTTCTTGTAGCATTGTTTCTTTCCATTTTTCTCCTTGTTCTTGTCGCTCTAGTTCACGTATCTTGCCGTTAAGAAGACTAGATAGGTCTTCTAGCATCTTTTCTCTTTTGATTGACTTTAGTTTACTAATGTCCCCTGCAAAGCTAAGCTTTTGCAGATCCTCTTTTGTTACCTGGTTTTCAGGATTAATCATTCCAAAATTATTTAGATTTTGTTTTGCCTTATTTACCTGAGAAACGATGTTAGATTTAGATTCTGAGGGCAATGCACATCAATAGTCCAACACATAAAAAGACTATTAGATTATGTTTGTGCGATATATTCAAACAGTGCGAATTATTCAGGTTGGGGTTCTTTTTTCTCTTTTCTGTCATAGAATGCCTTTCTTGCGAACGCAAGATAGGTGGTATGCCCTATTCCCCTAAAAGAGTGACGGGTTTTTCCTTCCCTCGCATCAATCGTTCGTAAGATATGTTCTGTGCATTCAATATCTGTAAATTCATTTTCCACTAGTCCCATAGTCAGTTTTTCAAGTTGATTCATGGTTGGACAAATAGCAATAAACGCACCGCTTCCTTTGAGCATTTTGCGTACCTGCGGCAGGACGACCCATGGGTCACCTAGATCAACTACTGCCACATCAGCATCAGACAACGGCATTTTCTTGGCAGTCTTGATATCAAGCTCATTCATAGTTACGTATTTTATCATCCCCGCTTTGGTGATGTTTTTTTTAGCAATCTCCATGAATTGTGGCTCTACATCAAATGTATGGACGTGGCCACGAGGTTTTACTATGCTAGCCAAAAATGTGGTAAGAGCCCCGCTTCCAGTTCCAATTTCAAGTATTGTTTGGCCGCTTTGAATTCCAGCCCTTGCCATGATGTATCCCAAGTCCTTTGGGTATACGATTTGTGTACCATGTTGGCTTTTCATGACAAAGTCATGAATTGTCGGTTTGAGAAGGTAAACGTACTTGTCCTTGTTTGTACGCAGTCTTGAGCCAAATTCCTTTCCAATTGCGTCGCTGTGTCGTATAACCCCAATGTGGGTATGCAAGACCTGCTCCTTTGAGATTTTATTTAGCCATTTTTTAGAATCATTGAAAAAGAACAAAACATACGAGTTGGTTTTTATCGTATTCATGATTTTGTGAAAAAATTTTTAGATAAGAACCTAACTAATGGCGGTTTTAGAAGGTTTTCGCCTTTTGGATTTTTCGTAATGCGTCAAGATAGTCTCGTATTTGCGCGTGTGTTGGTTCAAGATCTCTGAGATTTTGTATGTCGACGTTTAATTTTGCAAGCTCATCATAGATGTTCTTGTCCTCTATGGTGTCAATCAAATCTTGAAGACTGAATGGCTTTTGCAACAATTCGACTATCTGTTTGAGGTTCTTGATTGAATTAACTAGAGTTTCCTGCACGTATGCAGATGCAAATATTATTCTTTGAGATGGATTGATTGCAAGTATTTCCTTTGCTGCATCAAGGCCATTCATGTTTGGCATAGAGTAATCCAGAACTACAGCGCCGAACGGATTTTCTTGGTCTGCGGCGTATTCTTTTGCATAAGCAGTTACACATAACTCTCCGTCAGACGCAGTCATGACAAAATGGCCCCTATCCTCAAGCACAGTGGTGTATTGAGACAGAAGATCTGGCTCATCGTCTGCTAGCAGTATTCGCATATTTCGTGTAATGCGTTTTCGCACATATAGTGTTTGTCAGTCACTGTGCGATTGTAACTATTCCGCCATGGACTTTGTGTATTGTTTCAATGACACTGTCAATTTCGTATGGTTTGTAGATTACTGCTGAAGCATTAAGCTCTTTTAGCTTTTTTTCTGTGTCATAGGTAAGATCAGCTGTGACCATTATTATCTTGGCCTCAGGATTGATTTTTTTAATGTGTTTCAAGCCGTAAAAGCCGTCATACTCTGGCATCATCACATCAAGCAGAACTAAATCAGGACGTAGATTTTCATACAGTTCAACTGCTTTTTTGCCACTGTGCCCCCGTCCGACAACTGTGATGTCTTTAATCTCCAGATATTCGCAGAATACCTCTACTGTATCTATATCATCGTCTACTACAATTACCTTTACCACTATAACCACCGTTGTTCTTTGTTAAATCATCCCAACAATTTTCATGATACCATTTTCCATCATACAGGACGGTTCCATCTGTGACATTAACGGATTTACTGCAAAATCCACACATATCACATAATTTAGATGTGCACAATTGAGTCATGATATTACGATTTTTAGAATTAATTCGATATTATCCCCTAGTTTGTTTAAAGTAAACAGACATGTAACTACATTCTAGGTGGGGTTTCAATTCCAAGCAAATCAAGCGCCCCTTCAAGACAGGATTTGAAAGAATGAACAAGGCAGAGTCTTGCATTAACCATGTCTGGGTTCTCAGAATCTAAGACCTTGACATGTTCATAAAACGCATTAAATGTAACTGCCAAACCGTAACAATATTTTGCAATTACCTTTGGGGATAGATTATTTGCAGCATCCTGAACATTCAGATCAAATCTTCCAATCAGCTTTACAAGATTTGTCTCATATTCACTGTCAAGCAGTTCGTATGATGCATCAAAGTTAGGTTTTGTTTGTGCCTTTTCAAGTATTCTTACAGCTCGCGCATATGCATACTGGATATAAGATGCAGTGTCCCCTTCCAGACTAAGAGACTTGGAATAATCAAATGTGATAATTTTGTCAAGGTCCTGTTTTATCATCTCATATCGGAGGGTTGCAACTGCAACCTTGTTTGCAATTTCACGTAGAGATTCATTTGAGAGGGAGGGGTTTCGTTTCTTTGTTTCTTCCATGGTCTTTTGTTCTAGCATGTCTAGTACTGAATCAGCATTTATGTACAGTCCCTTTCGTCCTGACATCTGAGTGTTTTTGCCTTTTGTATCAATACCAAGCGCATTTGCAGTATCAGCGCTAAGCGTTACGGATTCATATCCTAAGTGAAGGTAAGATTTTTCTTTGGTGTCAAACTTTGAAATCAGTTCAGTGATTATGTTTTGTAACCGTGTTTGTCTTGAATCGATAACTGTCACTACCATATTACTTCTAAAATGCTGTTTTGGTTCATTGTTTTCTTCAAGTGTAGTTTGCCACAAAATTTTGTTGTTTTTCTGAACGGTGTATTTTTTGTAGTAGAACGGGTCATCTATTAGGCCAAGCTTCCATGCTGCATATGGAATGTCTTTTGCAATGTATGTAGCAGTACCATTACTTCGCACCAATACCTTGTCTTCATCTTTGGACAAGATTATCCAACATCCAGCATTTTTGCCTTCTGTTTCGTATTTTATGAGATTCATTTCCTTTAGTTTTTCAAAGATTTCGGGCCAGAGGTGTGAGCGTACTATTTCGGATTCAAAATTTAGGCAGGTGTAATATGCGCCTAATCGCCAGCATGTTTTTAGCTGTTCAGCAAGAACTCTATTTGTTATACTTTTACCAAATTTTGCAATCTCAGTGTTACCGTCTTCCAGTTCTTTTAGGATGTCATTTCTGATTTCTTCAAGATTTTTGTTCTGCAGGTATTGTTCGGTTGTCTTGACATATACTTCATCACCACAATAATGATCAAACTTTTGTCCAGGTGCAGGAGTTTCTGAAAAACCCAAGTGTTTGAAGCCAACTATAATGTCTGCCACTTGAAGGCCTGAATCATCCACATAATTGAGCACAACAACATCATGATTTGCCTTTGTAAGAATACGTGCGATTGTATCTCCAATCACAACATTTCTGATATGGCCAATGTGCAATGCCTTGTTAGGGTTCACACTTGTGTGTTCCACTATTACTTGGGAATTTTTCCCAATGTCCACTGCCCCATAATTGCTATCCAGAGTCGCAGTTATTATGAGACGATTTAGAGGCGCATAATTTGCATAAAAATTCAGATATCCAGACTGGTGAGGCTCTACTTTGGAGACAAGTGCTCCCAAGTTTTTTTGGTATTCTTCGGAAATTAATTTTACAATGTCGTAAGGTTTTTTCTTCAAATGTTTTGAGGCCAAAAATGCAATATTACATGTAACATCACCAAATCCAGATTTTGCTGGCTCTAATGCAAAAGGTATTTCCGGAATTTCCAGTCTTTTTAGAGTTTGTAAGAGATTTGATTTTATCTCATCAAGTAGAATACGAAAACTCATTATTATATCTCCAAAAGACGGGGGGCGATTTTATCAAGGGCTTCAATTACACCGTCTCCCGCGTGTGATGAAACAGACATTGTTGCATGGGATTTTACTTCTTCTGAAGCATTGCCAACAGCAATGCTAAACTTTGATATCTTAAACAACGGAATGTCAGTATCACTATCGCCTATTGAGATTACATCATCATGCAAGACATCGAGTTTTTTCATGACCTCCTCAAAACCCCGTGCCTTGTTGATTCCAGCAGAATTTATGTGAATTGCGTACTGGCTATCAGACAATGTTACATCTAGTTTGTTGTATTCCAAAACATGTTTTGCCTTCTCAATGTCAAATGTTCGCTCAAGCACCACTTCAGTCATTCGCGGAAATACGGGTTTTTCTACAATGTCAGTCATTTTTGAGCGGATCATTTGTAGTGCTTCAATGCATTTTTCCTTGTTTCCAAGAAGAATGTGGTCGTTTGCACCATATGTTATACAGCCGCCGTTTTCACCCACTGCAATTGTGTTTAGTCCCCCATACACAGCAAGAAGATACCCTTCAATTGATGAGCGACCTGAGACAAAAATCACGTTATGGCCCAGTTTTCTGATGTAACGCAGTGAGTTCAATGCATCAAGATTTATTCTGCCACCTCCATTTTCTGTTATGGTTCCATCAATATCGACTGCAAACGTTTTGCGTCTCACAGCTGCATTTGCACACACCCAGATAATAATCAATCAAGGAAAAATAAGATTTAGTTAAGAAAAGTAAAATTTGGTAATGAAAAATGGGGATTCCTGAAAAAATAAAAGCAATTCAAGACGAGATACTAAAGACTCAGCTAAACAAGGCAACTGAGCATCACGTAGGTTTACTCAAAGCAAAAATTGCAAAGCTAAGAAGAGAGCAAGAAAAAGTTCAAACGAAAAAAAGCGGAATTAGTTCCGATGGATTTGACATTAGGAGAACTGGAGATGCAACAGTGGTGCTCATCGGATTACCAAGCGTCGGTAAATCAACTCTTCTTAACAAGATAACAGGATCTAGGTCAGCAGTAGCCGCATATCGATTTACAACACTAACAGTAGTACCAGGAATTCTAGAATATCGCGGGGCAAGAATTCAAGTGTTGGATTTACCTGGAATCATAGAAGGTGCATCGAAGGGAAAAGGCTTGGGCAAAAGAATATTATCAGTTGCTCGAAGCGCAGATTTGGTTTTACTCATACTTGATGTGTTTCAGCCATACCACGAAGATGTGCTCAGAAATGAGCTCAATAACATTGGAATAAGACTTGACCAAAAACCTCCAAATATCATAATAGAGAAAGCAGCCATTGGTGGAATTTCAATAGCTCAACAGGTAAAGCTTACAAAACTATCCGAAAAACTTCTCAAAGAAATCCTGCACGTTTATGGAATTACAAGCGCAAGAGTACTCATAAGAGAGGACATTACTGCTGAACAGCTAGTTGATCACATTACAGGGGACAAAAATTATGCACAGTCCATAACTGTCTTAAACAAGATTGATCTAGTTGATCAAAAATTCCTAAAAAATGTAAGGACAAAGATAAAATCTGAAGTTCTCCCAGTTTCTGCAGATTCTGGCATAAACGTTGATTTGCTAAAAGAAAAAATTTACGAAAAACTTGACTTTATTAGAATATACATGAGACCAAAGGGCGGTGAGACTGACTACGAAGAGCCATTAATTATCAGAAGGGATTCTACAATAGAGGATGTCTGCAACAAGTTGCATCGCAGTATGAAAAAAGAATTTCGTTATGGATTAGTCTGGGGCAAGAGTGTCAAATTTGCAGGCCAGCGGGTTAGCATTCACCATGTTTTAAAAGATGAAGATGTACTTACAATAATAAAGGCGCGTTAAAAAAATCAAAATACGATCAACATGGATCATGAAATTGAAAACCGATGGTGCAAATTTTGTATGACAAAAACAAAGCAAGAGCTTGTTTTTCTTCCTCAAAATGCAACATACAAACGTAGAAGACAATACAAATGCACAATTTGTAATCATACAAGTTGGTTACAAGGAAAAAGACCGTCAGCTGAAAGTGTTTACTGAAAAAATTGCGATCTGAAAAAATATTTTTGGAAAAAAATCGTTTACTATTTGTAATCACTTTGTGTAATTTTGTTTAGTTTAGCTATAGAAAAGCCAGTGATCGTTATTTTGCGTAATGGCTACTAAACGTAAGTCAATTGCTAAACGTGCAGCACCAAGACGAAAAGCAGCTTCAAGACGAAAGGCGGCTCCAAAGCGAAAGGCAGCTTCAAGACGAAAAGCAGCACCAAGACGAAAGGCGGCTCCAAAGCGAAAGGCAGCTTCAAGACGAAAGGCAGCACCAAGGCGACGACGATAAATTCGTCAACGCAAAAAAAAATTTCGTCAATCACAATTGACGTAAATTTACTATTTTTATGAAATTTTTTCTCAGCTAAACATTTGCCCGGGTGGCGGCGTGTGTTTATCATTAGTGTTTTTCTCAACTGAGAATGTTCGCTCACTTGGAATTATTGTGATCTTTATCGAGGTGTTGACTGCATAATGTGGGGTTCCATCAGGATTTTTGTGATTTGTCGCGATGCCAACTCGGTCTAAATCAACTTTAACTTTAACAAGCGTTCCATCTTCCAGCTTGAATGCAACAAAATCATTTCCATCTCTTTCATAGTCCAACATTTTAAATTCAATTTTAGATTTTGTTTCGCTCAATTTTTTAGCACCATCACTCATTGCATCTAGTAGAGATAGCTCATTAATTTTATTTGCTCTTCGGTTGTAATCATGCTCTTTGCAGTAAGAATCTCAAGTAATTCTCGAAATAGTGCTTTTTGTTCGTCAGACATGCCAGCTTGACCTGGTGGCCCTGGTGACCCTGGTGGACCTCTTGGGCCTTTATCGCCAGATTGGCCTTGTGGGCCAATTGAGCCCTTTTCTCCGGCTGGACCTCTTGGACCAGGTTGACCACGCTCACCTTGTGGGCCTTGAATGCCTTGTGGGCCTTGTGGACCATTATCTCCAGACAGTCCCTGGGGGCCTATCTCTCCTTGCGGGCCGTGTGGTCCAGTTGGACCTTTATCGCCTTGTTGGCCCTGGGAACCAGTTAGTCCTTTTTCTCCAATTGGACCCTGTGGGCCTCTTGGACCACGTTCACCCTGTGGGCCGGGAACTCCGGTTAGTCCTTTTTCTCCAGCTGGACCTTGTGGACCCTGTGGACCTTTGTCGCCAACTTCTCCCTGGGGGCCCCGTAATCCCTTATCGCCAACAGGGCCTAATGGGCCCTGTGGGCCTTTGTCGCCAGATGGACCTTGTGGACCCCTTGGACCAAGTTCACCAGGTCTTCCAGGTATTCCTTTGTCACCAGGCGGACCAGATGGGCCTGTAGTGCCCTTATCGCCTTGTGGTCCAAGGGGACCAGTAACTCCTTTGTCGCCTTGTGGTCCAAGTGGACCAGTAACTCCTTTGTCACCAGCAGAACCCAATGTGCCTTTGTCGCCTTTGTCCCCAACAGGTCCGGCTGATCCTTTGTCTCCTTTGTCGCCCTTGTCACCAGTTAATCCTTTGTCGCCTTTGTCTCCTTTGTCTCCTGGTGGACCAGTAACCCCCCTGTCGCCTTTATCACCAAGCGGGCCAGTTGGACCTTTGTCGCCTTTGTCTCCGGATGGGCCAGATGGGCCTTTATCACCATTGTCTCCCCTTTCTCCAGGCGGACCTTTGTCGCCTTTGTCTCCAAGTTG
>JAENJF010000093.1 GCA_016844685.1 Candidatus Nitrosotenuis sp. | reverse complement strand
TTCATGCAGTAGATGTTCTTGGATTCAAAGCAAAAATAGAAAATGGAAAAATTTCAGAGTATCGTGCAAACGTAAAGATTGCTTTCGTAATTGAATAGCAATAAACTCATTTTTTTAGCCTTAATTAAAAAATGAGGTAATTGAGAAATAATTGAGCATAGAATCTAGTTCTTTCAAACCCAATAAAAACAAAGGCAACCGTGTCTACAAAAAACACACTGCTTTTCATCAAGAAACAACAAGGATTTGGATGAATTGCCCCTAGGCCTTGGCGTCAAAGTCATGCTTGCAATAGGGACTAATTACTAGATCCACAATTCATAAATTACACGCGAAAAGCTCCATTTATTTATCTAAATTTAATCTTGTAGTTTGTGGCAGTTGAAAAATATCTGGCAATTGCAAGCCTTGGACTGTTTATCATGTTTAGCGCAGAAATCGTTACATTTTACACTTTCTTGGTTTCACCAAAAATAGAGGTAGAACCAGAACCACAAATTCTAATGTACATCTCAATTGGGGTTGCACCCGCAATGATCATCGCGGGAACTGTTTTCATTTTATCAAAAAGATACGGCTCTAGATCTGTCGGCAGTATCATAGTGGCAGGAGGCGCAGCACTGTTAATTGGAATGTTTTATGCAAACATGCTGATTCCAAAAATAGACAAGAACTATTTGGTGTTTGCAGTGATCGTCGTACCGCAATTATTCATGGCAGTATCGATACCGGTCATGGCAACTGGCGCATTTTTGTTTAGGACAAAAAAGAGACCAATCAAGGAATACTTTTAGTGGTCAAATCTCATGCCGTTCGAATGTCGCTTAAACCCTAGCCTCTCATAAAATGGCTTGACTGTATCGTCGCAGTCCAAAATAGTCTTGTAGCAGCCATGATTCTTGGCATATTCTAGAACCGCTTGAATTATTCTAAAACCGATTCCTTTTCCTTCATGCTCCTTTGACACCACTACATCCTCAATGTGGCCTACTAATCCGCCATCATGGATAAATTTCTGCTCTATGAACATAGTCGTAGAACCAATTATTCTGTTGTTTAGGACTGCGACAAAAATCACGTGGTTTGTGTTTGCTGTTATTTTTTTTAGGATTGCTTTTGCTTTTTCCCTGCTTAGATTGCTTGCCATCTTTAGGCTGTCAAGTGACTCTAAAAAGCCGTTATTCAGATCACCTTCTTCTATTTTTCGAATTATGATATCGGTCATTTACTTTAGATCTTGCCGAGTTTTTCCCTGAATTCCTGGTGTGCTTTTTTGTATGAGGCCTTGTCCCCTATGTCGATAAAGCCGTTCTTTATTATGAAACTGTTGACTACTTTCTTTTTTGCAAGCGCCTTTTTGATTACGTCGTCCATCCCATATGGGACATTATTTGGAATAAATCCAAACACTTGGGGTTCCATCACATAGCATCCGATGTTTATGTCTGCACTGATCTCTGGCTTTTCGTTCCATGCTGTTACTTTGCCACTCTTTGTTGTTTCAATAACGCCGTACTTTATTGTCGTCTTGTACTGGTGTAGACTCATTGTGATAAACGGCTTTTTTGCCTTGTGCTGGTTTACCATCTTTCTTAAATTGAAATTGAAAACAGAATCGCCATACACGCAGACAAACGTGTCATCAATGAAAGATTCGGCAGTCTTAAGCTGACCGGCAGTTGCAAGCGGTCTGTTTGCCACTGCATATTCTATTTTAACTCCTAACCTACTGCCATCCTCAAAATAATCCTCAATTGTTTTTCTCAGATAGCTTACGCAAAGAACAATGTCTGTTATTTTGTTATTTTTTATCCAATCTATTAGGTGTTCAAGCAGGGGCTTTTCACCAAGGGGAAGCATTGGCTTTGGAAGAAACGTGGTGTATGGTTGCAGCCTTGTCCCAAGGCCGCCGGCAAGTATTACTGCCTTCATGTCTTTAATTGAAAATATAGAGTATTTATGTTGATTTACAAAATTATCCGTATCGTTTTATAGAATTTTGGAAATTTTTGTTACGACTTGTTTTGGGTTTTCCCCAAATATGATTATCATCGGTTCTTTTCCAACATCCCCCCTGTGATATATCATATCTGGTACAGATTTTGAATCCTTGATGGCATTTTCTATTCCCCATGAGATGGAAGAATTTTCCTTGTTCTTTGTACTGGCTGGCTCGCCTGCTCTGTCATAGCTTAAAATTCTGTTTTTTGCCTTTTGAAATTTTTCAATTATTTTTTGATCATATCTGATGTTTATTGCAGACCTAATTTTCGGAAATTTTTTTTGCATTGTAAGAACTGCGGTTGCAACATGTCTTGATCCCCCGTACTCCAAATTCCCCGCAATGACTAGTCTTCTTCCAGCCTTTACAATTCTGCCAGAGACGCCCAAAACATCAGACACTGACTTTGGATTTTGTTTTGAATACACAAAGTTTGTCTGGCATTCTGGAATGAATCTGTATGAATTTTTTAGATTTTCAAACTCTATGATGGCAGAACTCAAATCCCTTCTGATTTTATCTCTTGGATTTGTCATCTTGATACCATGTCCTAATACTAGGGAATTTTCTATGGACTGATACGTGAAATTTTTTGCAAACTTCACCGCATCGCTGAGCGTATTTTTTGAAGCAATCGCATATCCTAGTGCAAAGGCAAAAGTACAGCCACTTCCACGAGTCTCGTAGTTTATCTTGTCACCTGAGACGGTGTGGACTATTTCATTTTCATAAACAAAATCGGAAATTTTGTTTTTGACAAATTTGTGGCCCGTTATGATTATTTTCTTTGCGCCAAGACTAGACAGTTTTCTTGCTGCCTTTGTAAGGTCTGATTTTTTTGTGATCTTGACTCCAGATAGTATGCCTGCCTCAAGTACATTTGGAGTTATGACAAAGCATAATGGAATAAGAAACCTTCTAAATGACTCCAGCGCAGATTTTTTTAGCAGCATTCCTCCAGTTGTGGATTCTATGACCGGATCTAGTATGATTGGTATTTCCTTCCCCCTTAGCTTTGAGTGAATAATTTGTATTGTATCTGAATCGTAAACCATTCCAATTATGATGACATCGACCTTAAAATCAGAAAATATGGAATCTATTTGCCTTTCAATCATTCTTGGAGAAATCGGCTCTACACCTGAAAATTTTGTAGAGTTTTGGCTAGTTATAGCTGTAATAACACTAAAACAATTCACACCAAGTGCAGATGCTACTCTGATATCTCCCTGAATCCCTGCGCCTGATGAAGGATCAGAGCCCCCTATTGATAGCACATTCATGACATGCCTTGGTAAACATGTCGTAATAGTGTTTTTGTGAAATTATTCATTCTAACAATAATTCTATTTAATGATATTTTCAAATGCTGATTATTTTTCGCTACTGTTTAAATCTGGATACGGCGTACTAGAACACATGGGAACACAGATGAGCGCCGCAAGACGTGGTATGATAACTGACGAGATGAAACAAGTTGCTCGTGATGAGGATGTTTCACTTGACTGGCTACGATCAAAAATTGCAAGCGGCTCAATTATAATCCCAAGTAACAATGTCAGGCCACAAAAAGTACACCGGGTAGGAATAGGAAAGGGACTAAAAACCAAGGTGAATGTGAACATTGGCACATCTACGCTCAAAGTGGATCTAAACGAGGAAATAGAAAAGGCCAAAGTTGCAGTAAAACACCACTCTGACACAATTATGGATCTAAGTGACGGTGGCGATGTTCGTGCAATAAGACAGGCATTGCTAGAGGCAGCACCGATAACCTTTGGAACGGTTCCAATTTACGAAGCATACAACTATGGAGTTGAAAAGCACAAAAATCCACTAGATATCACAGAGGACGACTTTCTAAACGCCTTTGAGAACAATGCAAAGGATGGAGTTGATTATACCACAATTCACTCTGGCATATCAAAGGAAATAGCAAAAAGAATCCTCAAGATCACTGCTGCATGGATGCTAAAATACGACAAGGAAAATCCCTACATTACTCATTATGATTATCTTATGGAAATTGCAAAAAAATACGACGTTACATTCAGTCTTGGCGATGCCCTTAGACCTGGCTCGATTCTTGACTCTCATGACGAACTCCAAGTCCAAGAAATGATAAACATATCAAGATTGACAAAGCAGGCGCATGAAAAAGACATCCAGGTGATGGTCGAAGGCCCAGGACACGTGCCGCTAAACGAAGTTGCAGCAAACGTTCGACTGGCAAAGTCTCTAATTGGCGATGTCCCATACTATGTACTCGGACCACTTGTGACAGACATTGCATCGGGATATGATCACATTTCAAGTGCTATTGGAGCTGCAATTGCGGCAAGTGAGGGAGTTGATCTATTGTGCTATCTTACACCTGCCGAACACTTGGCGCTTCCGAATGCAGAAGAGGTAAGGGCTGGACTGATTGCATATAGAATTGCAGCACATGCTGGGGACTTGGTCAAATTAAGAGAAAAAGCCATAATCTGGGACATGAAAATGACTGAGGCAAGGCGCACACTTGACTGGGAAAAACAAATAGCATTATCAATAGATCCCGAAATGGCAGCTAAAATACACAACCGAACAGGACAACGGGCTGGAAACAATGTCCCCTGCACGATGTGTGGCGGGGCATGTGTCTATGTGATGCTGCCGCAGCAAAGAAAGTATGTCAAAGAAAACGAAAGCCTACAGCAAGTTGAATAATACTTCGGACAAACTTGGAACTGTATCGTATTTGTGAATTTCCTGAGGCTCTATCCACACGTATGACTCATTTTCCCAATTGAGTGAAATCTTTTGGAGTTTCATTGAAAACAGGAATGGAAACACCATCCACTGGTGGTTAGGATACTGGGGCGAAGAAATTGCCATTTCATGCCCTGTCTTTAACAGCTGAATTTGGTCGCTTTTTACGCCAATCTCCTCATAAATTTCAATTTTTGCTCGCCTGAGCGGCTCTTCCCCGTTTTCAATTATGCCACTTACTGCCCCCCAAAGACCTTTCATGCTTTTTACGTGATTGCTTCTCTTTAGGAGGAGGAGTTTTTCATTATATGTCACAAACGATGTTACTATTTTTGTGGAGCGCATGATGATTTATTTTTCAATGGCGTTTATCATCACATTTAGTTTCTTGTAGGATTCTTCCAAGTTGGAATTCTTTGCCAGTCCCTGCTGAACTGTTCTGATGTAGTTTGTAATGTCTTCTGACTTGTTCTCCTGTATGTCTGTTAGGAGTCTTCCAATGTCTTTCCAAAGTTCCTCTGCGGCTCTTCTGATTTCAGGATTTGAAATTATTGTTTCAATTAGGTCAGTTGACTCTGTCATTATGCTTTCTGTCAGTATTTTTTGGATCCTAAAGGTAGTTCCAGACATTCGCTCAGTTAATGAACTTTTGTCATCTTTTGCCAGTATGTTTGCAAACGCCAAGTTAACTAGGTGTGTTAATCCAAGGATGATTGCAATTTTTTTGTCGTGCTCAATTGCATCAATTGTAACAAAATTAGCTCCCTCGAAAAGTGTTTTTACCAAGCTCAATTCTTTTTTTGCATCTTTGATTGGGATGGAAAT